>CAZFSA010000024.1:0-41277 GCA_964521535.1 uncultured Gemmatimonas sp.
AGGGACGCGGCCGGGTGCCGCCGCGTGGGGCCGCCGTGAAGCCGGTTGAGGACGGCCGGTAGCCGGTGACCGTCCGGCTCTCGAGCGCGCGGCGGAGCGCGTCGGCAGTCGGCCAGCGGTGCTCCGGATCCTTCTCCAGGCATCGCGCCACGGCCAGCGACAGGTCCTCGGGGATGTCGGGGCGATCGAGGTGGAGTACCGGGGCCGGCTCGGTGATCTGCTTCATCAGGATGCCGGCCACCGTCGGGGCGTTGAACGGCAGCTCGCCGGTCAGCATCTGGTACGTCACCACGCCCAGGCTGTAGATGTCGGAGCGGCCATCGATCTCCCGTTCCCCCGCCGCCTGCTCCGGGCTCATGAACTGCGGCGTCCCGATCGCCACCCCGATGCCGGTCAGCGTCGCGCCCGACGATCCCGAGACCGCCTTCGCGATCCCGAAGTCCGTCACCATCACGCGGCCCCGAGTCCCCTCGAGCAGCACGTTGTCCGGCTTGATGTCCCGGTGGATGATGGACAGGCCATGGGCGGCCGACAGCGCGTCCGCCACCTCCTTCATGATCCGCCGGGCCTCCTCGGGTGGCAGCTTGCCCCGTCGCTTGATTCGGGCCGCGAGCGACTCGCCCTCGACGTAGCCCATGACGAAATACACCAGGCCGCCACGGTCGCCGACATCGTGAATCGGCACGATGTGGGGATGGGAGAGGCGGGCAGCGGTCTGCGCTTCCCGGGTGAACCGCTCCCGGATGTCCTTCTGAAAGGCCAGCTCAGGCGGCAGGACCTTGATCGCAACCCGGCGATGAAGGCGCTCGTCGCGGGCCCGGTACACGACGCCCATGCCCCCACGACCGATCTCACCCTCGATCGTGTAGGCATCGCCCAGCGCCTCGTTGAGTCGCTGGGCCAGCGGGCGCTCGTTTCCGTCGATCGGCTCGGTCATCCGGGCGGCAAACGCTCGGCGAAAAGGTTTCGCCACAAGAGCTTACCAATCTGGCGCAGGACGGCCCCCGGGGCAACGGTCGCCGCGATCGCGCCCGCGCGCCGCGTTACCGGCGCTCCCGATCGCGGCCATTCTGGCATGCCGCTGCTCTTCAACCTGACCCGGAGGCAGCCCTCACCCAGCCCGCGCCAAGCGTCAAACTACGGAGTTGTTCCTTAAGTTGTTTCGATTCAACGTGATACGGACAGAGGCCGGCGGGTGGCATGGTGGGTGCCTCAAATGCGAGCGGTGCTCGGCGCGAGTTGGCCGGGCCCGCGGTACATTGAGCGCATCCACCGTGACCGGGGTGTGAACACCAGAATGAGCGAACGACTGACCCTGCCAGTACTCCCACTTCGAGAGGTGGTTCTCTTCCCGGGCGTGACCGCGCCCATCGGAGCCGGCCGCCCCGGCACGGTGCGAGCCATCGAAGCCGCGATGGCCACGCCGGAGCGTCTGGTTTTTGCGCTATGCCAGCGCGAGAACACGGAGCAGGTGACCTCCGAAAGCCTCCATACCATCGGAACCATCGCCAAGATCGGCCAGATCCAGCGGGGGCTGTCGGGGATGCAGCTGCTTCTCCAGGGAGAGCGGCGGGGCATCGCCATGCACGTCGGTGAGAAGGAGGGGTATCTCGAGGCCATCGTGCGCGAGGCGGAGGAGCTTCCGCCGCTGGCGCCCGACGATCCGGCGTTCGTGGCCCTCCACCGCGAGGTCCGTCAGCGGGCCGCCGAGCTGGGCCACAAGTCGGGGCTGCCCGAGGAAGTGGTGCAGCAGGTGCTGAGCAGCACCGAGGACCCGGGCCGCTTCGCCGATCTGGTCGCTGGCTACATCGATATCAGCGCCCAGCAGCGCCAGGCGCTCCTCGAGACCCTGTCGGTCGAGGAGCGGCTCCGCCGGGTGCTGGTCCACGTGCAGCGCCAGATCTCCGTGCTCGACGCCCAGGAGGAGATCAAGACCCAGGTCCAGGAGGAGCTGGGCGAGCGGCAGCGGGAGATGTTCCTCCGCGAGCAACTGAAGCAGATCCGGAAGGAGCTGGGCGAAGAGGACGAAGGCGGCGAGCTGGAGGAGCTCAAGCGGAAACTCGCTGCGCTCACGCTCCCGCCCGAGGCCCGCAAGGAGGTGGAGCGGGAACTGAGTCGCCTCGAGCGGATCGGCCGCGAATCGATGGAGACCCAGGTCATCCGAACGTACCTGGAAACCATTGCCGAGCTGCCCTGGACCGAGCGGAGCGAGGAACACCTCGACCTGAAGGCGGCGGCGGAGATCCTGGAGGAGGACCACTACGCCCTGGGCGACGTCAAGGATCGGGTGCTCGAGTTCCTGGCGGTGCGTCAGCTCCGTCAGGAGGAGCAGGCCGCCCACAGGGCGCGGGTTGCCGCGGCGCCGGCGGCCCCGACCTCACCCGATGGCGAGCTGACCCAGACCGGGGAGTTCGAGCTGCCCCGCGGCGAGGCCAGGGAGACCCCGGGCAACCCGGACGACAAGGCCAAGGGCCCGATCCTGCTCTTCGTGGGTCCGCCCGGGGTGGGCAAGACCTCGGTGGCGAAGTCGATCGCCCGGGCCATGGGCCGCAAGTATGTCAGGATCTCGTTGGGGGGCGCCCGCGACGAGGCCGACATTCGGGGCCATCGGCGTACCTACGTGGGCGCGATGCCGGGGCGGATCATCCAGGGCCTGAAGCAGGTCGGTACCAAGAACCCGGTCTTCCTGCTCGACGAGATCGACAAGCTTGGGGTGTCCTTCCAGGGCGATCCGGCGTCCGCCCTCCTCGAGGTGCTCGATCCGGCACAGAACGACACCTTCGTCGATCACTACCTCGGGGTCCCGTTCGATCTGAGCGAGGTGCTGTTCATCTGCACCGCGAACTTCGTCCAGAACATTCCCGGCCCGTTGCTTGATCGGCTGGAGATGGTCGAATTCTCCGGCTATACCGAGGGCGAGAAGAAGATCATCGCCCAGAAGTACCTGATTCCGCGGCAGCTGGAGGAGAACGGCGTGGCGGGCCGGGACGTGACCATCACGGACGACGCGCTGGGTGAAGTCATCAGCGGCTACACCCGCGAGTCGGGGGTCCGCCAGCTGGAGCGGGAGATCGGCAAGCTGGCCCGGAAGGTCGCCCGGAGAATCGCCGCGGGCGAGGTCACCGGCGCGATCGTGATCGACCGCGAGATGGTCGACGACTACCTCGGTCGGCCCCGGATTCACCCGGAAAAGGCGGCCCGCGAGGATGCGGTCGGCGTGGCGACCGGGATGTACTACACGCCCGCCGGTGGCGACATCATGTTCGTCGAAGCCTCCACCATGCGGGGGAAGGGCGAGCTGGTGCTCACCGGGCAGCTGGGCGACGTGATGAAGGAATCGGCCCGCGCGGCCTGGACCTACGCCCGCTCGCACGCGGCCGGCCTCCGGATCCCCGATGAGATGTTCGACCGCGACGTCCACATCCACGTGCCGGCGGGGGCGATTCCGAAGGATGGCCCCTCGGCGGGCGTGACCATGGCGACGGCGCTGGTCTCGGCGCTCTCCGGGCGCTCCGCCCGACACGACATCGCGATGACCGGCGAGATCACCCTCCGGGGACGGGTCCTGCCGATCGGAGGGGTGAAGGAGAAGGTCCTGGGCGCGGTTCGGGCCGGGATTACCCGGATCATCCTTCCCAAGGAGAACCTGGTGGACCTCGAGGATCTCCCGGAAGAGGTGCGGCGTCGGATCGAAGTCCATGGCGTGAGCGAGCTTGGCGAGGTCCTGGCGCTCACCCTGCGCGGGGCCTCGTTCAAGGAAGGGCGGCTGCTGTTCGGCGACGACAATCCCAGGGACGTGACGCCCCTCTCGGTGGGATATCCCCACTAGCCGGGGGCACTGGCCGGCGCCCCGGCCGCCGCGGTACGATCCCGTCCCCCTTCCTTGGCGGCCGCGAGTGCTGCCAGGGCGGCGCGGAGCAGTTCCGGGGCGCTGGCCGCGTGGGCAGGAAAGCAGGCCACGCCCGCCGAAAGTCGTACCCCGACCGACCCCTCGGGGCAGGTCACCCGCACCTCCCCGGCCGCGCGACGGAGCTTCTCCGCCAGCGCCACCGCACTGTCAGGCGGGCATCGGCGCGCCAGGATCCCGATCTCGTCCCCCCCGATTCGCCCCACCGCATCGCTGGAGCGGACCAGTCGGCGGACGCCAGCGGCCAGGTCGGCTAGCAACCGGTCACCCCCGGCGTGCCCGTGACGCTCGTTGACCCGACGGAAGTGATCCGGGTCCAGCACCACCAGTCCCAGGGCCTCCCCGGCGCGGCCGGCCAGGCTGATGGCTCCTTCCAGCTCATCGACCAGGGCGGCATGGCTGAGCAGCCCGGTCAGTCCGTCGTGTCGCCCCAGGTTGCGGAGGTGCCGGCCACGCCCCACCCGGGCCAGCAGTACGGCCACGGCGTGATGGCGGTCCGTTGCCTTGAGGAGCACGTCGTCGGCGCCGGCCCGGATGGCAGCCGCCCGTTCGTCTTCCGTGAACGCCGGGACGTGGATCACGATCTGGGTGGCGGGCGAAGCGCCGCCCTGCCGAAGGACCCGGAGCAGCGCCCGGGGGTCGGCGTCGGGTAGCTCCCACTCCGTGAGAACCAGGTCCGCTCTCTGGCGCCCGAGGAACCCCAGCAGCCGGGTCGCGCTGGTTGCGACCTCCACCTGCACGCCCGCCGCCTCCAGCGCCCCCGCAAGGGCGGTAACCTGACCCGGGTCCGGATCAAGGATCGCGACGACATAGGGAAGCGAGGCCGTTTGTGCCAGCGACCGGGCCAGCGTCGCGAGCTCGCTCTCGATCCGCTCGGCAAGGATCAGGGCGTCCAGCCCGGAAAGCGGGGCCCCCAGCGGATCGACGGCACCCGATGGGACGACCAGCACCGCGGCTCGCGGTCGACCAGAGCTGGCTGTCCATTGGCCGACCGTTCGGGCCACGGCCGGGGTCCAGCCTGGCGCTGTGATCAGGACCAGGTCCGGTCGCTCCGAGGCGGCTACCGCGGCCGGACCGAGGTCCAGCGCTTCAGTCCGGGCCGTGTATCCCTGGTCCACCAGCACCCGGTGCACCCGGTCCGCCAGGGCGGCGTCGTCGCTCAGCACCAGGGCGCGCCAGGCGAACGCAGGGGGCCGGACCGGCTCGACCGGAAACCCGAGGGCCCGCGCCGCGCTATCGAAGGCCCCCGCAACCTCCGCAACCGCCTGCTCCAGGCTGGCCAGGCCGGCGGCGTCGGGCACGGGGTGCTCCGCCAGCCAGCGCTCAGCTCGGCGGCTCACGGTGCTGATTTCCGGAAAGCCGTAGCTCCCCCCGGAGCCGGCCAATCGGTGGAAGCGGGTCTTGAGCGAGGCTGCCGCGTCCGCCTCACCCGCGGCGAGCGCGGCCAGGTCCTTCCGCAATTCGGCCAGGCGGACCGGGGCCTCGAGCAGATACTCCTTGCGGAGTTCCTCGAAGAAGGCGTCCGCCCCGGTCACGGCCCGCTCACCGGAGCACGCTCTCGATCAGCAGGCCGGCGGCCGCCACCATGATCGGGCCGGTGCCCCAATGTCCCCTGACCGTATCCCCTTCCCGGGCTCCGATCGCGGCGCCGCGCCGATCGGCCACGAAGAGCAGGAGTTCACCCGGCCAGGGGGGAGGGGTAACAGTGGCAACGGCCGCGAACGGGAGCTCCACCGGGACCGGCGAGCCAAGCGTCAGGCGCACTCCGCTGGCGGCGGCTTTGCGGAGGGCGGGCGTGAGGATCGGAAAGGCATCGGCGGGCGCGATCAACTGAACGTCGTGTTCCGCTCGCGCGATCTCGTGCGACAGGAGCTGCAGCACCCCGCGGGGAGACTCCAGTTCGACCAGGGTGGGGGTCGCCGGGACGGCGATCCGGTCCAGTGCGCTGCGCAGCTCGTCCAGCGCCCGCCCCTGCCGATCGACGATCCGGGCCACCAGCGTGCTCGGCGGCTCGGCGCGGTATCGCTTGGGGCGCCCAGGCTCCGCCCGGGCCGCGCCCTTCGCGACCAGCCCCTCCAGAGCACTGTAGGCATTGGCGCGCGCCAGTCCGGCCAGCCTGGCGATGGCGTACCCCGTCCCCGGCCCGCCCCGGACCAGGACCCCATACACCAGGCTCTCCGTGGGAGTGAACCCGAAGCCGGTCAGGTCGAGCGACGGCTCCATCGAGGGAGACCTACGCGTACTCCAGCTGCCAGCCCAGGTGCTTGGCGATCAGCGCCAGCCGGAAGGTCACGTCCACGAACCGCGACTCCGGAGACTTCCCCTCCGGATGCAACGGGAACCAGTGGTATGAGGCCTTGTTTGCCGCTCGGGGAAGGGCCTTGAGCCCTTTCGGGCGCCAGACGCCGAACTCGTCGCAGTCCGAGAGCAGGCGGTTCAACACCTTCACCGCATGGGGCGCAGCGGGGAGCGCCCCGATCCGGGCCATCAGCTCGAGGAAGTAGAGTGCAAGCGGGATGTCCTTGGCGTTTCCGCGAGCGTCGGCCTCCACCGGATCGCCGAGCAGCAGATGATCCGATCTCACGGTCCGCTTCTCAATCACGATCGTGAACTTGCGCTTCGGCGCCGGAGTCGCGAGATACTGTCCCAGCCGCTCGGTGAAGGCCGCCCGCTCGCGCTGGAGGTTGGGCATCGCCGCCATCATGGCGACCGAATACCAGGTTGGCGGATGGGCCGCCGGATCGAGGATGTACTTCGCTCCCGATCGGACAAAGGGCTTGTCCGCGATCGGGCTGCGCAAGAAGGCCGAGACCTCGCTCGCGATCTTGTGGGCCGCCCCTCGAATCCGGGGATCGTCCACATAACCGGCCTCGGCCAGCGTCGCCGCGGCGGCCTCCCGCATGTGGTCCCGGGCCCATTCGGACGCCGCGAGACTGGTCGACGCCAGCTTCGCGAACTCGAACCGGAGGAAGGGGTCGTCGTCGCGGGAGAGCAGCCGGAAGAGAATCCGCTCGGACAGCTTGCAGGGTCGGCCCCCTCGGGGAAATCCCAGCTCCAGCAACCGACGATGCTGGGGGACGGTGCCGACGTCCTTGATGCCGTCACGGGCCGACGGGGCGAGGCCGAGGAGATTCCCCCCCCAGACCCCGTTGTCCTTCTGCTTCTTGACGATGGTCTGAACCAGCTTTGAGGCCGCGACCGCCTCTTCAGCAGCCTGGATCGTCTCAGCGGGTACGGCACCGGGAGCCACCAGGTCTCGATAGACTCGGACCCGGATCGACTCGTTCCCGTGCTCCAGCAGCCAGCCGAGCGGAACTCGATGTTGGGTCGGCAGTTCCAAAGGCACTCCCGCGTTGGGACCCGTGGCACCTGACCGGCGCGAAAATAGTAGTTGCTCCTTGCAAATACCAGCCTGCCGGTTGTGCCCGGGATGACCGGGGGGATAGGTTGCGGCCGCGCTACAGCCTGGGGCCGGGCCACCCGCCATGAGGGTCCGTCATCGACGATTTGGCGAAGGGATCAGGGCCCCGTTCTACCACGGGCCCCGGTCGCTCGTGCTCTTCGCCCTGGTTGCCGCGACGGGATGCGGGGGCGGACAGGGGTCCCGGCCCGGGGCAGCCACGACCAGAGACAGCGC
This sequence comes from uncultured Gemmatimonas sp., assembly GCA_964521535.1. Lineage (GTDB taxonomy): Bacteria > Gemmatimonadota > Gemmatimonadetes > Gemmatimonadales > GWC2-71-9 > SHZU01. The sequence goes on from CAZFSA010000024.1 coordinate 7,545, forward strand.
TGGTGTCCGGATCGTCGAGAACACCGGCCCCGGCGTCTGGTCCGCCGGTTCGGCCTGGGTGGTTGTCGATACCCCCCTGGTGGATATCGGCGGCGGGGCCGCTGGCCCCCAGTACGAGCTCAGCCGGGTTGTCGGCGCGGTGCGACTCCGGGACGGCCGGGTCGCCATCGCCAACGTCGCCACGAGCGAGATCCGGTTCTATGACGCCCGCGGTACGTTCGAGTCGGCGTCGGGCCGGGGCGGGGCCGGACCGGGCGAGTACCAGCTGCTGGCCGGTCTCTGGCGGGGTCCGGACGACTCGTTGCTGGTGTCCGACCTCCGGGCGCAACGGCTCACCGTGCTGGATCACAACGGCGCTGTCGGCCGGGTGTATTCGCTTGGTGGCCGCTCGGGCCTGACGATGGGAGAGGGAGGCGGGGTGAGCTTCGCGATGCCGCAGGGGTGGCTCGCGGACCGATCAGTGATCGGCGTGGAGGTGCCGATCAACGTGACCCAGCAGCGGGAGGGGCCCTATCGCGACCTGGTGACGGTGCTGCGGTTCGATCCCGCCGGCGTGCTGGCCGACACCATCGGTCGATATCCTGGCATCGAGATGGAGCAGGTGACGCTCACCTTCGGAGGCCAGAGCTTCCCGGCGCCCAACCCAGTGCCGCTGGGCCGGAACACCCTGGTGGCTGTGGGGGCCGACCGGGTGTTCGTGGCCCAGAACCTGGCGTGGGAGGTGGAGGTTCGAGACCCCGCGGGGCGGCTGGTGGCTCTGTTCCGCGCGGCGGTGGCCCCGGTGCGCCTCACCGAGCGGGACGTCGCCACCCATCGCCAGGAGCAGCTGGAGCTGATGGAGGGGCTCCCCGAGCTTCGCGGAGTGCCGCCGCAAATTCGCGATCAGATGAACGCCCGAGTGCGTACGGCGAGCTATCCGGAGACCATGCCTTTCATCGCCGGGCTGGTCGCTGGAGAGGGTGGGGACCTGTGGGTTCAGGAGCACATCCGCCCCGGTCAGCAGGAGGCCCGCTTTGCGGTCCTCGATTCCACCGGCACCCTGCTCGGGCGGATCACCATGCCACCGCGGTTCCAGCTGCTGTCGGTCCGGGGCGCCGAGGTAGTGGGGGTGTGGCGCGATCCGGATGATGTGGAGCACGTTCGGGTCTACCCCCTTCGACGCCCCGAGTAGCCGCGGCATCAGCAGCGCGGCTGGCGAAGGAATCGCCCGATTTCGGCCAGGACCGTGTCCGGCACCTCGACCTGCGGTCGATGGAGGGCGTTGGGGATCGTCACCAGCCGGGCACAGGGAAGGACGCCCAGGATGCTGTCGGCCAGCGGGTAGGGAATCACCGGGTCGAACGAGCCCCAGATCAGCAGGGTCGGCTGGGCCACCTCGGCGAACCGCCTCCGGAGCCCGCGGAAATCGAACTCTTCCAGGACCCGCGCGGCCGAACGCCGGTAGGCGGGATCGCCCATCAGGGTGTAGCGGAGGGCGGAATCGGGCTCGCCCAGCCAGTCCTCGTCATGCTCGGGCAGCAGCAGCGCCCGGCTTGAGAGGTACCAGCCGATGGCCCGCGCCTTCGATGGATACATGGTATCCGCGATCCCACCCAGACCGACGTCCCATCCCGAGGGCGCGATCAGCACCGTCGCGACGATGCGGTCGGGCCGGGCCAGCGCCAGGGAGGCGGCCAGCTGCCCCCCCATGGAATGGCCGATGGCGACCACCGGTCCCGAGGTCCACCGATCGACAAAGGCGGCCAGCCGCGATGTCATGACTTCGAGGCCGTAGCCCGAGTCCGGCTTGGCGCTCCCGGCGAAACCGGGCAGGTCGATCGCCACGACGCGATGCCCGATCGCCAGGGGATCGACCAGCGCGCGCCAGGTGAACAGCGATTCCCCGAAGCCATGAAGGAGAAGCAGGGTGGTGTCCCCGGCGCCCGCGCGAAGGGTCCGGACGGGGATTCCGCCTGCCGGCAACCACTCGGCCTGGTGAACTGATTGGCTGGCCCGGGGGCGATCCAGCAACACCACGGCCAGGAACAACCCGGGGACAAGGAGCCACCACAGCGACGGGGTCAGGGCGCGTCGCATCGGAGGACATGGATCGGGGCCACCTGCCCTGCCGGCCGCTCGCTGGTGAGGAGGAGCGCCTCGCCCCACCAGGTGAGGCCTTCCCCCTGGGGCTCCCGCCCCCTGATGTCGCACGCGACGACCGGGTCGTCTGGCAGCCAGGCCGAGTCGCCACCGCGCGACCGGAACAGAAACACATGCGTATAGGAACGGACCGCCAGGGTCCCGAAGTCAGGCGACAGCGCGGCATCGGTGATCAACTGGCCGTGGAAGACGCCGGTGCGGATCGGCAGACTGTCGACCACCGCGGCCAAAGCCGAACCCGTCTCCCACGCCGACCCCGAGACCCGGAAGACCAGCGGTCGCTCCCGCCACCCTTTGCTGATCAGGGCCACATCGCCATCCGCCGCCAGGACCATCGCCTCGATGTCGCGGGGGCCCCGCTCCAGGTGCACCCGGACCGAATCGCGGATCCGTACCGTCTCGATCGAGGGGCGTTGGCGGTCATCGGTCCGGCCTCGCAGGTCCGGCTCCAGGAGCCGGTACAGGACGACGTCGCGCCGGCGAGCGGTGTTATCGCCGACGTCGCCGAGATAGAGACAGGCTTCGTCTCCGCAGGGGCCGGCGGCGATCGCTTCCCAGTCACGGTTTCGGGCGCCGGCCACTGTCAGGACGGCCCGCACGGCGCCGGTGGTATCGATCGCGAAGATCAGCGGGTCGTTGCCGGAATCGTTGTGGGTCCAGACCAGCTCCGGATTCACCCGCCCCCGTGCAGCTCCCGAGCTCTCCCGCAGCCTGACATCGGCGATCGTGCCAGTCTGCCGAATCCACACGGGCGACCGGACCGTCCAGCCCTCGGCCCCTTCGGGGGTGCAGGCGATCACCATCAGGAGCCAGCCGGTGGGCGCCGCCCATCGCCTCGCGCGCATGGCCGCCCAGCGGTCGCGCTCACCGCCCGAAGACGGTGAGCACGCCTCCCGGGTTGCTGATCGACGCCAGATCTGGAAAGGCCCCGCTCCCGCCCTGGCCGAGCCATCCGCCAAGGCCGGAGAGCACCGCGATGTACTGCCGTCCGTCGGGCCCCAGGAACGCGATGGGGCTGCCGACGATGCCCGATGGGGTCTTGAAGCGCCAGAGCTCCACTCCGGTTCGCTGGTCCGCCGCCTTGAGCCAGCCGTCCATGGTTCCCCAGAAGACCAGCCCTCCGGCCGTCGCCAGGGCGCCGCCGGTGACCGCGTAGGGCTCCTGAATCTGCCAGGCGATGGAGCCGGTGGTTGCGTCCCAGGCCACGAATCGTCCCCGATTCCCTCCCGGGCCGGGGGAGATCCGGATGGCGCCGCCCCCATACGGCCTGCCGGCGGTATAGGTGACGGCCGTCTGCTGGAAACTCATGCAGAGGTTGTTGAGCGGCACGAAGAAGAGGCCCGTCGTTGGCGAAAAGGCCGCGGGTCCGAGCCCCTTCATGCCGGCGCTCGACGGACAAATGCCGCTCACGCGCGTGGTTCCGGTGGCGTACTGGGGGTCGCGAACCGGGGTCCCGGTCCCCTGATCCACGTACCGGGCCCAATTGGCCGGCCCGATCCGTTCCACCAGCAGCAGGCGGCCCGAGGTCCGGTCGATGGTGTAGGCGAAGCCGTTGGCGTCGATGTGCACCAGGGCACGTACCGGCACCCCGCCGAGGGTCAGGGTGACCAGGATGTTCTCGTTCGCCGAGCCGAAGCCCCATTCATCGTGGGGCGTGAGCTGGAGCGCCCATCGGACCCGCCCCGTGCTGGCGGAGCGGGCGAAGAGGGTCGAGGCCCATTTGTTGTCACCCGGTCGCACCGAGGCATTGAGCGGGCTGGGACGGTCCGTGCCGTAGAAGACCAGGTCGAGCTCCGGGTCGTAGGAGAGCCAGCCCGACACCGTCGCTCCTCCTCGGCGCCACTGATCGGCAGGCCAGGTCGAGATCCCGAGATCACGGCCCCGATGGGACGAGTAGGCCGGGTTCGCATCGCCCTCCAGCAGCACGTCGGCATCGGGGCCCGTGTGGTAGCCACGCCAGACCAGGCGGCCGGTGGCGGCGTCATAGGCCGTTAGCGTCCCGCGGACCCCGAACTCGGCCCCTCCGCTTCCGACGATCACCAGATCCCGTACCACCAGCGGAGCACCCGGAAGGGATCCGCCCACGGCCGGATCGGTGTTTCGGACCCGCCAGATCTCCCGTCCCGTGGCGGCGTCGAGCGCGGCCAGCTCTCCATGGAACAGGGGCACGTAGAGCCGCCCGGCAGGGTGGTAGGCGAGCCCCCGGCTTCCCACGTCGCCCGATCCGGCAGCCACCGTCTGTCGCCCGACGGCCGCCGGCACCGCGTAGGTCCAGAGGATGGGAGCCCCGGGGGTGGCCAGGTCCAGCGCGTACACCGCATTCGGGAACGGGGTGTGGACGTACATCACCGCGCCGACCACGAGGGGGCTCCCCTCGTGGGCCCGCAGCAGCCCCGTGCTGAAGCTCCAGACCGGCCGGAGATCCCTGACGTTGTCGACAGTGACTTGATTCAGGGGGCTGAAACGGGTGAGGGCGAGGTCGCCGCCCGCCGTGACCCACTGGCCCGGGGCATTTGGCGGGGCCGACGGGGCTGCCTGGGCTGCGGCTGGCGCGATCGGGGCGGCCGCGCCGAGGGCGGCAACGATCGCGGCGCGAACAAGCCGGCTCATCCGCCAAGGATAGCGGGGTCCGCGGCGTCAGGGCAGCAAAGGAGGCGTCAGGCTTCCGGAGGCTCCCGTCGCTGGAGCGGGCACCCGACGGCGTCCACCGGCATGCCCGGCGGCGTTCCGGGGCAGCGATCGATTCCGTCGGGCACCCCGTCCCGGTCATGGTCCGTGGCGCAACCGCGCCGGTCCACCAGGGCGCCCAGGGGGGTGTTCGGGCACCGATCGCTTCGGTTGGGCACCCCGTCCCGGTCGTCGTCCGCGAACGCGCCCGGGCCGGCCCTGGTACCGGAGAGGACCGCCAACCCGGCACTGGCCCCGAATGAGGTGTAGTCGTAGACAGAGCGGTTCCGCACCATTCCCTCGGCCCGGAACTGCAGCGCCCCGGCCAACGGCACCCGGAAGCCCGCAGCTCCGGTGGCCGCGCCGAACGTGGCGCAGGGGCCACCGTAGATCGAACAGGGTCCCCGCGGGTGGAGTTTGCCGTAGCCACCCCGCAGGTACACGCTCCCGGTCCCGATCCGGATGTTGAACAGGAGGCTGCCGCTGTAATGGAGCAGGGTGAAGCGCCGGGCAGGCGGGGCCCAGTTGGCGAGCGACGTCAGGTCGGCCTGTCCCTCCAGCTCGAACCCGCCGGGAAGCCAGAGGCCCAGGCGTGCGCCGCCTCCGAAGGCCCGCAGGCCGTCGATCGGAACCGTCTTGTTGTGCCACACGCCGAGGGCCGAGAACTCGATCGACCCGGCGGATTGCGGCGCCGCCGGTGTGGCCCCGAGGAGGGCGGCCCCAAGGAGTGCCAGGGTGGCGCGATGCATGGGGTCGTAGTTAGCTGCGACCGGGGCTTCGGGGCAAGTCGCGCGGCTGGCCCCGTTCGCCGCCTCCGACTACCATATGGCGGCCCTTTCGGGGAGACCCGGTGCGCGTCTCGATCGCCTACTGCGTTCAGTGAAACTATGAACCCCGGGCCGCCAGGCTGGCGGCCGAGCTTGAGGCCGCGTTCGAAGGCGTCCAGGTCAAGCTGGTACCCTCCAGTGGTGGAGTGTTCGAGGTGACCGTGGACGACACGCTGGTCTTCTCCAAGAAGCGGCTCGGCCGCCACGCCGAGCCGGGTGAGGTGGTGGGCCTGATCCGACGCGGCGAGCGCGCCGTCTAGGGCGGCGCCAGGGAGTAAGCGTGCGCATCGCCATATCGACCGGCGGGGGGGACGCCCCCGGCCTGAACGCCGTGATCCGTGCGGTCGTGCTCTCGGCACACCAGAGGGGCTGGGAATGCTTTGGCATCCGGCGTGGCTTTGACGGACTCTTCGAGCGGGGACGGGGGATCAGCTCGGCCTTCGGCCGCCCCTGGACGGGGCCGGACCGGCGTCGGGGAGAGCCGCGGGGTGGCCTGATCCGGCTTGGCCCCGACCAGGTCCGGGGCATTACCCACCTGGGCGGCACCATTCTCGGCACCACCAACCGGGGAAACCCCTTCCGGTGGCCCGCCCGCCTGCCGGACGGCACGGTGCGCGAGACCGATCGCTCGGACGAGATCGTGGCTGCCTTCCGCGAGCACCGCCTCGACGCCCTGGTCTCGATCGGCGGTGACGGCACCCTGGCGATTGCCCACGAACTCTGGCGGAAAGGGCTTCCGGTGGTCGGCGTGCCCAAGACCATCGACAACGACGTGGTCGGCACCGAGGCGACCTTCGGGTTCGACACGGCGGTCAGCACCGCCACCGATGCCCTGGACAAGCTCCACACGACGGCGGAGAGCCACGACCGGGTGTTCGTGGTGGAGCTGATGGGCCGGTACGCCGGCTGGATCGCCCTCCATAGCGGGCTCTCGGGGTCCGCGGACGTGATCCTGATTCCCGAGATTCCCTACGACATCGACAGGGTTTGCGAGAAGATCCGGGCGCGCGAAGCAGCCGGCCGCCATTTCTCCATGGTGGTGGTGGCCGAGGGGGCCCGGCCCCGCGACGGCGAGGTGGTGCTGAAGGAGAAGGCCGGGACCGGCACCGTGGAGCGTCTGGGCGGCGTGGCTGCCCAGGTCGCCGACCAGATCGCCGCCCGAACCGGGAAGGAGACCCGAAGCCTCGTCCTGGGCCACCTGCAACGGGGCGGCTCGCCGACCACGTTCGACCGGCTGCTGGCCCTGCGCTTCGGGTCGGCTGCCGTGCGTACCATTGGAGAGGGGGACTTCGGTTCGGTGGTCGTGTATACCCCACCCACCGTGAGCCGGCGACGAATCGCCGACGTCATCGGTCGGCAGAAGCTGGTCTCCCTGGACAGCGGCATCATCCTGACCGCCCGGAATCTGGGGATCAGCTTCGGCGATTAGGGCTAGCGCGCCAGGGGCTCCGCCGATCCGGTCAGGGACGATCCCGGCGGCGGCCGCCAGGTCAGATGGGCCTCGATCAGCCGGGCCACCTCGAGGTCCTTCCGGGTGATGCCGCCGGCGCTATGGGTCCAGAGGGCTACCCGAACCTCCGGCCAGGTCACCACCAGGTCGGCGTGATGGTCGGCTGCCTCGCATACGAACCCGATCGCGTTCGCCACCAGCATCGATCCCCGCCATCCGCCGGTCCGATAGGTCCGGCGGATGGCCCCGTCGGCATGAACCCAGCCGGGGAGCCCGGCCAGCTCGGCCGCGAGTTCGGCATCGTCGAGCTTCCTTTCGGTTGGCATGCCGCATTCCTCCAAGTGAAGTGGTCGGGTCGGCCGACTCAGGAGTCCAACGACAGGTGGAAGCTGCCCGTCTGCCCCGGGCTCTCCTCCACCTCGAGCGTCAGGCTCCGGAGGCCGGTGATCCGTTCTGCCTCGAGCCCCGCGCGGACCGCTCCTGCGAGGTACTCGGCGAGGAGTTCGGCCGTGGTGGCGGCAACCGGGATCACGACCACGTCGGACGCAGGGAGGACGAACCGGGTTGCCCCGCCGACCTCCACCCTGGCGCGATCGGCCTCACGCACCACCCGCAAGTCCGGATTGTTCCCGGCTACCAGCACCCGGTGATCGAGCCGCTCGATAGTCGGGGCCAGTACCCGCTTGAGGACCGCGAAGTCCACGACGAACCCGGTCGCGGCGTCCACCAGGCCGGTCACGGCCACCGTGACGACGTAGTTGTGCCCATGCAGGCGCTCGCACTTGTGACCCGGGATCGCGAGGAAGTGCGCTGCCGAAAAGGTGAGGTAGTCCTTGGAGACTGAAACGCGAAAGCTCATGGTCCACCAGCTGGAGACGGTCGGCCAGGTTGCCAGGCCTGGCTGGCTCTGGAGGCGCTGGCGAACGATGCCAGCCCGGATCGGAACGTTATCGCCGCCGCGGTCAGGCCGCCGACAGACACCCAGAGCAATGACCGGCCGACGGCCAGCGGGTCGCGATAGACGTAGTCGGTGAGGGCCGCCACCAGCGTCGGTCCGGCCCCCAGGCCGACCAGGTTGATCACGAAAAGATAGAGAGCCGAGGCTTGGGCTCGCATCGGGACCGGGCTGATCTCCTGGACTCCGGCGGCGGCGGCGCCAAACCCGAACGAGGCGAAGAAGGTGCTCGGGATCAGCGCCGCCTCCATGTACGCCGTCGGCGAGAACAGGAAGAGGAACGCGGTCAGGGTCTGGATGCTGGCACCCAGCAGGCCCACCCGGAGCTTGGCGTCGAGGTATCCGCGGCGGGTGAGGCGGTCACCGACCACACCGCCGGTCACCACCCCGGCCACGCCGAACGTGGCGGTCCAGAGGCCGTAGATCAGGCCGGCGTGCCCAGGCGACCACCCGTGCGTCCGGATCAGGAAACTGGGCACCCAGAATGCCCAGCCGTAGTTGACCAGCGCTATCAGCGCGAACCCCAGGTTGTGGCTCAGGAAGGCCCGGCGGTGGAGCTGGATGTAGCGGACGATCTCACCCACCGGCAGCCGAGCCGCGGTGGCCCCGCCCATGGCCCCACGAACCGGCTCCCGAATGGTTCGGACGAGCAGGGCGAGGAGCAAACCCGGAAGCCCCACCAGGATGAACACCACCTGCCAGGGCCGCAGGGAGCCGAGCAGGGGAAGGGTCCACGCCTCGGATCCTCCGACCAGGCCCACCACCCAGCCGCCCAGCATCAGCGCAATGCCGCTTCCGAGGTAGATCCCCAGCGAGTACACCCCGATCGCCGTTCCCAGCCGCTCTCGCGGGAAGTAGTCAGCGATGAGCGAAAACGCGGGGGGTGACAGCGCGGCTTCGCCAACGCCCACCCCCACCCGGGCCAGAAAAAGCTGGCCGTAATTGCGGGCCAGGCCCGACAGCGCCGTCATCAGGCTCCACACCGCGATCCCCCAGCCGATGATCCCCCGCCGGCTGCGATGGTCTGCCAGCCGGCCGATTGGAAAGCCCAGGACGCTGTAGAACAGGGCGAACGAGAGCCCCATGAGCAGGCTCATCCGGGTGTCGGAGATCTCGAGGTCGCGCTTGATCGGCTCGACCAGCAATGCCAGGATCTGCCGATCGACGAAAGAGGACACGTACGCCAGCATCAGCACCCCGACGACGTACCACGAGTAGGCGGCCCGGGGGGCCGTCGGCGTGGTCACGAGGGGAGGGACGGGGCTGCCGGCGGGGCGGCATCCGGGGAGGCGGACCTGGGGGCCACTGGGGGGCTTCCGAGTCGGGGATCGGGGCGGAAAGGTAGGCCGGCCATACGGCCCTGCGAAAGTGTCCACGCCCGGGTCGCCCGGTGTCCCCCGGGAGGACACTTTGGCGGGCTCCTGTCGTGCAATGTGTTGTCAAATAACGACATCTACTCTGGCACGAGGTTGGCAGCGGGGCGTTGGCGGAGACGCCTGCACCCGAGCTGGTGAGAGGAGGACCCCGTGAGAGACCGGATCCTTGGGATAGCCGCCACCGCGTCGGTTCTGAGTCTCGCGCCGATGGCCGACGTGAAGGCCCAGCGGGTCACCGCTGACATCCACATCGCCGGTTGGCCGGTGGCCGGAACCATCCGGATCGGCGACTACCCCTCCCCGGCGCGCCGAGTGGTGGTGGTGCGCGAAGCTCCCCGGGTAATCGTCGTACAGAAGGACCGCGGTCGAGGCTGGCACCGGCGAGCCGGTGGGATGCGGGTGGTCGAGGCGTGGTACGACGGGTACTGCGGTGTCTACTTCGACCGGTACCGTCGGGGGCTGGTCCGGGTGTTGCTGGTGGAGCGTGACGGACGCTACTACCGCTACGACCGCCGCTTCGACGGCCGGATCGACGACCGGTACGACCGGTACGAGCGATATGACCGGTATGACCGGCGGTACGATCCCGGCGACGACGACGGATGGGAGCACGATCATCGACATTAGGCAGGTGAGACAACGAAGTCACACGACGTGAGTCGGCCATCCCCTCCTTTGTCTCAGCCCTCTTGCTGAGTGTACCGGCCGGCTCATTCCAGACCCGAGGCTCCCAGCCAAGGGTTCAAGCAACCCCGCGACGGCGGGGTTGTTTGCTTTCGGGCGGCTCCCTAAGCTTGTCGACGCGTGTTCCCTTGCCGGAGTGACCCCGATGGCGGCCTCCCTCTTCCTGTTGGCGGTAGCGTGTGTCGCACCCGGGCCTCTCGCGGGCCCGTCGCGTCTCCCTGCCCCGGGCGACTCGCTTGCGGTGCTCTACCAGGGCGGCCGAACCTGGCAGGAGTTCATCGGTGCGGCCCGTGCCCGCAAGGGCCTCTGGCTCGAGAACTACGAGCGGGGCATCGCCGACTCTGGCCTGGTGGCGCGCGCCCGAGGCGCCGGGGGCCGCTGGCGCCTCCTGGTGATCGCGGTGGACAGTTGCAGCGACTCCGCCAACACCATTCCGTTCCTGGTCCGGCTTGCGGAGCAGGTTCCCGGCCTCGAGGTCCGGATCGTGGCGCCCACCGAGGGCCGCTGGGTCATGGAGGGCCATCGGACTGAGGACGGTCGGGCTGCAACCCCGACGGTGCTGGTGCTCGACGAGGAATTCCGGGAGCGCGGATGCTTCGTCGAGCGGCCCCGGGCTCTGCGCCGCTGGCTCGCGGGGCCGGGCCAGTCGCTGCCGGAGCAGGAGCGCCACGAGGCGAAGATGCGATGGTATCGGGAGGACGGCGGCCGGGAAACGGTCCTCGATCTGGTCGAGATCCTCGAAGCGGCCGCGTCCGGCGGTGTCAGATGCGAGGCCACCGGGGCGGCCAACCAGCGGTCGCCCGACCCGAGCCCCGCCCCCGATCGGGGAGCGGTCGGGTGGAGGTGACGGCGGGGTCGCGGTAACCGCCAGTGCATCCCGCCCGCGACCATCACCTCCCGCCGGATCCCGCGGCCTACCGGGCCGCCCGCCACCCGCGGGGGCGGGTGGTCGTGATTGCGCCTACCCGCGCGGCCTGCGAAACCATCGAGCTGGCCCTCGGCACCACGGTCGAGACGGTGCTCCTTCGCGAACACGGGGAGGAACTCGTAGCCTGGGCGGGCGCCGGCAAGGCCTTCGGGATCGTGGCTGGCACCGGGACGGGGAAGACCCTCGCCATCCGCGTGATCGCCGAAGCGATCCTCGGGGCGTCCCTCCGGTATGGCGTCGTCAATCGCGAGCGCGAGGCCACACCGGAAACCCCTGAGTGGAACGTGGTGATCGTGACCACCGGGATCGCCCGCCGCTGGTTCCAGGACGATCTCATCTCCTCGCGCGACACCCTCGTGGTCGACGAGATCCACCAGACCTCCGCGGAACTGGAGCTCTGTCTCGCCCTGGGGAAGCGAGCCGGTTGCCGGTTTATCTGGCTTTCTGCGACGGTCGACCCCTCGTTCTACCGGGAGTACCTCCGGTCCGATGAGGTGCTCGAGACCACGGCCTTCGACCCGGCCCTTCGGGCGCGGGTGCAGGTGGTGGCGCGGGATGCGGGGGAGTTCCTGGACGAGCGCTTCATCCGCAGGGTCATCCGGGAGGGTCGCGGAGTCGCGGTCTTCGTCCCGACGCGGGCGGAGGTGGAGCGACTGGCGGCCGATGTGGGGGCCCGGTGGGGACGGCTCGCCACCGCGTTCTACCACGGGGGTGAGCCGATTCGGGTGATCCGCCCGTTCCTGGAAGGCCAGGTGCCAAAGCCGTTCCTGCTTGCCATGACCGCCGCCGGGCAGTCGGCGCTCAACGTGCCGGGCTTGGATACGGTGGTGATCTACGACGCCCGCTACGGCAACGTGGTGGACCGGGGCCGCAACGTGCTCCACCGGATGTATCTCGGGGCCAACGAGATTCTGCAGATGGCGGGACGGGTCCACGGGAGGGTCCGGAACGGCGAGGTCACGATCCTCAGCGATCGCCCGCTCCGGTTCGACGACCTTCGGCCCACGCCGCCCGAGTTCCAGTTGGCTGGCGACGCCGAGCGGGTGGCGATCACCTGCGCCGCCATCGGGGTCGACGCCACCGATCTGGAGCTGCCGGTGCCGCTGGACCGGGAAGCCTACCGGCGGTCGCTGGCCCTGCTGACGGCGCGGGGCCTGGTGGCGGCGGGGCGGCTCACCGACTACGGCCGGGAGGTCGAGGCGATGCCGGTCGAGCGTCCCTGGGCCGAGCTGCTGGTGAGTGGCGAGCCGGAACTGGCGCCGGTTCTGGCGGTCGCGTCCAACGTGGACTCGCTTCACCGGATGACGCGGGACGAGCGCGACCTGCGGGGAGCGATCGTCCAGGGAAGCGACCACCTGACGGCGTACAACCTGTACGCCGAAGCGGTCAATCGGCATGGTTCGCTGGGGCGGGTCTATGGCCTGCCCCGCCATGTGTTCGGGGAATCGCTGGAGGAGTGGGCCGAGGAGCGAGGGGTGCTGGTCAAGGCGATCGAGGACGTGGCGATGGGGGTGGCCTCGGTCTATCGGGCGCTGGAGCTTCCGCTGCCGCGGGGCCTGCCCTACGCGACGCGGGAAGTCCGGGGGCGGTTCGTGGATCTGGTGGCGCGGGTGATGCCCTTCGAGCTGGTGATCGACGAGCGGACGGCGGATGGCCAGGAGGTACGGGTAAGCCGAAGCTCGTTTGCCGGGACGTGGGGCGCGGTGGCGGGGACGATCCGGTACTTCGCCGACCGCTTCGGTACGCCAAGGGCCTCGATCGAAGGAACCACGATCCCGTACGACCTGGTGCGGCGGTACGCCACGCGCGGGCCAGGGTCGGTCCGAGTCGCCGGCCCGCGAAAACACCAGCACCTCGAAGTCGTTCGGACGCTGCACTATTTCGGCTTCGATCTCGAGACCGTAGCGGAGCCGCTCACCGGGACTTTTCCGGCCCCCCTTCGCGATGCCGCCAGAGGGGCGCTGGCCCGGGGACTGGCCGAGGGAGAGGTGGCCCACCCGGATCAGGGTGTGATCCGGCGGGCGGTCCAGCGGCTGCGGGAGTACTGGCGCCGTTCGGGGGGCACGTTGGCCCAGGCATCCGATGCCGCGATCGAGGCGGCGCTCCTGGCGCAGCTCGACGCGGTGGACAGCTGGGCCGCCTTCCAGCGGACCCGCGTGGGTCTTTCGGTGGACGAGCTGATCGACGAAGGGACTCGGGCTGCGCTGGACGCCCTTCCCTCGACCGTCCGGCTGCACGGCGACGCGACGGCGCTGGAGTACGACGTCGAGCGGGGTGAGCCGGTGGTCAGGATTCGGTTGCGAGAGGGGCAGGCGCGGCGGCTCGCCGCGGGCGACCTGCCCACCTTCGATCGGGCGGTGCGGTTCCAGGTCGTGCGAGGGGGAGAGCCCCCGCTGGAGGCGGCTTCGCTCGACGCGCTTCGGGCCCTGCTTCGGCGACCGGGCACCCGCGCCCATCCGCACCGGCATCGGAAGAGCGGCCGCGGTCCCCGGCCGCCCCGCCGCCGTTGATGAGTCGCAGTCGAGCCGTGGCCAGGCGGCACAACCGGCCCTAGCTTCTCGATCGAGTCCGGCCGTCCGGGTGGCCGCTCCGATGCCCCTCAGCCCTGGAGGCTTACGCATGCTCCCTCGCCCCCGTCTGGCCGCCGCCCTTGCCGGGCTCGTTGCCGTGACGTCGCTGCCGGCCCAGGAACCGCCGGGGCCGTCGTTCCGAAGCGTCATCGACCTGAAGAGCGTCGGGTCGCCCGCGATCGCCCCGGACGGGGGGGCGGTAGCCTACACGGTTCGGAGCACTGACTGGACCGGGAATCGGTTCACCACGGAGATCTGGCTCTGGCGGGCGGACCAGCGGGATCCGTTCCAGCTCACGCGCGCGGCCGGCGGGAGCCAGAGCCCGCGGTTTTCGCCGGACGGCCGCTGGCTCGGGTTCCTGTCGGACCGGGGCCGGGGGCCGCAACTCCACGTGATCAGCGTCTCCGGCGGCGAGGCGATGCAGCTCACGTGGCGGGATGGCGGTGTGAGCGCCTTCCGTTTCGCGCCGGATGGGCGAGGCATCGCGCTGCTCCTGAGCGAGCCGGAATCCGAGGCGGACCGCAAGCGGAAGTCGTTGTATGGTGACTTCGCGGTGGAGGACCGGGAGTACCGGCCCCAGCATCTCTGGCTCCTGGACTTCGACCCCGCCCGCTGGACGGCCGATACCATGGTGGCGCCGAAGCCGATGCGGCTCACCGAGGGAACTGGTTTCACGGTCGGCAACTTCGAGTTCGCGCCCGATGGGCGGCGGATCGCCTTCGATCATCGGCGCGACCCGCTCATCACCTCGGGGCACACCGCCGACATCTCGGTGATCGACGTCGAGTCCCGACGGATCACGCCGGTGGTGGCCCGCGCGGGTGCCGACGCCAATCCGGTCTGGTCGCCGGACGGGCGGTGGCTCCTCTTTACCACCGATGCCGGGGACACGGTGTCCAACTACTACCGGAACAACCAGGTCATGAAGGTGGCGGCCGGCGGTGGGGTGCCGATCCGGCTCGCGGCCGACTTCGACGAGCAGTTTGGCGGCCTGTCCTGGACCGCGAGCGGCATCCGGTTCGTGGCGTGGCAGCGGACCAGGCGGGAGGTCTTCGCCGTGGACCCGGAGACGGGAACGGTGACCCGGGCTTCGCCCGCGGGGCTCGAGCGAGTCATGGGGGTCGAATACACGCCCGACGGCCGGCGTGGAGCGATGGTGGCCCAGGCCGATGGCACGACCCTGCCCGAGGTCTACCGGATCGACGCGGGGGCGCCCCAGCGGATCTCGGATATGACCGGACAGCTCCGCGACTGGCGGCTGGGGAGCAGTGAGCTGGTCAGCTGGCGAAGCCGGGACGGGACGCCGATCGAAGGGGTCCTCCACAAGCCGGCCGACTTCGACCCGTCGCGCCGGTATCCGCTGTTGGTGGTGATTCATGGAGGGCCCACCGGCATCGACGTGCCGACGCCGGTCCCCTTCTACGTGTATCCGATTCCCCAATGGGTGGCGAAGGGCGCGCTGGTGCTCCGGCCCAACTACCGGGGGTCGGCCGGGTACGGCGAGCGATTCCGGTCGCTCAACGTCCGGAACCTCGGTGTCGGTGACCTGTGGGACGTGATGTCCGGGGTGGACGAGCTGATCCGGCGGGGGCTGGTCGACTCGACGCGGATGGGCGCGATGGGGTGGAGCCAGGGCGGGTACATCTCCGCCTTTCTCACCACCAACACGCCGCGGTTCAAGGCGATCTCGGTCGGGGCGGGGATCGCCAACTGGGTCACCTACTACGTCTCGACCGACATCCATCCCTTCACCCGCCAGTACCTCAAGGCGACTCCCTGGGACGACCCGGCCATCTATGCCCGGACTTCACCGATGACGACGATCCGGCAGGCCCGGACGCCCACCCTGATCCAGCACGGCGAGTTCGACCGCCGGGTCCCGACGCAGAACGCCTACGAGCTGTTCCAGGGGCTCCAGGACCAGGGGGTCCCGACCGACCTCATCATCTACAAGGGATTCGGGCACGGCATCACCAAACCCAGGGAGCAGCTGGCCGCCGTGTGGCACAACTGGCAATGGTTCACGCGGTATCTCTGGGGGGAGGAGGTCTCGCTGCCGCTGGACGAGCCTCGCGCGGCCGGCGCCGCCCGGGGAGGGGACGGAAGGCCGTAGGGGACGCGATCAGTCGTCGAGGGCCGGTTCGAACGAGACCGTCGCGCGGGGGGCCATGTCCGGGTTGTCGTTGAGCACCCGGGCGCAGGCGTTCCACCGTAGAATGGCGTCGTCGTTGCCGGGCGGCCGGATCGCTTCGGCCTGCCGATAGCACTCCATCGCCTCGACGAACCAGTCGTGCGCCGCGGACGCCGCGCCGATGGTGGTGCTGCGAAGCTGGGCCTGGGCCCGGCGCTCGCAGATCAGCCCGGCGTAGTACGCCCGTTCATACGGATCGGCGATGCGGGGCAGCAGCTCCCGGGCCCGGGCGACGCCAGAGCCGAGGGTGTAGGCGATCTGGTCGGTCCGGGCCAGGAGGAGGGTCACCAGGGCCTGCTGGTTCGCCGGGTCGACCGCCAGCACGTCGAGGCAAATGCTCTCCGCCCCCTCCGGATCGTTGAGCAGCCGGTACCGCTCGGCCTTGGCGAGTGCCCCGGCCACCCCGCCAGGGGTGATTGGCTTTAACGCATGATGACGCACGGCGGCCACCGGGAGGCGGATACCGGTAGTCTAGCCCGGCAGTGCCGCCGGCGCTATGGGCCGGCGATCCGGCCTGTCAGCAACCCGACCAGCTTGACCACCGGATCGAAGGCGTTGTCCATCACCCGCTCCTTGAGGGGGATGATGGCGTTGTCGGTGATCTGGATGTGTTCCGGGCAGACCTTGGTGCAGCACTTGGTGATGTTGCAGTAGCCGATGCCGTGTTCCTTCCGCAGCGCCTCAAGGCGCTTCTCGGTGTCGAGCGGGTTCATCTCCAGGTTGGCCGCGTAGACGAAGTACCGCGGGCCGATGAACTCCTCGTGCAGGTGGTGGTCGCGGAGGACGTGACAGACATCCTGGCAAAGGAAACACTCGATGCACTTGCGGAATTCCTGGACCCGGTCGACGTCCTCCTGCTGCATCCGCCAGGTGCCGTCGGGCGCGTCGGGCGCCCGGGGCGTGAAGCGGCGGATCCTGGGCTTGACCCGGTAGTTCCAGCTGACATCGGTCACCAGGTCGCGGAGGTGGGGGAAGGTCCGCATCGGCTCGATCGTCACCGGCTGGGTCAGATCCAGCTCGTTGAGCCTGGTCATGCACATCAGGCGGGGCTGGCCATTGATCTCTGCCGAGCAGGAGCCGCACTTCCCGGCCTTGCAGTTCCAGCGGCAGGCCAGGTCCGGGGCCTGCTCGGCCTGGATCTGGTGGACGGCGTCGAGGACCACCATCCCCTCGGACACCTCGGTAAGGAAGTCGCGGAACTGGCCGGTACCGGCTTCGCCGCGCCAGATCTGAAAGGTGGCCTGAGGCATGAGGGTCGGGGTTGCTGGTCGGGGCCGGGCGCTACTGCTGCTGGTCGACGATGGCCTTGAGCTCGGGGGGCAGTGGCGGGATCGGCTCCCGCCTCAGGCCCATCGAACCGTCGGCCGCCAACTGCACCACATGGTTGAATCCGCCGTACTCCGGTCGCTTGTCCGGGAAGTCGTCGCGGAAATGGCCGCCCCGGCTTTCCTGCCGGGCCAGCGCGGACATGACGATCGCGCGGGAGATCGTCAGGAGGTTCGCCAGGTCGAGCGCGGTGTGCCAGCCGGGGTTGTACTCGCGGCCGCCCCGGACACCGGCCGCCCGGGCCCGGGCCTCGAGCCGGTCGAGTTCGGACAGGGCCCGCTGCATCTCGTCTTCCCGCCGGACGATGCCGACCAGATCCTGCATGACGTCCTGGAGATCGTGCTGGATCCGGTAGGGACTCTCGCCGTCGGCGCGGTCGAACGGCGCCAGGGCGGCCCGCATCGCCTCGGCCACCTCGCCTGCGTCCGGCTCGACGGCCGGGTGTTCCCGGGCAAAGCGGGCCGCGTACTCCCCGGCGCGCTTGCCGAAGACCAGGAGATCGGAGAGGGAGTTACCCCCAAGCCGGTTGGCGCCGTGCAAACCAGCGGCTACCTCCCCGGCGGCGAAGAGCCCCGGAACCGTGGTCATCTGGGTATCACCGTCGACCCGGACGCCGCCCATGATGTAGTGGGTGGTGGGGCCGATCTCCATCGGCTCCCTGGTGATGTCGATGTCGGCGAGCTGCTTGAACTGGTGGTACATGCTGGGCAGCTTCTTCCGGATGTGCTCCGCCGCGTTGGGGAGCTTCTCCCTGATCCAGGCGATGTCCAGAAACACGCCGCCATGCGGGCTGCCGCGGCCCTCGCGGACTTCCCGCATGATGCACCGGGCCACGTGGTCGCGGGTCAGCAGCTCGGGCGGCCGCCTGGCGTTCTTGTCGCCCTGCGTATACCGCCACCCCTCCTCCGGCGTGTCGGCGGTCTGGGCCCGGTAGTTCTCCGGGATGTCCTTGAACATGAACCGCTCCCCGCGGTTGTTGAGGAGCACGCCGCCCTCGCCCCGGACGCCCTCGGTCACCAGGATCCCCCGCACGCTGGGGGGCCAGATCATCCCGGTGGGGTGGAACTGGACGAACTCCATGTCCTGGAGGGCGGCGCCCGACCGGTAGGCCAGGGCATGCCCGTCGCCACTGTACTCCCAGCTGTTGCTGGTGATCCGGAAGGCGCGCCCCACACCGCCGGTTGCCAGGACCACGGCGCGGGCGCGGTAGAGGCGGAACCGCCCGCGCTGGCGGTCGTAGCCGAGCGCACCCACCACCCGATCGCCCCGCTTCAGGAGCGTGACGACCGTGACCTCCATGTGGACGTCGATGCCCTGATGGATGCCGTGATCCTGGAGGGTCCGGATCATCTCCAGGCCGGTGCGATCGCCCACGTGGGCCAGGCGAGGGTAGCGGTGCCCGCCGAAGTTCCGCTGGAGAATCCGTCCGTCCTCGGTCCGGTCGAAGAGGGCGCCCCAGGCCTCCAGCTCCCGGACCCGGGCCGGGGCCTCCCGGGCGTGGAGCTCGGCCATCCGCCAGTTGTTGACGTACTGGCCGCCGCGGAGAGTGTCGCTGAAGTGCACCTTCCAGTCGTCGCGGTCGTCGACATTGGCCAGGGCCGCCGCCATGCCACCCTCGGCCATGACGGTATGGGCCTTGCCGAGCAGCGACTTGCACACCAGCCCCACCGAGGTGCCGCCCGCCGCGGCCTCGATGGCGGCCCGGAGGCCGGCGCCCCCGGCGCCGATCACCAGCACGTCGTGGTCGTACGATTCGTAGTCGGCCATCAGAAGAACCTCGGATCGCTCCAGACGCCCATGGAGCAGAGGCGCACGTACAGATCGGTGAAGGCCACCATCAGGAGGCTGACCCAGGCCCACCGGTGATGGGCCCGATTGAGGCAGGACGAACAGGCGTAGGGTACGCGGAAGGCCGGCTTCCGGGAGAACTGGTCGCGGAACCCACCCAGGATGTGGCGCATCGAGTGGCACCCGAAGGTGTAGCCCCCCAGGCAGACGACGTTTGCCACCAGTACCAGGCTCCCCAGGCCCACGCCGAAATGGGTCGCGCCCGACGCGTCGGCGAACCAGAACCCCTTCCAGGCGTCGTAAGTGAGCACCACCAGAAATCCGACCGAGATCATCAGGAAGTAGCGGTGAATGTTCTGGAGGACCAGAGGGAAGTACCGCTCACCCAGGTACGTCTTGCGGGGCTCGCCCACGGTGCAGCCCGGCGGATCGGCCCAGAAGGCCTTGTAGTACGCGCCACGGTAGTAGTAGCAGGTGAAACGGAACAGCGCGGGAAACGGCAGGATGATCAGCGCGGGGGAAAACGGAAGCCAGCCGGGCCACCAGCCCGGCTTGGGTCCGAACCACGCGTGGGGCGAGCTGCCGAAGATTTCGGGCGAGTAGAACGGCGAGAGGTACGGGCCATGGGTGTAATGGGCGTTCTGGAAGGCAGCCCAGGTGGCATACACCACAAAGGCGGAGAGGATCAAAAACACCACGAGCGGCTGCACCCACCAGGCGTCTCGGCGCATGGTTTCGCCGAACCGACGCCGGGTAAGAGGGACGGTCGCGTTCGCCATCAGCGGGAAGGTCCGTTGGTGAGGGAGAGCCCGAAGTCCGGGCGTGGTACGAACGGGGAGATTATCACGGTCGGCCAGGATGGGGAAGCGGGCCCGCCTGCGGCCAGGGGTCGAGCGAGTATCTTGAGGCGTTCCCCGCGCCAGCCTCGCGGGTTTCCAGCGAGACGCCGTGTCCACTCCGCCGCTCGACGCACCGACGGTCGACGCCATCCGGGCCGCCGCCGCCAACCTCCGCGGGGTGGCTCGGCGGACGCCGCTCGTCCGTCTCGAGGCCGAGGCGCCGGCCGAGATCTGGCTCAAGCTCGAGACCCTCCAGCCCATCGGCTCGTTCAAGATCCGGGGGGCCCATCAGGCCCTGGCCCAAGCCGACCCTGCCGCGCTGGATGCCGGGGTGGTGACCGCCAGCGCCGGCAACATGGCGCAGGGGGTGGCCTGGTGCGCGCGGGCGCGGGGGGTTCCCTGCACGGTGGTGGTGCCGGATCACGCGCCCGAGGCCAAACTGGCCGCCGTGGCCCGCCTGGGCGCGGCCATCGTCAAGGTTCCGTTCGACCGGTGGTGGCGGGTCCTGGAAGAGCGTCGGTTCGAGGGGGTCGGCGGCTGGTTCGTGCACCCGGTGGCGGACCCGGCAGTGGTGACCGGCAACGGGACCGTGGGGCTGGAGATCACCGAGGAACTCGAGGGCGTCGACGCGGTGGTGGCGCCGTTCGGCGGGGGTGGGTTGAGCACCGGGATCGCCGCGGCGCTTCGAGCCCTGCAGCCGGGTTGCCGGGTGTGGGCCGCCGAACCGGAGACCGCCTCGCCGCTGAGCGCCTCGCTGGCCGCCGGCCGGCCAGTCGCCATCAACTACCGGGCCAGCTTCGTCGACGGGGCGGGCGGCCGGTCGGTGCTGCCGGAGATGTGGCCGATGGCCCGGTCACTGCTGGCCGGCTCGGCGGTGGTGTCGCTGGGCCAGACGGCGGAGGCAATCCGGCTTCTGGTCGAGCGGGTCCGGGTGGTGGCTGAAGGGGCGGGGGCGTTGCCGGTGGCGGCGGCGCTCGCCGGTCTGGTGCCGGGGCGGCGGATCGTTTGCGTCGTCTCGGGCGGCAACATCGATTCCTCCAGGCTCTGTGCCGCCTTGTCTGGCAGGATTCCCGGCTGAGGTGCGGCAGTCCGGGGGTACCCCCTCTCGAAAGGAGCTGCTGAGATGAGTCGTCCCGACGTCTGGCTCCGGGGCCCGGTTCCCGACGTGCCGGCCCTGCTCCAGCCGGTTGCCCACGCGCTCCTCCAGGCGCTGGAAGAGGTGGAGCGGGCGGTGGAACGGCTTCGGCCCGAGGACCTCTGGGTGGCCCCGGGCCGGGCAGCGAGCGCGGGGTTTCACCTCAAGCACTTGATCGGCGCGACCGATCGCCTGCTCACCTATGCGCGTGGGGAGCCGCTTTCCGAGTCCCAGGTGGCCTGGCTCAAGGGGGAGAAGGATCCCGGGCCGCCGGAGACCTCGGCGCCGGCGCTGGCGGCGGCCTTTCGCGGGGTGGTGGAGCAGGCCCTGGCCCAACTCGTCGACACGCCGATCGAGCGGCTCACGACCCCGCGACGGATCGGCCGGGCGGCGCTGTCGACGACCGTGCTAGGTTGCCTGTACCACGCCGGCGAGCACGCGGCGCGCCACGCGGGCCAGCTCCTCACGACGGTCGGCGCGATCGGTCGTTAGGCTGCGGCGTTCGGCCGGCCGAGCAGGTTCCGGTAGACGTTCGCGTCGAAGCCCACCACCAGGGTCCGGCCCCGACGCACGACCGGCGCCCGAAGATTTCCGCTGGGGCCGAGCAGCAGCCGAAGCAGCTCGGCCCGGGGGGGCGGATGGTGCCGGAGGTCGAGGTGCACGACGTTCCGGCCCCGGGTCGCGTAGAGGTGGTCGATTCCCTCCAGAACCGCCAGTGCCTGCCGGTCCCCCCGCCGCTCCTTTCGGGCGTCGACCGTCTCGGCGATCGAGGCGCCCGCCGTCGCAAGGAACTCTTGCGTTCGCCGGCAGGTGCTTCAGCCGGGGCGGAGGTAGGCCCAGTCGATCGACGTCACGGGGGGTTGACCGTTGGAGAATGGCACGCTAGTGGAGAGCGACCTGGCGGGCGCGTTCCTGTTCGACGAGTATCCGGCGAAGGATCTTGCCCGAGGCCGACTTGGGAATCGCGTCGACGACCTCCACCCGGCGGACCTTCTCGTAGGGCGCCACCCGCCCCGCAACCCAGGCCATGATCTGCTCCGGGTCGAGGGGAGCGCGGAGCACGACGAACGCCTTCGGGACCTCGCCCGCCTCGGGGTCGGGGCTCGGGATCACGGCGGCGTCGGCGATGGCGGGGTGCGAGAGCAGCACGGCTTCCAGGTCGGCCGGGGCCACCTGGTAGGCGTTGTACTTGATCAGCTCCTTGAGGCGATCGACGATATAGCAGTAGCCGTCGTCATCGAGGTAGGCGATATCGCCGGTCCGAAGCCAGCCGTCCGCCGTCAGGGTCTCCCGGGTGGCCTCTGGCTGGCGGAGATATCCCTGCATCACGATCGGGCCCCGGATCCACAACTCGCCCCGCTGACCGGTCCCGTGCGAGCGACCGGTGGCAGGGTCGACGATCCGGACCTCGCAGTTGGGCAGGGTGAGGCCGCAGGAGCCGGGGCGGCCATAGGCCGGGTGATCGGGGATGATGTGACTCGCCCCGGCGAGCTCGGTCATGCCATAGCCCTGGACCACCCGGCATCCGATCCGCTCCCGAACCGCCTGCTCGACCTCGCTGCCGAGGGGCGCCGCTCCGCAGGTGATCAACTCCAGGGCCGAGAGGTCGTACCGATCCACCGCCGGGTGCTTGGCGAGCGCCAGCATGATCGGCGGCACCAACGGGGCCCACTGGACCCGATACCGGGCCAGGGCCTCCAGAAACGGCTCCAGCTCGAACCGGGACATCACCACCTGGGTGCCCCCGCGCCAGAGCGTTTCCAGCATGATCAGCGACAGGCCGTAGATGTGGAAGTACGGCAGCACGGCCAGCGTGGTCCGTCCCATCGGAGCGATGCAGCCGGCGTCGAACAGGTGGAGCTGGGCGACCAGGTTCCGGTGGGTGAGCATCACGCCCTTGGGGCGGCCGCTCGTTCCGCTGGAGAAAGGCAGCGAGACCAGGTCCCGGGACGGCGCGATCGCGACCGCGGGCGGCGGGGCGTCCACCTGGAGCGCCGCGAAGGGGGTGGCGCCCTCGGCCCCGCCGACGACGAACACCTCCTCGACCGCCGCTCCGGCGGCGGCCGCCCGGGTCTTCTCCAGCAGCGCCGGGACCGTGACGACGTACCGGGCCCGGGCCTCCGCGAGGAGGGTCGCGAGCTCATGCTCGGTGAGGAGGGGGTTGAGGGTGCTGGCCGTCCCTCCCGCCATCGCGATCCCGAGGTAGATGACCGGGTACTCGGGCAGGTTGGGGAGTACCAGGGCGAAAACGTCACCCCGGCCGAACCCCCGCGCGGCCAGCCCGGCGGCGACCCGCGCCGTGAGGCGGCCCACCTCGGCGAAGGAGAGGGTCCGGCCGGTGTCGGCGTCGATCAGCGCCGGCCGGTCGCCGAAGCCTGCGGCGGCAGCCAGCACCAGCTCGTGAATGGTGGTATCCGGAATCGGGACGTCGGGGAACCGACTCCGGTGCACCGGGATGGCCGGATCAGCCGCCTGGGTGGACATGGCCGGCAGCGGTACGAGGGCGCGTCACGGGGGACGTCCTGTTGGGGTGACCCGATCGGCGTCGGGGTGGCAGTGACGGAACCGCCTCAGGATACCGCGCGCGCGTCCTCCGCGCGAGGGTGGGGGCGGGTGGGCGCCCTCGGAGGCGGCGCGGCCTGGATTGACAGCGCCGGGGGCCGGCGGCACTATCTCGCGGTCCCGCACCGAGAAGGAGGCGCCTCGTGAAGACCTACGGCACGGACGCGATCCGGAACGTGGCCTTCGTGGGCCATGGTTCCGCCGGTAAGACCACGCTGGTCGACGCCCTCGCCTTCGTCTCCGGATCCAGCCGCCGGCACGGATCAATCAAGGACGGCACCACCCTCACCGACACCTCTCCTGACGAGATCGAGCGAAAACACTCGATCAGTCTCGGCGTGGGGTTTGCGGAGTGGATGGACACCAAGATCAACCTGCTGGATACCCCGGGGTACCTGGACTTCCACGGTGAGGTGGCGGCGGCGCTCTCGGTGGCCGATGCCGCGGTGGTGGTGCTGGGAGCGACCAGCGGCGTCGAGGTCGGGACGGAGCGGGTCTGGGATCTCTGCGATCACCACCACCTGCCGCGCCTGCTGTTCGTGACCCAGATGGACAAGGAGCGGGCCAACTTCGAAAAGGTCTTCGAGGACGTCAGGGAGCACCTGACGCCCAAGGTGTTGCCGGTGGAGGTCCCGGTGGGCGACGGCCCTGACTTCCGGGGGATCATCAATCTGTTCACCGGGCGGTGCCACCTGTTCCGGAGCGGGTCGGCCACCGGGGAGTCGGACGAGGCCCCGATCCCGCCGGAGTACCAGGAGGTGTACGAGCGGTACCTCGACCAGTTCACCGAGGCGGTGGCGGCGACCGACGACCAGCTGATCGAGAAGTATCTTGGCGGCGAACGGTTGAGCCGCGAGGAAGTGGTTCCGGCCATGAAGCGGGCGGTCCTGGCGGGGCAGATCGTGCCGCTGTTCTGTGGCAGCGGCGAGCGGCTGCAGGGGGTCCGGACCCTGCTGACCGAGATCGTGGAGCTGCTTCCGTCACCCGCCGAGGTCCCGCCTCCCGCCAAGGCGCCGCTGCTTGGCCGGGTCTTCAAGATCGTGTCGGAGCCGCACGTGGGCGAGATCAGTCTCTTCCGGATCTACTCGGGCACCATCCGGAACGGCGCGGAGGTGTGGAACACCGAGCACTCGGTGGCCGAAAAGTTGAACCACTTGTCGGTGCAGCAGGGGAAGGAGCGGTTCGAGGTGCCCGAGCTCCACGCGGGCGACATCGGATCGGTGGCCAAGCTCAAGGATACCCACACCAGCGACACCTTCTGCAGCGCCGATGCGCCGGTGCACCTCGATCCGATCGCCTTCCCCGAGCCCGAGGCAACCTCGGCGGTGATGGTGAAGCAGCGGGGCGAGGAAGACAAACTGGCGGCGGGACTGCACCGCCTGCACGAGGAGGATCCGACCTTCCACTTCGAGTACAACTCCGAGCTGGGGCAGACGCTGATCCGCGGGCTGGGCGAACGCCACTTCGACGTCATCCTGGATCGGCTGGCCCGGAAATTCGGGGTGAAGGCCGAGCTGGTCCGGCCCCGGGTCGCCTACCGGGAAACTTTGAAGGGAACGGCCGAGGGCCAGGGCAAGCACAAGAAGCAATCAGGCGGGCGGGGTCAGTACGGGGACTGCTGGATCCGGCTCTCGCCCCTGCCTCGCGGCAGCGGGTACGAATTCGTCGACAAGATCGTGGGCGGGGTCATTCCCGGGAAATTCATTCCGGCCGTGGACCGCGGCATTCAGGAGGCAGCCGCCCGGGGAGCGATGGCGGGGTACCCGGTCGTGGATTTCCGCGCCGAGTGCTACGACGGCAGTTACCACGACGTCGACTCCAACGAGATGTCCTTCAAGATGGCCGGGATCCTGGCCTTCCGGAACGTGGCGCCGAAGGCCCGGCCGGTGCTGCTCGAGCCAATCATGCAGGTGGAGGTCTTCACGCCCAGCGAGTTCATGGGCGACGTGATGGGCGACTTGAGCCCGCGGCGAGGTCAGATCCTGTCGACCGAGACCGCCGGCCGACTCACCAAGATCACCGCCCTGGTGCCGCAGGCCGAGCTGTACAAGTACTCCACGGCCCTCCACTCGATGACGCACGGGCGCGGAACCCACCGGGAGTCCTTCCACGGCTATGCCGAAGCGCCAGCCGACGTCGCGGCCCGGGTGGCGGCGGAGAACAAGAAGGCCGCGGAGCAGGACGAGTAGGGACCGGTGCTGGCGCCGTCGCTGGTGATCGGCGTGGTGGGGGGTTCGGGCTCGGGCAAGACCACCGTGGCCCGCGCGATCTTCGACCGCCTCGGGCTCGACGCGGTCTTTCTCGACCAGGACGCCTACTATCACGACCTGAGTCACCTGCCGCTGGACGATCGGGCCAGGGTCAACTTCGATCACCCCGACGCGATCGACACCGACCTGTTCGTGGCCCACATCGAAGAGTTGCGGGCGGGCCGGCCGATCGAGAAGCCGACCTACGACTTCACCCGGCATACCCGGGCCGCCGCGGTGGTCCGGGTCGACCCCAGGGACGTGGTCATCGTCGACGGGATTCTGCTCTTCGCCGAGCCGAGACTCCGCCGGCTGCTCGACATCAAGCTGTTCGTGGACGTCGACGACGACATCCGGTTCATCCGCCGGCTCCAGCGTGACCTGCACGACCGGGGCCGGACCGTGGACGGGGTGATCCGCCAGTACCTCGACACCGTCCGCCCGATGCACCTGGAATTCGTGGAGCCGTCGAAGCGGTACGCCGACGTGATCCTGCCCGAGGGCGGCCACAACCAGGTGGGCATCGACATGATCGTGGCCCGGGTACTGATGGAGATCGCCCGGCGCCGGGCGACCCCGGCCGGATCGCGCTGAAGCCGATCCGGCGCTGGACAGGGTCGCACCGGGACGCTAGGATCGGTCAATTGTATACAATTCATGTCGCGAGGGAGGGCCCGTGTCGCGTCCGACGTTCCTGCTGCTGGTCTCCGGCCTGGTCCTCGGGTCTGGCTGCCGCCCCGCCCCGGTGGAGGAGCCCGTCCGGCCCGCCATCCCGATCACGGTCACCGAGGCGTTCGACGCGGCGACGATCCCCGCCTACCAGGGCGATCATCCGGCGATTTACGCCGACATCGACCGGAACCTGCCGCGGCACCTGGCCCAGATTCAGCGCTGGCTCAGGCAGCCTTCGGTGAGTGCCCAGAACCTGGGAATCCGGGAAATGGCCGAGCTGGTGCGCGACGACTACCGGCGGCTCGGCTGTCAGGAGAGCGAGCTGGTGCCGACTTCCGGGCACCCCGGGGTATTCGCCTGGTGCGACTACGGGGCGCCGAAGACCCTGCTGGTCTACATGATGTACGACGTCCAGCCGGTGGAGCCGGCCGACTGGCGCTCGCCCCCGTTCGCCGGCAACGTGGTGGACCACGAGCTGGGCCGGGTTGTGATGGGGCGCGGGGCCACGAACCAGAAGGGTCCCCAGCGGGCCTTCCTCAATTCCCTGGAATCGATCCTGGCGGTGGAAGGGAAGCTGCCGGTGAACCTGATGTTCGCGGCCGAGGGCGAGGAGGAGCTGGGCTCTCCCCACTACCCCGAAGTGATCGACCGGTACGAGGCCCGGATGCGGCAGGCAGCCGGGGTGCTCTTTCCCTTCCACAGCCAGGCGCCGAGCGGCGCGGCTTCGTTCTTCCTGGGAGTGAAGGGGATTCTCTACTTCGAGCTGGAGGCGAAGGGAGGGTCGTGGGGCGGACCCACGCAGGCCGAGATCCACGGCTCGTACAAGGCGATCGTCGACTCGCCGGTCTGGCGTCTGGCGCAGGCGCTGGCGTCGCTGACGACGCCCGATGGCAACACCATCACGGTACCCGGCTACTACGACGCCATCCGGCCGCCGAACGAGGAAGAGCAGCGCCTGCTCAACGGGCTGCTGGCCCAGTGGAGCGAGCGGGAGGCGGAGACCAGGCAGGGGCTCGGCGTGGAACGGTGGATCGACGGATGGTCGGGGCGGGACGTCCAGCTCCAGCTCCTCTTCAATACCACCCTCAATATCGACGGGATCGGGGGCGGGTACACCGGTGAAGGCGTGAAGACCATCCTTCCCCATCGGGCGGTGGCCAAGGTCGACTCCCGGCTGGTGCCGAACCAGCATCCGGACTCCCAGCTGGCGCTGATCCGCCGGCACCTCGACGCCCGGGGCTTCCGCGAGATCGAGATCCGCAAGCTCTCCGGCTATCCTCCGGCCCAGACCAGCATCGACGCCGGCCTGGTGCAGGCCGCGATCGGGGTGTTCAACAAGTACGGGGCCACCCCCAGCGTGGCGCCCCGGATCGCCGGCAGCGCTCCCTACTACCAGTTCACCGACCGGCTGGGGCTCCCGATGGTGGCGGCCGGCATGGGCTTCGGCACCGGAGCCCACGCGCCCAACGAGATCATGCTGATCGAGCCGAAGGCGGGATCCCGGGTGGCGGGGCTCGCGGCGCAGGAGAAGTTCTACGTGGACCTGCTGTACGCGCTGGCGGCGTCGAAGTGAGACGCGGCCCCGCGCCCCATCGGAGGAGGAGGCGATGACAGTGCGAAGGGCGTTGGCGGTGCTGCTCGTGGTGCTGGCGGCGCGCGGCGCGGTGTCCCCGGTCTCGGCCCACGCCCAGGCCGACTCGCTCTTCAGGGTGAAGCACTACCTGGAGCTCGAGGGGGTGGCTGACCCCCGGATCTCGCCGGACGGCAAGACCATCCTCTACACCCGGACCTGGGTGGACCGGGTGAACGATCGCTGGGAGAGCGCCCTCTGGGTAATGGACGCCGACGGGGGCCGGAACCGCTTCCTCGCGAAGGGCGGGGGCCCGGTCTGGTCGCCGGATGGAACCCGGATCGCGTACGTGGCCGCGTCGGAGGAGCCGAAGGGGGCCCAGATCTTCGTCCGCTGGATGGACGCCGAGGGGGCCACCTCGCAGGTCACCCGGCTCAGCCAGGCGCCCCAGAACGTCCGGTGGTCTCCGGACGGCAGGTGGCTGGGATTCGTCCAGTTCGTTCCGGCGCCGTCGGAGTGGCCGATCGACCTGCCGTCGCCGCCGCCCGGGGCCACCTGGACGCCGGCGCCCCGGGTGGTGGACAAGCTTCACTACCGGACCGACCGGACGGGGTTCCTGGAGCGCGGATACCATCACCTCTTCGTGGTCCCGGCGGTTGGCGGGGCGGCGCGGCAAGTCACCAGCGGCGAGTGGAGCGTGGGCGTGGCCTACGACGGGATCCGGCTGGGGGCCGGCTGGGACTGGTCGCCCGACGGCCGGACGATCTACGTCGACGGCCTGGCCGAAAGCGATCCCGACCGGTCGCTCCAGGACTCCAACATCTACGCGGTGGACGTCGGGAGCGGCGCCCGTCGCCGGCTCACGCCCGACCGGGGTCTCTGGCAGAGCCCGGTGGTGTCGCCCGACGGGAGGCTGATCGCGTTCGTGGGCCATCCCTACGTCGCGATGACGATGCGCACCACCGATCTCTACCTCATGAACTCGGACGGTACGGGGATCCGGAACATCTCGGCCGGGTTCGATCGCGACCCGGCATTCTTTGGCCAGGGTGCGCTGCTCTGGGCGGCGGACGGGAGCGGCGTCTACTTCTCGCCCGAAGACCGCGGCAGCAAGAACGTGGTGTTCGCGCCGGTGACGGGTACCGGGGTCCGGCCGGTGACGTCGGGGGTCCAGGTGCTGACCCTGACCTCGATGTCCAGGGCGGGCGAGATGGCGGGCGTTCGCACCAGCTTCCAGGCCCCGGGGGACGTGGTCCGGATCCCCCCGGGCCCCCGGGGGGCACAGGTCATCCGGCTCACCGGAGTGAACGACGCTCTCCTGGCCGGGAAGCGACTGGCGTCGGCGGAGGAGATCTGGTACCCCTCGACCGGTGGAGCCAGGATCCAGGGATGGATCGTCAAGCCGCCCGATTTCGACCCGCGGAAGAAGTATCCCCTGCTTCTGGAAATTCATGGTGGTCCGCAGGGCATGTACAGTGTCGCGTTCGACCCGATGTGGCAGGTGTTCGCCTCCTCGGGGTACGTGGTGCTCTATACCAACCCGCGGGGGAGTTCGGGCTACGGCAACGCCTTCATGACCGCGATCGAGAAGAACTATCCCGGGCCGGACTACGACGACCTGATGGCTGGCGTCGACACGGTGATCGGCCGCGGGTACATCGATCCCTCGCGCCTGTATGTCGCGGGGTGCAGCGGGGGCGGGATCCTGTCGAGCTGGGTGATCTCCCAGACCACCAGGTTCGCGGGCGCGGCGGTGCGGTGCCCGATCACCAACTGGATCAGCATGGCAGGCGGATCGGACGTCCCCCTCTTCTCCCACAGCTTCTTCGAGCGGCCGTTCTGGGAGGCCCCCGAGAAGTGGCTGGAGAAGTCCCCGGTGATGTACGCCGGACGGATCACCACGCCGACCCTCTTCCTGACCGGGGTGATGGACCTCCGGACCCCGATCTCGCAGACCGACGAGCTGTACGCCGCCCTCAAGCTCCGGGGCGTGCCGACCACGATGCTCCGGTTCGAGGGCGAGTGGCATGGGACCGAGTCCCTCCCGTCGAACTGGATGCGGACGATGCTGTACATGATGAGCTGGTTCGATCGCCATCCTGGAAAGGCCATCCCATGAGTCCGCGTCTGGTGGTAGGTCGGGCGGCCCTCGCGGCCGTCGTCTCCTGGATGCCCCTCGCCGCCCTGGCCCAGGGGCCGCGGGAGCGGCTCGGTCCCAGGGACGTCTTCGAGCTGGAGTACGCCGCCGACCCGCAGATCTCGCCCGACGGGCAGTGGGTGGCCTACGTCCGCCAGTTCGCCGACGTGATGACGGACCGGCGCTACTCCAACATCTGGCTGGTACGCACGGACGGGAGCGAGCACCGGCCGATCACGTCGGGCAAGGTGAACGACGGGTCGCCCCGCTGGTCGCCGGACGGGACCCGGCTGGCCTACCTCTCGGCGTCCGGCGGAACTCCCCAGATCCACGTTCGCTGGATGGCGAGCGGGCAGACCCACGCGGTCACCAACGTGACCGAGCCCCCGATCGGCTTTGCGTGGTCGCCGGACGGGCGGAGCCTCGCGTTCATCAAGCTGGTGCCCCGGCCCCCGCTCACGATCGGCGAGCTGCCGCCCCCGCCGCCCGGCGCCCAATGGGCCCCGCCGGCCAAGTACACGGACCGCCTGGTGTTCCGGTTCGACGGGGCTGGCGACCTGCCGCCCGGATACATGCACGTGTTCGTGGTTCCGGCCGACGGCGGCACGGCCCGCCAGATCACCCAGGGGGACTTCCATCACGGCGGCGCGGGGTTCGGCGGGGTGGACCTGGCCTGGACGCCGGACAGCCGGTCCGTGGTGATCTCGGCCCGGCGCACCGCCGACTACGAGATGAACTTCATGGAGTCGGAGCTGTACGAGGTCGCCGTGGCGGACGGCGCGCTCCGGCAGCTGACCCGTCGGGCCGGTCCCGATCAGTCGCCCGCGGTGTCGCCCGACGGCCGGCTGATCGCCTCTACCGGCTTCGACGAACGGCGCCAGGGCTATCAGAACACGCTCCTCTACCTGATGAACCGCGACGGGAGCGGCGGGCGGGTCCTCTCAACGCGCCTCGACGCCAGCGTCTCGAGCCCGGTCTGGGCGGCGGACGGCCGGGGGGTGTACGTGATGTTCGACGAGCAGGGCAACACCAAGGTGGCCCTCTTCGCCCTGGACGGATCGTACCGGGTGGTGGCCCGGGATCTGGGGACGGGCGGCTCGGGCTACGGGGGCGGGTCGTTCTCCGTGGCGCGCGACGGCAGCCTGGCCTTCGCGTTGAGCCGGCCGCACGTTCCGGGTGACGTGGCGGTTGCCCGCGCCGGTCAGGCGGCGCGGACGGTGACGGCGCTCAACGACGACCTCCTCCCCAACCGGGAGCTGGGGCGGGTGGAGGAGTTGTGGTGGACCTCGTCGAAGGACGGCCGCCGGATCCAGGGCTGGGTGATCACCCCGCCGGCTTTCGACCCCGCGCGCAAGTATCCGCTGGTGCTCGAGATTCACGGCGGGCCCTTCGCCAACTACGGCGACCGGTTCGATGTGGAGAAGCAGTTGATGGCCGCCAACGGCTACGTGGTGCTCTACTCCAATCCGCGGGGCAGCACCAGCTACGGGGAGGAGTTCGCCAACCTGATCCACCATGCCTACCCGGGCGACGACTTCTACGACCTCAACTCGGGCGTGGACGCGGTGATCGCCCGGGGCTCGATCGACGAGCAGAACCTCTTCGTCACCGGGGGGAGCGGCGGCGGCGTGCTCACGGCCTGGATGATCGGGAACACCACCCGGTTCCGGGCGGCGCTGGCCTTCTATCCGGTGATCAACTGGGAGAGCTTTGTGCTCACCGCCGACATGGCTCCGTATGGCGTCTCGAACTGGTTCCCGGGGTTTCCCTGGGACCACCGCGAGAACTACGAGAAGCGATCGTTGCTGTCGGTGGTCAAGAACGTCAGGACGCCGACGCTGATCATGACGGGGGAGGAGGACTGGCGGACCCCGATGTCGGAGTCGGAGCAGTATTACAAGGCCCTCAAGATGCTCGGCGTGGAATCGGTGCTGGTGCGAGTGCCCGGAGAGGCCCATGGCATCTGGGGCCGGCCCAGCCACGCGATGGCCAAGATGACCACGCTCAAGGGATGGTTCGAGAAGCATCGGGCGCAGACGCCCTGATCAGGAGGGAATCCCATGTCGGTAGCGATGCGGGCCGGCGGCTGGACCGGCCTGGCGGTGGTGGCAGGGCTCTGGGGCGCTCCGCTCGCCGCGCAGGCCCGGACCGTGGAGCCGGCGCCGGACCGGCGGCCGGGTGAGGGTGCGGGGCCGTATCCCAGGCTCATCCTCCGCGGGGCGACCGTGATCGACGGCACCGGTGCGCCGCCGATCGGGCCGGTGGATCTGGTGATCGAGCAGAACCGAATCAGTGAGGTCCGGGTGGTCGGGTACCCGGGCGTGCCCATCGATTCCTCCCGCCGCCCCGGCGGGGCAACGCGGGAGATCGACGCCTCGGGGATGTACGTGTTGCCGGGATTCGTGGACACCCACGCCCACATGGGTGGGGTGGATCAGGGTACTCCGGCGGAGTACGTCTTCAAGCTCTGGATGGCCCACGGGGTCACGACGATCCGCGACGTGGGCTGCGGCAACGGCCCGGACTGGTGCCTGACCGCGCGGGCCCGGAGCGCCGCGAACGCCATCGTGGCGCCGCGGATCTATGCCTACCTGGGGGCGTCGGCCCTCAACGTGCCGGGGTTCGAGGTCCGTGGGGTCCGAACGGCGGACGACGCCCGGGCCCTGGTCAAGTACGCGGTGGAGAAGGGCTTCGACGGCTTCAAGGTGCTGAACCTGGACCCGGAGGCGATGCGGGCGCTCATCGCCGAGGGGCTCAAGCAGGGTCTCGGCACCACGGCGCATCTCAGCCAGCTGATGGTCGCCCGGTTCAACGCCCTCACCGCGGCCCGGGCAGGCCTGGTCTCGATGGAGCACTGGTACGGTCTCCCGGAGTCGTTGTTCGAGGACCGGACCGTGCAGGACTACCCGGCCGACTACAACTATCAGGATGAACAACACCGTTTCGGTGAGGCAGGGCGCCTCTGGCGGCAGGCGGCGCCGCCTGGCAGCACCAAGTGGAACGAGGTGCTCAAGGAGTTCCGGGAGCTCGACTTCACGTTCTCGCCCACGCTGACCATCTACGAGGCCTCCCGGGACCTGATGCGGGAGCGGACGGCGGAATGGCACGAGAAGTACACGCTGCCGTCGCTCTGGCGCTTCTACCAGCCCAGTCGGGTGGCGCACGGGTCCTACTGGTTCGACTGGACCACCGGCGACGAGATCGAGTGGAAACGCAACTACCAGATCTGGATGCGGTTTCTCAACGAGTACAAGAATCTGGGCGGGCGGGTCTGCACCGGCTCGGACTCGGGATTCATCTACAAGCTCTACGGGTTCGGCTACATCCGGGAGCTCGAGCTGCTTCAGGAAGCGGGATTTCACCCCCTCGAGGTGGTGCGGGCGGCCACGCTCTGCGGGGCCGAGACCATCATGAAGCCCAAAGGCCGGGCGCCGGAGTTCGGCGTCATCCGTGCCGGGATGCTGGCCGACCTGGTGGTGGTGGACCAGAACCCGCTGCACAACTTCAAGGTGCTCTACGGCACCGGACACTTCCGGCTCGACGAGGCCGGCCGGCCGACGCGTACCGGCGGGGTACGGTGGACCATCAAGGACGGCATCGTCTACGACGCCCGCCAGCTCCTGGCGGACGTGGCCGCCATGGTCGCCGCTGCCAAGCAGCGCGATACG
>CAZFSA010000025.1:0-3262 GCA_964521535.1 uncultured Gemmatimonas sp.
TACCCCTCGGTGCCGCACCCAGCAAGAAGCGCGATAAGGCACCCGACCAGGAGCAAGAACTCCGTGGTTTTGAATCCAGGCTTCATGTCTCTATCCTCCGATCTTTGACTTGATGTAGGCCTCGCCAGCGGCGAGGGCCAGGTTCGCCAGAATGCCGATGGATTTCGTCGCCCAGTCCAGCACGCCGGACTGGAACCGGATGCGCCACCGCTCCGAGAGCAGAAGAGCCTGGGCCTTCAGGTGGCTCGTGATGTCTTCGGCCGCCTGGCCTTGCGCGATCCTCAAGGCGTCTTCCGCCATTTCGGCGGCGTACCGCTTCAGGTCGTCTTCCGCCCCCTCCAAGGCCGGCCGAAGCACCTCGAGCAGGTCCTGGCCCAACGCCTTCGCCAATGTCGCGAGATCCATGCGCGCACCTCCTATTCTCCGTCCAGATATGGCCGATCCTCCGTCGTGGTGGCCCGGATTTCCTTGTTGCCCAGGGTGACGCACAACGCGTGCTCCAGGACCGGCACCGCCGTCGGGAACCGCCTCCGCATGATGACCTCGGTCCAGCAATAGGTGTTCGGCAGGTGGTGGATTGACCCCCGGAACCCGCCCTTCATGAACGCCCAGTACGCGTTGTGGTCGTCGAGTCCGCGTGGCACCCTCTCGTTCTCAGCGATCCAGGCTCGCATCATATCACGCCCGGTCTGGCTGTTCCGGACCCACATCAACCCGCCCCACAGATATTTCCGGGCCTCGACGTAGCAAGCCACATGATGCTGGGGCGGAACCCGGAACAGCAGCGTCGGGTGGTTCAGCCAGGTTACGTCCGAGTCCACCCAGAGGATGTCGGTCTTGAACTCCTCAATTGCACGCAACACGAGGCGCGGTTTCCAGAATAAGACCTGCCCCCAGTTCTCCCCCGCCGCTTCCTGGGAGAGGTCGTACACGTGGACATCGAGGCCGACTCCGAGGGCGGACTCGCGCATTCGCTCGGCCATCGCCCGGTACTCGTCATTGGTGTAGAAGCTGATCGTTTTCATTCCTTCACCAAAGGGTGTCTGATTCCGGAATACTTCTCCTGCCCAGAAAACGATCCATAATGGATGATAACGGGAGAGTCGACTTCCTTGAGCCCCCACATCTCCGGATGCTCGCACGCGCAATAAGAGAACGGCAGCTTGACGTAATGCTTGTGGTTTTGGCCGATGCAGTACCAGAGATTGTTGTCGGCGCTGTACTGGGGAGTCGCCTGGTTCTGCTCGACCCATCGGCGGACAAGTAGCCTAGCCTGAAGACACGCCCGGAACCAGATCGTGCTGCCCCACAGGAATCCGCCATGGTTGAACGCGGCGACCACGGCGTCGGCGGGCATCCTGTGGACGGCGATAGGGTACTCCATGAACTCACTGTCGGCGTCGACCCAGAGGACATCCTCGTTCTTGTGCTGCGTCATGGCCTGCTGGATCACCGTCGCCTTCGCATGCGTCGTCCGTCGCCAGTTGACGGCGGGCTCTACGGGATAAACCTTCAGCACAACGCCGGTCCTCTCCGCGGAAGCGGACAACCGTTCGGCTTTGATCCGATAGGACGGCGTATGCATCGTGACGGCGATCATGGTCAGTCGTCCGCCGGGAGTCCGAGTTTCTCCCGCAGCTCCTCCACGAACTTCGACAGGTTGAGGTCCCACTGCATGGCCTTTATCGCGTCCAGGATGAGAACGTCCAGCTTGGAGGGAATGTGGAACTTGCTCTCCGGCCCGCGAAGCTCCTCGTCCATGGGCTCGGGGGCCTTGCGAGGAGGCTTGTCCGGCAGAGTGGACCCCGCCTTCTTCGCGTCGTTGTACCGCTTCCACGCGTCGTTCCATGACTCGACCCGTTCCGAGTAGGAGTCGCTAAGCAGGTCGAAGTACTCCTCGACATCGGAGTAGTTCAGCAGCTTTCTGATGCGCTCCTTCTTGTTGGCCCCTTTGATGTCGTTGCGGTTATCCTTGCCCAAGTAGACGACCACCGCCTGCATGATGAGCCGCCGGTCGTACATGTTGAGTCTGCGCTCGACGCAACCCGCCGGAATCGCCGTTTTCTCCTCGCCTTCAGCAACCATCGCAAGCTCCTTAAATAGTTTCCTGTCTCTTAAATATATATCATGCGCGGCCCGATTACATAAAAATAGTCCCCGTCCCGGCCAGCGACCCGGTGGGTCAGGCAGCGCCGGGTGGAGCCAACCGGGGCGGGGTTGCGAGGAGATTTTCTCATGCCTTGATTTCGGATCCGCATCCACGCACAGGAATTCCTGATTTGGGCGCCTGGGCCTCTTGGAGAGCCCGGTCAATCGCTGCGATGAAGCCTTCGTCCGCGTTGTCCGTCTGGACGAGGTGGATGAGGTCTGCCAGGATTTCCCGTCCCAAACGGTCCAGTTCTTTCAGCCGTTCACTCCTCGTCATTTTTCCGCCTCCTTTTATCTTCGGCCATTTTCCTGAGTTCGGCGAGGACCGAGACTTTTTCTTCCTTCTCTTTGAGAATCATGCCGTAGAGTTTCACGTTGCATCGGTACAGGATGCCGATGGCCCCGGACAACGCGACGACTACCGCGACCATGTAGGCCAGGGGAATGTTCACTGATCCGTCATCGGCAGTCGCCGCCAAAAGTTGTGTCAGCCAATCCATGATGCGCCCTTTCAATGCCCGTAGAGTGGACCGTAGACGTAGTGCCCCAATTCGTGTTCTAGAGCCGGTAGATACTTCGGTACGACACCCCAGACCATGATCGAGGGGTCGCGCCACGATGGCCTCACCGTCCACGCCGGGGCGTCCGGCGGCGCCTCCGTTCCGGTTGCCTGGCTGTACCAGCACACCTTGACCGTTTTCGTTCCTGGCAGGTACTGGCCGCATGCCCATACGTCTCCAACGACAAACGAATGAGCGTCCACGATGTCGTAGCAGACATCGTACTGCCATTGGTAGAAGGCGCAGATACTCAACTCATAGGCCAGTCGGTCATGGATTTCCTGGAGCGTGGCACGGCCAGAAGAGATCGTCCCGTAGTCGATGAACCTAACCCGGTGTCCATGGCTGCTCACCAGGAATGAATGATCTGAAGGCGGGTCCTCGAAGCAGGAAACGGACACCAACGCCAGAACAACAGATGCCAGCATCACAACCGCGACCTTAGCCACAAGACCTCCTATTCAATATAAATAACCGCGCTTCTGCGAATGTTGGCCGGATTGGTAGCCCAAGTCGGTTGAACCTCCTTGATCTCGATGTAATCTCCTGCGATA
>CAZFSA010000025.1:3362-33969 GCA_964521535.1 uncultured Gemmatimonas sp.
GCGGCCTCAGCCGCATGGGCATTCACTTTCGCCTGGGCTCCGGCTGGAGTCTCTTTGCTGGCGATGATGGAATCTTGCGCGCTTCCGTCGTGATCCATGCTATTGGAGTGCAGAAGCGAGTGATTGTACGTCGATTCGTGCGATGGAACCTGGCATGAGCCTCCGGCTCCCCCATACGGCTCCTCAATCCAGGTCGTTGACGAGGACGGCCTCCACCGCTTGCCGTTGTCCATGGTGTAAGCCGTGTCGGTGGCTAAAAGTCCGGAGGTCGGCAATTCAGCGGTCGTTGAACACCGGAAATGTCGCTCTCCGGTTGCCGAAGCGTAATATACTCTCACCATAGTCACTTTGTCGTAATCTGCCTCGACCCAAGGGTATCTATCTGATAATGCATCCCTATCGTGATCGGCAACGCATCGCCTCCATACTCATCTGACGTAGCCGTCACGCGCCCGATACGGAAAATGAATTGATCCCCAACTTTCAGGGCGGTTCCTCCAGGCCCCGCCGTCGCTCCGTTGATCGCCGCGAAGTCGCTGCGATACTCGACATACTGAGTCGTGATTGCCGTTTCAGCGTAGATCGTCGTCTCCGCTGTGGGGGCCGATCCGGCACGCGAGATCGAATATTTCAACTCCCAACGCACGTTGTCCGTCCCGCCCCCAGGAGCGGAATGCCCCTGCCAGTGGATGTGGAAGACGAGATCGGTCCCCTCCTTGTAGTCGTGGTTGATCTCCCAGTTTCCGCTGATATATTCAGCGGTAGCGAACGAGAGGGTTTCCGCGGAAAGATCGGTTCCAGTTCCATCCTTGAGGTAGCCCTTTCCCGGGGCGCTCAACGCCGGGAGCGGCAGGAAATACGCCGCCATGTTCTCATCTTTGTATACCGCCTCGGCCAGCTCCAAAGTCTTGGCCGTCCCGCAATCGACGACGAAATCGGAGGCCGCCACAGCGTCCGTGACCAACTTCATGTCCGTTCCGTCGTACTGGAGATAGGCGTCTGCGCCCGTTCCGAAGTAGATTCTGTAGGAATCTCCGCTTACCAGCGTATTCCCGGCGAGCTTGAGAACCGCCGAGGCGTCCGCCGCCACACCTAGGCCGAGGCGTGCGATCTGCGCCGTGGCGTTGGCGTAAATGTTGACTCCATCGTAGGTGAGATTCGCACTTCCCGTCGGGAGTCCGGTGGCGTTGGCAAACAGGATGTGAGTGGGCGTCAAAGCCGCGTTCGGGAACAGAAGCCCGGAAGCGTCCGTGACGACCACGCGAAGCGGCGTCAATGTCGTGCTGGCAAGAGCCACGATGCCGCTTGCGTCCATGAACGTATAGGTCCGCTCGGCGGTGTTGACATGCTCCAGGATGCCGTAGTAGTTCGTCCCACTGCGCCAGGCGATATTCTGTGTGGCCAGATCGAACTTGATCGCGTTCACCGGCGCGGCGGAGCCGACGTGCGTTCGGAAGAGCAAGTCTCCTGTCGACGAGTCCCATCCCCACGAATACCCGTCCTGTATGCTGCCGTCAGAGAATTCTGGCTGCCCGGCCCCGAACCATGCCCCAGGCCCGGCCAGGAAGTACGTCGTGGACCTGGTGATGCCTTCCGGCATGAACCCGTTCTCGGCATCGGTCAGGCGCACCTCCGGCGGCAACAGAACCCAGCCACCGGACGCCGTTCCTTCGGCGTACTTCGAGCCGCCGTCCGGCTTCTGAGTGTAGGCCCAGGGGTCGCCGGTGGCTGCGACTTGTTGCGTGCTGTACGTCGGGGCTCCGCCGCCCACGGCTCCGCCCTGCGCGCCAAACGCCGCCATCTGCCCGCAGACCGGGGAGGATTCGAACTGCTGGACCTGGGCGGGGGAAAGATTCGGGTAGCTGTCGTAGGAGAATTTCCTCCGGTCGGAGGAGTGCGGCCTGGAGAGCGTAGCCGGGGCCGCGAAGCCGACCATCGCCGAGAGGTGCGGGAGGGCCGTTTGCCCCTGCATGGTGACCGTGTTGTACGACGGGGCATCGCCAAAGCCTCCGAGCCTGCGGAGCCTGAAGTCCCTGAGATTCTGTTCGCGGTCTCCAGTGGTGCCGTCGGGGTTCGGGGGGTTCGCTTCGGTTCTGGGGGTGGTCGTGTGCGGCTGGGCCGCCGCGCCAGGAGTCGGCGTGGCGGGCTCCAGGGGTTTCACCGGGACCCCCTGGTCGACAGTCGGGATCCAGGGGAGGTCTCCGATTCTTTTCCCTCCAGCAGACATGGGAACCGGGCGCCTCGTGGTAGCCGGTGTCGGTGTCACGGGCCTGATCGTGGGGACGGTCGGGGTGTAGGGCCAGCGGTCTCGCTTTTTGGGTCTCCCGGTGTCGGTGGGCTTCGGGGACAGCTGGATATGGGTGGTCGTCCACCACGCCCAGTCCAGCATGTCCTCGTCCCACGACAGGTGGACCGGGATATTGAACGGGCCGTCCGGGCCGACCTCCGGATATGGGCCTTCGAACCGCAGGGGACCGTCCTCCTCGTCGTCCCGCCAAAAGAGCGTCTTCGTGACGAAGTGGAGCGGGCTGATCGGGTTCCCTTCGTCGTCCTCGCCCTTCTTGTGGCGGCACTTCCCGGTCCCGCAGTGGAACGGCCCGCCGGCGAACTTAGACGCTTGGGCGACGGCCATCCCGCCCTCGGCGTACGAGTCGACGATGAAGCCCTTGCAATCCCCGAGACCGGACGGCCCAATCTGGAGCCCGAGACTGCAGTTCTGCTCACCGAACGGATACTTGACGACCCGCATAATCGACTGGATACGGGCCAACGCATCCGGGTCGATCCCGTTCTCCTTGAGGTCCGCCACCAGGGTTCCGAAGTCGTGGTCGTTGCCGCGCGTATTTACGGCGACCAACAGGCCGCCCGCCGGGATGAATACCTCCTCCTGGACCGCCTCGTTGGTGCTGGTGACGAGGGCTCCGGCGTGCCCCCTGGGGAACTTCTGCGGCGTTTCCGTGGCCATGGTGTCACTTGCCTCCCGGCTTCAGGGCCCCTATGGCGGGGTTGGCGTTCCGGATGTTCGGCTGCGCTGCTGGGTCGACACGCGGGGTCTGCCAGGTGATCGGACGGGTCCCGATTCCGACTCCGATGTAGGGCTCCCCAGGGGCCGGGGGCCGCTGCTGGAACTGGAGGAACCGGGTGCCCATGCCGACCTGGAGGACCTCGCCGGGACGCTTGCCGTCCTTGGCCCCGACCCCAGGGGCTGCGGGGAGCGCGTTCGGATTCTTCGGCCCCTCGCCCTTGAAAACCCTGGCCTTTACGGGAATCGGAACGAGGCGTCCATCCTCGTTAAACTGCTGGTCAGCTTGGGCCATGGCCACCATGTCCCCAGCCTTGACGACGCCGTTCCCGCCGGCGGCACGAGTCGCAGTCCCATCAGAAGCTGCCTCACCGAGCACTGTCGGCACGATGAACGACCAGTAGGCGATGGGGCGCTTGTCTTTTCCAGCCGACTTCCAGCAAAGCCCGCCGCAGAGGTCGCCGACGGACTCCCGCTCGATCTCCCACTGCCCAATGCCGCCGCCCGTGTCCCACCGGCCCGTGATCCGAACGCACCGCTTGTGGGCACGGAGGTCCAGGTCCCAACCCTCTTGCCCGCCTTGGGGGCGGTTGTACCGGAAGTGCTGGAGTGGCAGGATTCCACTCAAGTTGCTTCCGAATACGTCGATGTACATGCGGTCAGGCCTCCGGTTGCACCAACCTCAAGATAGCAGCCCTGGTGTTCGAGTCCAAGAACGAGAACAGGCTGAACTTCTGGATCTGAGCTGGAAAGCTCACCCGCGTCAGCATCTCACCGTCCGCGTTCAGCTCGTGGTCGATGGACTGCGCCCAGCCGGACACGTGGACCCCGCCGTTCATGTCCCCGGTCATATCGCCCTCATACCGGTCCACGAGCGAGGCGTAAACGCACGCCGCCTCCGCCCGGGCGATCTGGTTGAGTGAGGCCCCCTTTTCAAGCTCAGTAGACGGCCCCTCGTTCAACACCAGTCCGGTGAGGTCGGGCTCCCCTTCGCGCAGCCCGAAGACCTTCTCGATCTCTGACGCCTTACCGTCGTTCCACGCGATTCTGGCGACTTCCTTGTTCGGGCCCACGAAAATCTCCATCTCTGGCCCCTGGCAATCGTCGAGGCCTACGCGCATGCTGGAGGGGAGCAGGTCCCGGACGTCCCCGGGATTCACGGTGACTTTGTGGAGACACCGCTTGTCGTTCGGGGCCGCCGGAATCGCTGAGATGATGACGGCAAGCTTGAAATTGGGGGACAGCCTCGGAGGCGTGTTCCGGTCGATCACCGTGTCGAAGCTGATCGGCTGACGGTCGCGCCCGTTATCCAACGTGGGCATCCCGTCCTCCGCGATGCAGGACGGGAGGATCGTCCGCGTGTCCCCGGACAGGGGGTCCTTGCCTCGGTAGTCAACGTGGATAACTCCTTGGTCGTGGTCCGCGACGTCGACCGTCGCCGGGGAGAACGCGGCGGTGTCGTCCAGGTTTTCGCTCGAGGGGTAGGCGGTCCGGTTGATGGCGAAGTCGAGGGGCTCCCCCCGCTTCCTGCTCCTCCAGAGGCTCCGCTGGGTGTAGAGGATGCAGTAGTCCCCGTAGGCCCGACTCGGGCCCCGTGTGCCGGTCTGCGGGTTGATCGTGGAGAGCCGGTAGGTCCTCCAGGAGTAGAACCGGTCCAGCCACCGGCGGTTGAGCTGGAACGTGGTCCGGTAGTGGGCGAACGCCGTGGAGATCCGGTCCGCCCAGTTCCAGAGGGTTCCCCGGTTGTCCGGCCTGGAACCCGCCAGCGTCAGGGCTTCGTACAGCTCCATGTGGGGGATCATGGCCATCTGCATGAGGTCGTGGTCCAGCGGGCGCGTCTTCCCCATGAGCGGGAGGTCTCCCCACGCCCGGAAAGCGTCGTCCACCGTGATCCACGACCCTTGTGGCAGGGTTCGTCCGTTCACCGTCAGCTCATAGTCGGGGATGGGGAGGACGTTGGCCATGCGGCGCATGTCCCCGAGAGGTTCATCGGTGACGGTGGCCCCACGGGCCAGGGTCGTCTCCACGAAATCGAACCGGACCTCGCACTCACGGACGAAGTAGACATGGATTTTCTTGGGCCGGATGTTCCGGTTCCGAACCAGGTCGGTGTGGCCCATGTCCCGGATCTCTGGCATGAGAGCCTTGACGACGGACTCCTCCGACCCCGAGGCACGTGAAAACACGACCACGGTCCCGTCATAGTCCACGGTGATCCCGGCCTCCGGGAGCGCCTCTAGGGCGCGGCGGACGGCGGAATCCCCCTGGTCAATGATTTCGAGGTCCTCGATGGGAAGCCCCTTGATGCGCGTCCCGATATTTCCTTCCACGGTGACCGGGAACCGGCTCCCGCCGCCGGAGGCTTCGGCGTCAGCCACATCTTCGAGTACCCTCTGGAGGACGCGAAGCGGCGTGTACCGGCGACCGGAGTCCAGGCTCCAGGACCACCAGCCCACGTCGAAGGCTCGGTCGAAGTCGACCGCGAACTCGTCGTTGGCCAGCACACGCTTGATTCCGATGTTTCGGCGCTTGTTGAAAACCCTCCGGACCAGGGCGTAGGACCAGAACCAGCGGCGATCCGCGACGGTTACCACGCTGATCCATGGATTCGGCCCGGGCTGAAGGTTTAGGCACCAGAGCTGCTCGACCTTGACCTGCTTCCCGTCCGGGTGCCGGAACTCCAGAGTAAGCGGACCCCTGGCCGTCCAGATCTCCTTGGCGTCGTCGGGGGCCATCTCAAACTCCTGGATCACGGGCTGGACACCCTCGCGGAGCGACCACCGAATGGGTCCGCTCTCCAGCACCAGGGGCTTGCCCCCGAGCAGGACGCTTCCCTTTTCTAGCGCAGTCGTCATATCAGACGGTCAAATTAGACCCCGTGACGCCTCCGGCGTTGGCTACCGATGCTGATTTCTTGTTCCGCCTCTGAGCCACCCGCTCGATGCGAATATCGGCAACATATACGTTTGAGGCTCCAACCAGCCCTTTCTTCAGGACAGCGACGGCGGGGTCGTTCGACAGGGGTACCCACTTCTGGGCGTCGGTGATCCCGACGACCTGATTGGACAGCTCGACCACCAGGGAGTCTAGCTCGGCCTCCGGCTTCGGACTCGTCACGATCTTCTGGAGTTCGATGGAGACGCTTCTCTGGCGCACCGCGGGTCCAGGGTACTCATAGTAATCGTAGGGGTTCGGGGTCGTGACCGGGCGCAGCCTTCTTCCGAACTGCGTAGTGTCCCGGACGGTGATGCGCTGCTCGATTACTGGGGACCGGTAGGAAATGCACTCCATGGACGCATTGATGCGGTTGTTTACCTGGTCAATACCGGGGTCTTCGGTCTCGATCACGATTCCAGTCTGGGCAAGGTTTCTGGCCTCTGAAATCAGGTACGGGCGGATCCTGTTCTCCCAGACCCCTCGAAGGTCCTTTGTCCTCGTCGCGTCGATGGCGCACGTGTAGGTGATCTTGATGCGCGTCGGGCGCTCGACCGTCTCCGAAACGCCGGACGCGCCGCCCCCGCCCCCGATTGGCTCCATGACCCCGGTGGGGCGCGCGCCCCCGGAAGTGTTCCCCAGGGGTCCGGCGCTGAACACCGCGCCGATGCCCCCACCTCCGAACGTGAAACCGCCCGCGACAGAGTCCCCCGGTGAGATGCGCTCCCGAAAAACGGTCATTTGGGGGTCAACAATGTCCGCGTCGTCGAGAGCCGACAGGGACTGCCTATGGGCGACCTCCTTGACCATGACGGTGAAGCGGCAGACCTTGTTGGTCTCGTTGCGCTCCACCTGGGGCTCGCCGACCAGCTCCCAGGTCGCCGAGGAGTCAATCGCAGCGGTAACGGTGGAGATGTAGCTGGAGATCTGGGCCCGGTACTGCGCGAAGGCGCCCGTGGAGCCGTCTGTGGAGTTCGCCGTGTACTCGCCGGTGATCGTCACCGTTCGGAGCTTGGTCGGGGCGTACTCGACGTTGACCTGGCTCCACCTTCGAAAATTGGTGGACACGTTGTCCGCAGGAAGGCCGTAGTCCACCCTGAGCCGGAAGTGCCTTGATCTTGCCGTATCGGCGGGATCTCC
Source organism: uncultured Gemmatimonas sp. (assembly GCA_964521535.1). Lineage (GTDB taxonomy): Bacteria > Gemmatimonadota > Gemmatimonadetes > Gemmatimonadales > GWC2-71-9 > SHZU01. The sequence goes on from CAZFSA010000025.1 coordinate 10,459, forward strand.
GTCCTTCACGACCCTAGGCATGGTATCCAACGCCGTGTTGTCCGAATGCTTGCGAGACAGGATCGTGGACGACCCGAGCGTGACCACCAGGTCCTGGCGCGGCTTGCGGAACGCCTCGCGGACGGCGGCGACTTCGGACGCGAAAGCGGCCTCGGTGGCCGCCGTGGTCACGATCTCGAACTCGAACCACCCGGAGTCGTAGTCCTCCTCGTGCAGGGTCCAGCCCGTGATCTGCCGGGCCGAAGAGCCCCCGAAGGTCACGCCCCCGTAACTGATCGACAATTCCCTGGTCGCAGCGGTCATCGGTTCCACCCCGAAATCATTTCACCGAGGCTTCTTCCCAGGTCGCTTGCCAGCTGCTTCCTCCGGAACAGGCCGAACCGGTACTCCAGCCGCTCCTTCTGGGTTTCCACGATCCAGTCGTCCCGGAGCTGGGCTGGAACTCGTGCCATGACCCCCGGTATGTCTCCGGAAATTCTCGCCGAGGCCGTGCCGTAGTCCTTTACGCTGGACCCGGTCTTGAAGGCCCCGATCACGGACGACTCCAGCGCGTCGAACCGTTTCGCCAACCCCTCGTAGAACTCCTGGAGCCCCTTGAAGACCGGGCTGTCCTTGATGGCGGCGGGGAGCATCCCTTTGAGCATCTCCATCATGAGGACCTGCTGCTCGGTTCCAATGCGGAGCGCCCCGTAGACCAGGGCCGCCGTTCCGACGCCCTTGGCGGCGGCGCTGGAGAAGATCCCGCTTCCGGCGGCCGCCGTCGCCATCCCGGCAACCGGGCTGGACAGGGCAGCACCGACGGCCCTTCCTTGCGCGGCCCCTGCGAGGATGCCCAGGACGGACCTTCCTCCGTGATCGTCTGGCTGGGACCCGGCGGATGCACCTTTCCCGAAACGCTTTAAATTCTTCGTCGCTTGAAGTTCCCGGTGGAGCTGCTCCAGAAGCTTCGTGCGCTTGGCGTTCGCGTTCGCCTCGACTCTGGCGGCGGGAGTCCCCGTGCTGGAGGAGGCGGGGCCGGAGGGGGCGGGCCTCCCGACGGCGGCCTTCAGCTCGGCGATTTGCCGCCGCGCTTCCTCGGTGTCGAGGGTCACCTTGATCTTGACCGGCCCTAGGTTCGCCATTCTAGTACGCCTTGCAGATCGCCTCGAATTCCAGGTCCTGGTAGAGCCACATTACCCGGTCGTCCACGTGGACGCCTCCGGAACCCCCCAACTGCCGGAATTGTATCACGAAATTGTTCCCGTCCTGGACGTTCAGTTGCCCGATAGCTTGCTGGACCTCCTCCAGGATTTCGAGCAAACCGGCCCCCTCGCTTTTGGTAGAGCTTCCCCGGTTGGCCCCCATCAAAGGGTTCTCCCCGAGCGCTTCGCCTGGGGCTACGACGAAGACTCGGACAACAACGTCCACGAACCAGAGATCGGGCTCCTCACCGAACTCCGGATCGCATCGAACCCCACCGGGCATGACAAGTGCCCCCGGAACGCCCATCGTCCGCAGCGCGTCCTTGACGGAACCCCTGGTGACGGCGACACTGTTGGCCGCGAACACCTTGTTGGACGAGCCGGTCCAGGTCCGCGCCAAAAGCGAGGACTTAATCGAGGACAAAACGTCCTTAAGATTGGCCACCAGCGGCCTCCTTCGGCTTGGACGCTTCGATCAAATCCGAGACGACCATGCTGGCGATTCGCGCCGACCGCTCGTTCTCCAGGCGGTCTGCGGCGAGCTGGAACGCAATTCTAGAGAGCGGGCTGAGCAGCTGCCACTCGCTCCAGTTGATGGACCCTCGGGCGCGAAGGAAGAGCTCTGCCTGGCTTGCGATCAGGTCCTTGTCCGCGTCGGAAAGAGAGGCCTCCCCTGTGAAGATGGTCGCCAGGAACCAATCGAGCTTCTCGCCGCCCATCACAGCACCAGATTGGCCCTTCGGCCCATGTTGTAGACCCTTCCGCTCGAGTCCGGGGTTCCGATGAACCGAACCCCGAGCCCGTACTCCTCGGACAAAGAGAACCGCAACTCGGCGTCCTCGGCCACCTCCGGGATGGCGTTGTAGAGGATCAGCATAGGGTGGGCGTTAACAGCCCGCGGTGCGACAAGGAGTTTCCCGGCCCTCGAGGCGAGACTGGACCCGGGCCTGAGATTCTCAGTAGTGCCTCCCGGCCGGAAAACCCATCGGATTCCGCTCGACCCGCTGGCGACGTACTTGGGCAGCACCGTGGTGAGCATGTCGTCGTCCGGGTGTCGCACGACGGTATGCAGGGTACACGGGCCTTCCCCCGCGTAGACCACGTCGGAGACGGTCCCCCACTCCTCGGCCCAGATCTCGCGGTACTTCGGGTTCGGGGAGAACCGGATTCCCCGGCAGGTTCCAAGGCATGTTCCGCCGAACGGCATGGAGGCCCCGAGGTCGGTCGGGTTCCATACGAGATAGGCCCGCATCCTGATGATGTTGCCGACATCGGACGCCGCCATGTTATCGTGTCTCCGTCCTGTAGTAGTCCTTCAGCGCCGCCATCATGCGGTCTGCCGTTTCCTCCGGGATTCCCACGAACGGGCGCTTGGCCACCTCCACCTCGTGGAGCCCGTTGGCGGCGTTGATCGCGGCGGGCCAGAGCTTGGCGTACCCGGAGCGCCCCTTTCGGAACTCCCGAGGCTTGTCGCCGACCTTCTTCTTCCAGAGCCAACGGTAGACCCGGCCAAGAGCTTCCTTGCTGATGTCCAGCTGGACCGTGCCTCCCTCTTGGTGGACGCGAGCATACTCCACGACCGTCCCGTAGTCGAGGGTCTTCCCGGAGACATTGTAGGAAAACGAGTTCATCAGGGTTTGCGTGTCCCGCAGGGCGGGGCGGTCCTGGAACCGGTTCGGTTTCGGAGCAGTCCTGCCGTCGTCGAAGTCTTTCAACGCCCCGGCGATGTTGATGAAAGGTGGCTTTTGCGCGCCCCCGTAGAGCGGGGCCCAGGGCTCCCCGTCGAACTGCTGGTCGATAAACGCCCGCTGCGAGGTCTCTTTAAGCAGCGCGCCCCATTGTTTGAGCAGACCTTCCTTGGACCGGACCGGGGAGTTGGGGTTCGCCAACGCCCGGTCCCACGCATCCAAGATCCGGTTCCACGTTGCTTCGACCGACATGGTCCCCCTTAGCTGTTGGAACTCGTCCGGTCCTGCACTCCAGCCCCTGGATTTCTGGGGATGTAGTAGTTGTCGAACACGCTCTTGTCCGCACGTGGTAGTTCGTTCGCCTCCTCCAAGGTTGGATTGTATCTCGAGTTCGTTGACGGGACGATGCGGTCCCGACCCGTGACTAGAGCCAACTCCTCCTTGAGTTCCGTTTTCCAGGCCTTCCACTCGTCGTTCGGGGCCTGCCCCGTCATGACGAGGAGACGGACATAGACACCCTCGACAGCGTAGGCAACGTGTCTGGCATCAGTTTCGTCGAAGGCCACGCCGCACAGGACCTTGAACATGGACTCGACGTCGGTTTCGGCAGCAGTAAGCCGTGCCTGGTCGATAGCCGTGCTGGTGGAGTTCTGCGGGTTGGACGCGGCGACCAGGAGCTGATTGCTCCAGCGGGCTTTAACTTCTGAATCAAGAGACACCGGGGCCTCCTAACTCTTGGACTCGTTTAGTTCCTTCTCCAAGTAGGTCTTCTTGGCCTTGGCCTCCGCCTCGGCCTCGTATTCGTCATCCCACTTGATGGCGACTGTTTCACCCTTGGCCAGTCCCGTGACTTCCTCAAGCGCCCTGACGCAGCGAAGCTGCTCGGCCGCGGGCCAGGCGAGTTCCTCCTGCTGTCCCCCGGCCAGGCACCACTGGCTCTCGGGATGCAGGTTCAGGACCAGGAGACGGAACAGACCTTGCTTCGCCTGCCCGTTCAGTTCGACGTCGATCTCGGCGCTCTTGTATTCATCCTTGAGGATAAACCGAACGCGGTCGGGTTCGTTTCCGGTCTGGAGTACGAACTCCTCTCTCACTTCGCTCTTGAGCGGAGCGGCTTCCTTCCGCTCCCACCACTCGGCGGGGCCGAAGAACAATTTTTTCTCCTTCTGGGCGATGGGAGAAACCTTGCGGAGCGCCTTGTAGAGCTGGCGGATCTCGCCATCAAAGGTGGCGCGGACGGCGGCGGAAAACTTCTTATCCTCGCCGAGCTTCTCGGGGAACCGGACGGCATGAGCCATCCTGAGAAAATGAAGCCCCTGGGTGACCGTGAACCTGACCGAAGTACCCATGTTTTCCTCCTGACCTATCACGGTCGGTCGGCGCGACCATCACGCCAGATCCGCTTCCGTCAATTTCTTGGACGATTTCACGGGCTTGAACTTGGCCTCGTGGGCGTTCATGCGCTCCTGGAGAGCGGGCTTCACCGCGAGAAACGCCGCCTTGATCGCCGCCTTGTCATCCGAGTCGGTGCGCAGCGTCTCTCCGAACCCGACGTCTACGACCTCGCTCGTCGTGGTGACATCCTCCTCGCCAATCTTCTCGCCCTTCTCGTTGAGCTTGTCCTTCTTGCGGGTGTCGGTTTCAACATGGTAGCGCTCGAATACCACCCGAGTCTCGAACTTCCCGGGTTCGACTTCGACCGGAGCGTCGTCCAACAGCTTGAAACGCTTGGGCATTGTCTACCTCCTTGCTACGGTTCCGTAGCAATCACTTGGGTGGCTCCGGTCGCAAACCGGACGCACAGTTGGGACTTCCCGGATCCGTTATCCTTGACGAACAGACGTCCGGTGTCGGCTGCTGGGGCCGCGGGTTCCGCGATCTCTGAGATATCGAAGTATCCTGCGTTCACGATGCTGGTCCCGACGTAGATGGAACGTGGGCGGTTTACTCCAGACGCACCGATGTTTAGTGCATTATCGGCCGAAAACAGTAGTGGTTGTGAGCACGTAATTCCGGACCCGAGCCTAATGATTTGGGTGGACCCGAACTTAAAATCAATCGCGCGTTCTGTCCCGCCCCCAGCCGCCATAGTGCGAATAGATGGAGCGGTTCCGGCGGCAATCTCAATCCACTCCTGCGCCCCGCCTTCGGTGTAGGTGCTGTATACCCGGAAGGTTTGAGCGTTTGTCCCGTTGCGCTGGGCAAGAGTGTTGGCAGCGTCGCGGGTTAATACGACATCTGAAGATGCACCAATGTATACGGTCCCGGAGTTGCTTGGAATACTAATCCACGTAGGACCAAAGTCAATTGCCAAGACTCCGCCAGAGGTGTATCCAAGTCTTGACGGACTGATGAGATAGAATCCGGTATTAGCCGTAGACGAGAACGAGTGCGACGGGGCCGCCGCCGATCCGTCTCCGGTCAGCACCTTCCCCACCGTCAACGCGTCCGTGGAGGCGTCGTAAGTCATTCCGGCGTCCGTGGCCAAGCAGCCCGTGGCGCCGACGTAGGGAACCCGGCCCGCCGCCGAAACGCCGAAGCTGACCACCGCTCCGTTGAGCCCCTGGCCAGACGTCAACTGGAAAGAACCCGCGTCCGGGTCGTCGTAGAAGAGTTCCGTCGCGCCCGCGACGTCCATGGTGTAGAGCAGCCCTACGTCGCTCACGTCCGACGGCGCGGACCCCAGTTCGAGGAGTGTAATCGGGTTCTGCTTGATGCCTTGCGCGGGTCCGAACATGTTAGAGCGCTCCGACTGAGATTTCGTCTACCTGAAGGTACGTGATGACCCCGTTCGTCTCCACCTGGTAGTTGTAGGAGAAGTCCGGGTGCGCCCCGTGGACGAAGGTGTACAGTTTACCGGCTTGGAGCGCCACACCCTCATTCAGGCTGCCGCTGGAGGTTCCAGACGACTCCGTGATGGTCACCTTGAACACGGACGTCGTGGCCAGAATGACCGAGATTCGGAACGCGCAGGCACGCTTAGGGGTGATGGACGTCGAGATGATGTTCGTGTTGGCCCCGGGGGCCGAGATCACCCGGTCCACAAATCGGGTAATGAGTCCGTCGCCGCCTACCATTGTGTCACCTCGTTATGATGGGTCCGCGAATGTAATCGAACTCCCAATGCTGGACGGGAGGTAGAATCCCGGCCATGCGAACGCCAAACACGCCTGGATAATCGAGTCCGTGGCGATGTCCGCCCAATCGAATTGATCGTCAATTCTTGGAGGGACATAGGCCGACGTGCTGGACGGCAGCACCCAATAATAGCTCCCGTCGAAATAGGTCCCGGGCAGGAACAGGACCTCGGCGATGTGGATGTCCCCACTGGAGCGCACCCACTCGACCTTGATGTCCATGTCCTCCTCTTGGAAGACCCTGTACCAGCACGCCCAGCTCGGTGAACTCGGAACCGTGGATACCACCCATCCGGTCTGCGCGGCCACGGAAACGATGTTGCGGATGTTCCCCTGGTGAATCGTGAGCGTCCCGTTTCCGGCGCCGATGTCGCGCCGCCACACGACAGCGGTGAGGTAGGGGGTATTGACGTCCAACTCCGTCCCCTTAACCGTGAGCTTCTGGGAGAGGGTCGCCGATGCCTTCAGCTTCAGGGAATAGACCGTGCCACTGGAGCCGTCAGAAGGGGCGCGGCGGAAGATGTTCGTGGAGTCAAACTCGCAGAGGGAACTGCTCACCGCTACACTGGAAGTCCAGTCGGGAATGTCGTCCGGGGCGGACGCGGTGCCACCTAACGATCTGAACCCGGCATTGTTCAGAAGGGAGTCGTCGATGGTTTGCCCCGCCAAGGTCGCCTGGTACCCGGACCCGGACCGGTACAGATCGTCCTTCGGACGGGTCTGGCCCTTGAGGTGCCACACTTCGGCACCGACCCCGGTCCCGGTGTTGGAGTCCAGGATGCACCGGAGCCGTTTCTTGTCGATGTGCCCGGATTCGATAGGGAAGTTGTACCGGTCGCGGGTGAGGCGCAGAACCTGGGTCGTGCCGATCATCCCTGCGGCAGCAGCCGGGGTTCCGTAGGTGATGTTTCTCCCCTGGACCCGGAGGTTGTTGTCGACGTAGTACCGGTAAAGCTCCTGGAGCATCTCCTCGTCGGTGGAGAGATCGGTCCTTCCGACCACGTGCCGCATGTACATCTGGAGGAATGGTCGGAAGAGCGCCTGCGCGGTGCCGCGCGTCACGACGCTCGCAAGGCTGCTCCGGATGGACTCGGCGACCGCGACCGCCTCAGAAACGAACTCGCCCTCCATGGACTGCTGGAGAGTGTCCAGGAGGTCGAGGAAATTGGTCGCGTTTTTGGATCCGTACTTGTAGGTCTGGTGAAAGAGATTGATCGCGGCGCGCCACGACGTCTCGATCTCAGACCGACTAGGGGCTGCGGGCATTTATCTACGGCCCGCCGACCGCGCCGAACCTTTATCCAGTCGCGGCGGCGGTCTCCGCCTCCTTCATCTTCGCCAGGTCCGCCGAAAGCGGTTCCGGAGGATGCATCAGGAACTGTTCCATCGACGGCACCAGACGGTAGTACAACTTGGGATCGTAGGTCACGGGAACATTGAGCCGCCGAAGATAGACGAAATCCGCCATCGGAAGATCCCCGACCCTTGGACGCTCGCGCATCACGCGGCGCCGAGTTTCCGGAATCTGCGGGATTTCGGCTTCGATCTTCGAGCAGGTGCAGCCGCGAAGCGGGCCTTCGCACCCGACCATGTGTCCGTGCATGTAGTTCACGACATCGGCCACCGTTTCGCTCTTGGGCCGGATCGCATGGTTGCGGACGGATTCCAGGATCGCCCTGAGCTGGGCATCGTGGAACACGGCGACGCGCCCGGGCCACGCCATGAGGAAATTCCTGGACTCGTTCGCCGCCTCCCGAACGCGCTCCTCGGAGAACGCGACGAACTCGGCACCGGTGACTCCGAGATTCTGGTACCATCGGCAACGGCCAAGCCAGATCGGAGGCTGCCCCTTGGCCTTGGGGTACCAAGCCTCCATGGCGGTCATCTCCACCTCGACTCTACCGTCTTCCCGTTCCGGATTCGGGGGCTGACCTTCTGCGGGCTGCATCAGGATGACCTGTTTGCCCTCGGCGGGCAGGGCTCCGAACCAGTACAGGCCCTCTCCGTCCGGATCGTTGCGGACAACATCCACGGAAATCGGCACCGAGTTCTCGAGAATGGTGTTGTCCACGCCCTTCTCAGAACCGATGGGCACCGAAGACGGCTTGACATCGGACGCGGCGGAACGACCGCTTCTGGCCATACATGCTCCTTTCACCCCTGTGGGGCAAATAATGTCCTACGAAATCCGAATCGTGCCTCTCGCGTTCGGTGAACCCCAGCCCTCGCGGCTGTGGAACTGGAAGTAGGCCTCACCCGTGTCACGGGTGTAGTCGGAAGTCTCCCAGTTGCCCTGGGCCTCCGTCATGCCCTTGCGGACCTGACGCACGATGGGCCGCAGTTCGTTGGGCAGGCCGCGGAGGAACAGGTACAGCCGGGAGTTCGTGATGCGCTGGCTGGGGATGAAGTTCCACTTCACCGAGCCCGCGATGACGATGTTCGTCACCGCCGCGCCCGTGGTGGACACCACGGAGTGCGTGAGCGTCTGCACCGCCACGGCTTCCATGACTTCCGTTAGGGAGGTCCCGTAGAACACCGAGATCCCGCCCTTGATCATACTGACGTCGAAGAAGGGCTGCGACTCCTGGTCCTGGAACTCCGCGAATCGGCGGACCGCCGAGTGGAGGTCCGTAATGACCGCCTGAGTCGTGCTGGACCCGGTCTGCCCGACAACGTTTCCGCTGGAGGATCCGTACCGGGTCGTGGCCAGGTACAGCGCGTTCCCGTCCGCGCTGTTGGGGATCGCGGGGAGCAGGTCGGGGTCCGTGGAGCCCTGGATGAACTGGTAGAAAATGCGCTCGGGGATGAGGCCCCAGCGCTGGCCCAGCATCCGGGCGACGGCGATGACGTTTCCGGTCTGCTCGTCGTCCACGTTGCGGGGCAGCTTCACGCGGCGGCCGAAATCACGGTTCGTGATCGTGAAGTTCGTGCCGGAGATGCTGGAGGTCGGAATCGTCCGGCCGGGGTCCCATCGCACGGGGTGGAGCGCGGCGTCGATGATTCCGTAGATCTCCAGGAGCTTGTCGCTGGTGGCGTCAAGCCACGCGACGTCGCCGATAGCGGCGACGACACCCGCGTAACGGGGCTGGTAGGCCAGAGCGAACTCGCTTCGGATTCCGGGAACAAGCAGTGCGCTAATCGGGCTGGCAGGCATTGTGTGTCCTCCTAATTCTCCGTGTTCAGTTCAGATGACCACCCCGGACAGGTACCCGTAAGCCAGGACGTCGCAGGTAGTCGAGGAGTACCAGTAGACCACCCGCCCAATGGCAGGGCTCTGGCTGGCCGTGATCGTCAGGTCGTTGTCGTTCGCAGCATAGACAGCCTGACGTCCGACATCGCTCTGCGCGGACACCCCCGTGACCGCCACCTGCTCGAGGACGATGGGCCCACCCTCGCACCAGACCTCGGGCACCGGGCTATTGCCCGTGTTCCCGGTGACCTTGTTCGCGTCCCGGTCGGTGGAACTCTCGTAGGAAGTTCTGATGGCGGGACCGATCCATTGGATCGTCTGCTCGTTGGTGTAGGCCCGAGCGTACCCGCGCCCGCTGGTCAGAGCCGAAGCGCCGGGGACTCCGCAGAAAGACCCGATGTAAATGGTTCCGCCGTTGACAACGCGCCAGTTCTGGTGCCAACTGAATCCGCCGGAACGGTAACGGCGCTTGGTGTAGGCAGTGAGTGCAGCCATTGTTCGTCCTCCTAGTTACTGGGAATTCTTCAGGTTGAACTCAATGTACTGCTCCTCGGACATGGAGAGGGGCAGCTTCAGCCGCAGGCTCTCGCGGTACATGGCCGCGAACTTCTGGGCCTTTTCCAGGACGTCCGGCCCCTGCTGGGCAAACTTCGCCAAAGCAGGGTCCTGCGTCTCTACCGGCCCCAGACCCTTGAAGTCCGCCAGGGAGGTCGGGGGCTGCTTCTGGGCGTTCTTCTTCAGGCTGGCGACGTAGACCTTCAACTTCGCCTCGTCGTCCGCGAAGGTCGCCAGGGTCTCGTCGATGTCCGAGGAGAGGACGAACCCGGCCAGCTCGGACTTGGCAGCGGCCACTCTTGCGCGCCGGGTCTCCTCGGCGGCCTTCTTCGCGGCCTCCTCGGTGAGACGCTTCACGGCCTCTTGCATGGCGGCAAGCTTGGCGTCTCGCTCGGCGAACATGGCGATCACGTTGTCGGGAATCGACATCTTGCCCTCCTTCGGATTCGTTCCGGGCTCAGCTGGAATAGGACTCGTTTTGGACGGTACCTGGTCAGCGGGAGACGTAGAGGACATTTTGTCCTTCTTGTCCGATTCCTCGCCCTTCTTGTCTTTCTTCTTCTTATCCTCGTCCTCGTCTTTGTCTGTCTTCTCGTTGTCCGCAGCGCCCTTCATGGACTTGGTATTGCAGAGTTCGGCCTCGAACTTCTTGGCGCGCTCCTCGGCTTCCGACGCCATCTTCTTGAGGAGCTGAATCTCCTCGTCCTTCTTTTCGCAACCGGCGCACTTGGCGGTATTGGGATTGTCGGGCATGGCGAAATCTCCTTCGAGAAACTTGGAAAGGTCATGGACAACAGACGAGAACTCGGCGCGCTTTCCCTTGAGTTCGGCTTCAGTGATCTCGTCGCCCAGGGTGAACAGCTCGAACTCGAAGAAGGGGGGCATGGTGTCGAGCAGAGCGAGTCCGCTGATGCGGCGCTTGTCCCACGGAATCTCCGGCGAATGGTAGGGCAGTTCGCCCCGCATCACGGCCTGGAAGGCGGGTTCACGCAGCTTGATGTCGGCGAACAGCGTCCACTTCGGGCCGTCCTCCATCCGGTAAAGCCCGACCCGATTGGGCAGGATGTATCCTAGGAAATCGGGATTGGTGATAGGGATGTCGGAGTTGTGGCCCTTGAAGCATGTGGCGGCGAATCGGCCAGAATGGTAACGCTCCTGGGCCACCTTGACGTAATGCTCAAGCTCGCTGCGGTCGATGTCGTAGGGCGCCCCCTTCGTCCCCTTGGGAATCTCGGCCATGATGGGAACGTCGAACACGGTGAAGTACCCATCATGGGTGTTCATCCAACGATAGTTCCCGCCGTTGATTTTGATTCGTTTGGGAGGAGCCTCCACCGTCGTCGCCGAGAAAGTCCCGGCACCCACCAGAGAAGGAATCGAACGCGCCTTGGCCTTCGACGGCGCGCAGGACGAAATCGCCGCCGACAGGGCGGATTCCGCGTCCTTCCCATCCTTCATGTAGGCCTTCATCCTCGCGTTGATGCAGACGCACTCTTCTGGGGTAAACCAACCAGAGGGATCGGAAAACTCTAAATCCGAATTGTTCCGAATATCCCCTGAACTCGTATCCATCAATGGGAATTATGGGGAGTCCAGGGGGCAGAGGGAAGATGTTAGACCAGAAAGACTTCAAATAGACTTCAGCGAGACTTCAGAGAGATATCACTTTTTAATTTCAGGGCTTGTTCTTTGGCTTTGCTGATCGCCGCCGACATCAGAGATCGTACAATTTCCGCCTCACTGCGACCGTCTGGGATAACGACGTATTTGTGAAACTCATCGAGGAGCTGCCTCGGAACTCGGATGGTTCTGCAAACCGCATCTGTCATGCCTGTTCCCCCATCAGTATTCTCCAATCCCGAATCCCTCATCGGGACGGAAAAGGTGAAAGTTGGGAGGCTCGTATCGGATAACATCTCCGTTGGGCTTCAAAAGGCCGCGCTCCTCCAGCGTAAACTTGGAGACAAACACCACATTGTGCCGGCAGTTGTAGCCGTAGGGAGGCCGGAGATGATTCCAGATAGGGTCTTTAGTGCTGGCGATCAATCCTCTGGCTGGCTTGTGATTCGGACGCTCCCGATCATCCGCGATTCCGACAACCTCCATCGCCTTGACGATCTCGGACACGTCCGGGTCGAGCGCTTGCTGGAAGTGTCCGTTGACGTAGACCGAGGCCACGTTGGTCCGATACACGGTCGATGCATAGGCTCGGGTCCAGTTATGGGCCTCCTCCACGGCGGCCTTCATGATTTCGGATTCCGGGCTGGAGGCGAGCTTTCCTCTCATCAGGTCTGAGATGATCTGCTTTACGCGCTCCGTGAGTCTCAGACTGCAAGACCGGGCCATGGAAAACACGTGATCCGTGTTGTAGAGCCTGGAAACCTCGGCCGCACTTTTTGCCAGGCGGGGCTCCCTAGAAAGCAAGTCCTCAATGGCCTCCTCAAACGGGACCTTCCCCGTCAACGGGGTCCGGTCCGGGAGCCCTGCGAAGCGCGCCCTCGGGTTAGCCCTCATGTAGTCGGCCTCCATCAGAGCGCGCCTCCGCCCGTGAAGGTCCGCAAGGATCATGGTTTTCTGGAGGAGATGGGTCATATCCCACAGGGCATCGTTAACGCTGCCACGCCCAAGGAACTCGGCGGCGAGGTAGCCGTTGAACGCCTGCTCGAACAAGCTGGTACTGCGGTCCAGGAACCGGTCCAACTCCTCTTGGGATGATATGGGCTTGTTCATTGAAGTAACCTCGGACCTGGAATGTCCACGTTGTTTCCGAGCATGATCCGGCCTCCAGACCAGAATCGGTCCAAGTCCTCGCAGAAGTCAGGCGATGGGTCCTCGCCAATCAACACGAGCTTCGCGGCGTCGAAGTCGGGCGAGACGCGCGCCATGCACATCGGGGAAACGCACTTGATGAGGCCGATGCGACCGCCGGGACCAACCACCACGGCGGTGAGCTTCTGGATTCGCCCGTTGCACTCCTGCCAGGCCGCCTCCCCGATGCCGAGCAGGATTCCAACTTTCCAAGACCACTGCTCTTGAACGGGCTTCGTCATGTTAGTCCTCCATAATGACGATGATATCCTCTTCCTGGAGAATTCGCAGCTGTTTTCCGCCAATGGTTATGTCGGCCCCGGCGTACCTTCGGAAGAGGACCTTATCCCCGACCTTGCACTCGCAGGGGAGCAACTTCCCGCTCTCCAGGTGCCAGAGCCCAGGCCCTACGTCCTTCACGGTGCCCGTGTGGTATGCGATGGGCATGTCCTGGTTCGGCAGGTAGAGGGCGCCGCTCCTGGTCTTCTCGCTGGAATCCGGCTCCAGGATGATTCGGTTCGCCCACGGGCGGACGCTCTTGAAATTGTGGGCATCCGTGTCCCCGGGAACGACGACGCCCCACAGCCCATGCTCCCGAATGAGCCGGTAGTCTTCCCAGGCCACACGCATTCGTTCACCGGCGTAATCCATGAAAATGACGTACTCCCCAACCTCGACCGGGATTGGAAACCCTTTACCGGTGACCTGGTTGGGGATTTCCTTTCCCTTCGCCAGCACTTTCCCGAGCACGATTGGGGTCGCCTTGTTCTTGGGCAGGATGATTCCGCCGGCAGTCTGTTCCCGCTCCACGACCTGGAGCAAGATGTGGTCTTGCGCGGGCCGGATGTCCTCAGGCTTCACCCTCTCGTCGATCAGCGTGCGCGGCATGCATCACCTCCTGTTGTTACCTTTCTCTGGCCATCCCCACAAGTCCAGACCCTTGAACGGCTCAGGCCCATACGTGTCCCAGAGCCGGTGACATTCCGACTTGTGCCACGGAGTCTGCGCCGTGTCGATTCTCGACAGCATCTCTGGGAGGTACCACTCGTCGGGAATCTTCACGACACGTCTTGCTGGCTCCAGGGCAAGGTTATAGCGCCAGTTCACCTGTTCCACTGGGTCGCGGTCCGGCCAGCGCAAACGTTCGATCATCTTGTAGAGCCGGTGCTTCCAGCGCAGACGCTCGGGGTCCGAGAACTGGAGGTGCATCACCCCGCCCATTGCCTTGTCATGGTGCGGCTTCAGGGTAACGGTCTCGATCCCGTAGGGGCACCGGTGGTGGAAATGATATCCGAGCCCGTCTGGCCTCCATGTGAGGTTGTCTCTGTCCGCGAACGCGACGGAGAGCATGACGCTCGACCAAATGCTGCCATCATCCTGGTAGGCGTCCACCCGGCGCATGGCTAGCATAGGGTAGTCCAGCACCTGCCCTGGCTTGAGGTTCCCGACGTCCGAATATACTTGCGGGATGAGGTTGGCCGTGAGTATCTCATCCGCGTCCACCATGGCGAAGTGGGTCCCACCGTGCTTCCGGCCGAGCTGGAGGGCATGCTGGCGCACGTCCATTTCATTCCACCAGCCGTGCAGGTCTTCCTGCTCAACATCGTACTCAACACCGTCATAAGCGTTCCGCAACTTGACCGTTTTCGTCGGGGTCATGCGCGAGTAGTGAACCCTGTAGGGGTTCTCCGACGTTACTTCGCTGATGATGGAGACAGAATTGTCCCACGAGCCGGTGTCCACCACGACCATCTCGTCGCACCACTGGAGAGCCGTCCGAAGGCTGGCTCCGAGAATCCACTGCTCGTTCTTGACGAGCATCAACCCGATCAGTTTCATTTCATGGCCTCCAGACACCGTTTATACCAATCGACGGTGATTCCAAGCCCCTGCTGAAGCGAGTGCTGCGGGGACCACCCCAGCTCGCGCTTCGCCAGGGACGCGTCCGACCATTGGTGTTCGATTTCACCGTGTATGTCGACTTCGTCTCGGACACCGCCTTCCCAGCCCATCAGCTGGGAGATGATCTTGACGATCTCGGACACGCTCGTGGGCGACCCGGATCCGACGTTGACGGCTCCCGTGAAACCTTTCCCGATCCCGGAGATCAGGGATGTGTACGCGGCTGCGACGTCGCGGACGAATACCCAGTCGCGGCTCATGGCTCCGCCGTTCCGGACCATGGGCTGCTCGCCGCGAAAAATTCGGCGTATGGTTCCGGGGACGAGCGTGGAAAAGTTCAGGTGCCCGGGACCGTAGATGTTCACGCACCGGACCACGGCGATGTTCATGCCGTAGGTAGAGGCGTAGGTTCTGGCCAGGAGGTCCGCGCACGCCTTGGAAGACTCATAGGGGCGGTCCGGGAGGAGCGGGGAGTCCTCGCGGTACGGGGGCTTCGCCCGCCCGTAGACCTTGTCGGTGGAGGCGACGACGACTCTTGGAACTTTCTGGAGTCGGCACGCTTCGAGCAGGTTCCACGTCCCCCTGACGTTTGCCTCAAAGGTTCCAATTGGCTCCTTTATCGCCGTGGACATCTGCGTCTGCGCCGCGAGGTGGACCACGGTGTCGACCTCGTATTCGGCGATGATGCGCTCTAAGACCGCTTGGCTCGACAGATCCCCGGCAACGCCGTGGAGCCTCCAGTTCGTGCCCCAGTACGCACCGCACGAGCCGTGCCAGTCTCTGGAGAGGACGACCACCTCATTTCCGTCGTCGAGCAGAGCCGTCACAAGGTGGCTCCCAACAAAACCGCAGCCCCCGGTTACGAACACTTTTCTGGGCATTCGTCCTCCTCCTCCAGTTTCACTTTGCAAAGATCAGAAAGAACCGCTGTCCACGGACGTATCCGTCGCATGACGGACACGTGCCTGAACAACCCGTCCAGCTTCTTCCAGCCGTAGTTCCCACCGCCCGGGGGCTCGTCGGCCTCGAAGTCATGAACCACGAAGGCGCTGACCCTGTTCTTCAAGACCTCAATGCACGGCACCCGAGCCTCCCCAGGCGCTTGGTCCACGAAGCAAACGGACCAATAGTGCGACTTGGCCGCGGCGACGCAAAACTTGACCCAGCCCTCGATGTGCTCGGTCACGGTTTCGCCACCACGGACGATCCTGAAGTCGTGCCGCCCCGGGTAGTGGTAGTGCCGGAACTTCCCTAGCCACGCGTCGTCCGACTCCGCGGTCAAGACGTAGCGCCCGGAGGCGGCTGACATGTAGTGGACCAGAGGTGTGGAGCCGTTACCGGCCCCGAGCTCCAGCACCGGACCGCTGAGCTTGGCCAGCACCGCCCCGAGGACCGGAAGGTGCGAGATATAGCCCAGGTCAACGGTGTTCACGGGTTGTAGCTCCTGTAGTACCGGTCGCGGTAGGCGTCCGCCCAGTCGACGTACCCAGGGAGAAAGCGCCGAATCAGCGGCCTCAGCAACGCCCAATGCGCCGGGGAGTCCGGAGCCTTCCACCCGTGGCAGTCCACGTACTGCGCGAGGTCGGCGGACGGCCAGTCCGAAGCGTGGCTTCGGCAGAGCCTGTCCACCGGAGGACACCCCCGGCGCGGGACCAAGGAGGCTCGCTCCGGAAACCAGCTCTGGCGGCAGAGCTGCCAGGTCAGGATATCCTGGTCGGACATCCAGGCGATGAACGCGGCGTCGCCCGGGCTCTTACCGGCGGCCCTCTGGGGGATCCACGAATCCATGGTGCGCTTGGTCGCCGCGAGAAGGTCGTCCCCGGCCTTGATTCCATACAGTTCTCGCCACGTTTCGGCCCGCATGGCGACATGGCACGTGGGAATGGTCTGGCCCCTGACGAGCCTCGACGCTTTCTCCAGGAAGTCCTCCTTGGACACGAACCCGTCCCCGTTGCTGTACAGGCACACCGCTTTCACGCCGTCCTGCGCTGATAGATGACGCTTGTAAAAGTCCGGCTTGAGAGGCCAGAGGTCGGCGTCGCTGGGGAAAAGCCAGTCGTCGCCTTCGATCCTGGGGTCTACCGCCGCGTGTTCCCTCACGTTCTGGGCGACGTTCGCCGAGAGGTAGCCCCCGATCTCCCCGACCTGGACCGTGTCGAAACGGTGGTGCTTGACCGCGTCCAAAGCCACCCTGGAACGGGCGTCGCCGTCCCAATCCCCGACCAAGAGGCACAGCGGCCGGTACCCGACCACTTCCCTCCAAAAGAGCGCTGAGAGCGGGAGCATGAAGTTGTAGTCCCGAACCGTGTTGGCACTGACAGCGACCCACGTTCTGGACATCAGTGTTCCCTCCGGTCGATACTGGTTTCGTAGTAGTACAGGACCTTGTCGATGCGCCGCTCGACCTGGACCAAAGGCCACACCTGTCGCGCCCAGAGGAAGTCCTCCCCGCCGCTCACGTCCGGAAACTTCCCCCGGAGCGCGACAGACCTGCGCCACACCAGAAGCTCATGCGGCGGCCTGTATGTGACCGGAGGCGCGTAGGGTTGCAGCTTCGTGATGTCCCCGTCGGGGGGAGCGTACCGAACGGACGGCTCGACGATCCCGTCCTGGTCTCCGTTGATGCGGACGTGGATCGGGAACACGACGAGGTCCGGCTTCGGCTCCAACCGCACGCTCTCGGCGGAATCGTCCTCCGGGACCGACAAGGTCATAAGCGGCGCGATCTCCCGGAGAATACACGAGACGTAGTCGTCGGCCACGTGGTCGTCGTCGTCCACGAACGCGATATAGTCCCCCTGGGCGGCTTCGAGGAGCGCCTGCCGCTTGGACCCGATGGTTCTCCGCTTGTTGTCGCAGAGGACGAGGTGTTCCACGGGAAGACTGCCGATCTGGTCCTGGAGACTGCGGATCAGTGGTACAACCAGATCAAGTCTTCCCGGCACAGTCGGCGTCAAGACCGAAAATCTGATCCTACCCACGTTCGCACTCCCGGATCTTGTCCATCACCGGATTCTGGATTCGGTCGTAGAACTCGAGCGCCTCTTTCGGGTCCCAGCACACCCCGCACCCCTTGGACAATTGGTCTGCGACCCCGTGGTCGAAGCTCGCCAGGAGCGCCGGGTCCGTGTACCCGTCCCTGATCCTGGTTCTTATTTCCGCCCCAGGCATATCGCCTGTCTTGTGGTGAAGGTCGTGGACCAGGGTTTCTCTGGCGAACCTCGGGAATAACCGGTTGAGAACGTGCTGGTCGTCCCCGTGCGCCTTCAGGGAACACCAGAAATTGTCGAGAATGAACGACCCCCAGGAGGCGTACCCCAGAAGCTCCGCAAACCGCTTGGACCGGACGGACAAGGTTCCGCCCATGACCCCGGAATGCGCGGCGCACCAGTGGACGACCCCGACGGCTTTCCTCGAGTCCAGCCACTCGTCCACGATGCGGCGGTCAAATGGGGCCGGGATGGCGTCGATATCACGGCAGACCACCACGTCATATCCAGCCCACACGGGCTTTAACCTCCAGAGCATGGCCTCGCAGAGCCGCTCCGCGTTCCCGCACGGGACGAGTTTCAGGAGGCCAGCCCCGACCATGCGGTCCAAGGCTGGCCAATAGGGGAGGGACTTGACTTCCTCGTCGTGGTGGATCAACAGGTCGAAGCCTCCCCAGATCAGGTGATGGGCCCGGATAAGCAGAGGGAGAAACTGCTCGAATTGTTTGGCCGAGTTCCCCTTTTCCTTCTCGTACACCGAGTTCGGGTTGCGGAAGTATGCGTAGGAGACGCAGCGGTTGACCATTCTTTCCCTCCTGTGCTCTACATCCGTTCCTTCACGGAACCGACACCAGCCCTCCTGATCCCATCGACAGCCCGTAGAACGACTCTGGTTCTACGCACTCCATTGGGAGGCTGGTAGGCAACGTCGTACAAAAGCTCCCCGTTCTTCCAGCGCAGCCGGAAGAGCGTGCCCTCTTTCCCCGCCCCCCATTCCACCAGTTCCCCAGGCTTCGCAACGGCCTTCATAGCGAGCTGCTCGTTTGGGGGAACTTTGGATTCGCCAGGGCACCCGTGATAAGCTCTCGTCAGGCAGCATAGATACTTGTAACCGGTTGATCTTGAACCTGACGCCGTAGCTCCTCGAGTGTGCCAAACCCCAACCGCGAGACATGGACGCAACCGGCAATTCATGTCTCTGGCCTCCACACCACGATATCCGTCTGCGCGTATAAGCATAATGGGCTACTCCTTTATGAAGACAATGTTCTCTGCATTCACTTTCTTAGGCCTGTAACCGCGGGCGTCGCCCCATGCGCACAACTCGACGATCCTGCCGTCGTGTTCGATGATGATGGCCTGCGTACCCCACTCCCCGAGAGGGCACTGGGTGAGGATGTCGAAAGACGCCCCCTCGGCGTCGATGCTGACGATCTCCGCACCAACTCCGACCTCGTTCACTAGATCCCTGACCGTGACTTGCGAAACCCAATAAGTCTTGTAGCTTACGATTCCGGTCTTCTCCCACTTGTCTCGAACAGCCGGGTAGGCAGTGGAGTAGTGCGGGTCGGACGCCTCGTAGAATGGGACCATCCGGCGCTCCGCACCGACGGCGACGTGGACAAGCTTGACGTTTTCCCTGCCCGCATGCTCCGCCAGAAGCGCCGCGAACAGAGTAGGCGACGGCTCGACAAGAACGGTGCGGCATCCCGCCTCGATGAAGCCGAGTGAGTTTGAAATGTTTTTGGGATGCCCCGCTCCGATATCCAACACGCATAGCCCTTCAATGGATTGGAGGCTGTTGAATACGACCAGGTCCTCTCCGCTCTGGGAGTAGCTGTTCATGGGAGAACCTCCGGGAACCCTCTAGCCTTCCGGACGTTGAACAAAGCCATGTCAGTGTCCCAAATCTTCTGGTTTCGCTCGTGATAGTCCTGCCTCTTAAGGTGCCCCCAAGACCAATGCCGGTGGAACTGGCAGAGGTCGTTTCGCTGCCACAGCAGCTTGGCCCTCTCGGCGACCAACTGAAGTTCCTCGTCGGCGTAGAAGGCGGCGTACTCCCCGTTGACCGGGCCGTTCCCGCCGTAGGCCTTGGCGACCCATTCTCGCCCGATCCAAGGTGAACCGCATATCCGTTGTGAATTCCAGCGCCCGTCGATGATATCCCCCTGACGGTCCCCGGTAGGCTGCATGATCCCCCAGCCGCTCGGGAAACGCTCGAGATATTGCCTGGCGATCTCCTGAGCAGCCAAGTTAGGGTCTGGATCCATGTCGTCTCCGGCGAGGACCGCGACGTCCGCGCCGATCGCCATGACTGCCTTGGCCAGCGCGTTCCAGGCGCGCCAGACGCCGGGGTAGACTCTGGACCGTATGACGAGATCTGGAACCTCGCGAAAATAGATACGGTCGTCATCTACGGTCGCCTCGTCCACCAGCAGAGCGAGCCTATACCCTTGATTCCTCCACTTCTGGATAGTGCTCGGGACATGCTCTTTGCACGCCGTCGGAATGCAGACCCAGACGTCGGGGTTGACCATGGCTGTCTCCTAGAGCTCATTCGCATTTCGCATGACGGCCTTCTCGATGTCGTTCTCCTCGTGGGCAAGCTCGGGAAGTTCGAGTCCGGACCGGATGTAGCGCTTGTGGCTCTCCGCAACCCCGGACAGGGAACCCTCTCTCCCGTCCCACCAGATAAAGTCCGAGTGGTTCCCGTCGACCCTGACGGGGATCTCGGCGTCGTCCTCGACCTTCACGCGGTAGACCAGGCTGACGGTGTGGGTCCCGGAATCTTCATGCCACGGGGAGGTGTCGTAGCGGTTGCTCATCCACCCCAAGAAATCGGGAGCCCCGATCTGGTTCCTCGACTCCCACCCGAGTTCAGCGCCCATGAGCCTCCAGCATGCATCCACGGGGTCTTCGTTCTTCCAGAGCCGACCCCCGGGGAGAGCCCACTTCCCGGCCTCGGGCTCGACAGACCGCTTGAGGAGCAGCACCGAGCCCCGATGCAGGATCACCAGGTCCACGCAAACGATGGGGACCAGGGAATGGATCTGCTCCCAGATGTAGTCCTCGATCCACCCTACGACAGTCCGGTCACGCACGGTATACCTCCTTTTTGAACGACTCGAAAGTCTTCACCAACCCTTTCGGCAGCGGAGTCGATGCCGACCACCCGAGGACTTTCCTCGCCTTACTGGTGTCCATGCAGCGCCTGGGCTGACCGTCTGGCTTCGACGAATCCCACGATATCGAGACCTGGCAATCCATCACGGAGAGGATCATCGTCACCAGCTGGGCGATGGAGACCTCCGAGCCACTCCCGAGGTTGATCGGGCCGGAGTCCTTCGGCCACGAGTCCTTCTCCACTGCGAGGGTGATGGCCTCACACGCGTCTCCGACGTAGAGGAAATCCCGGGTGGCGTTCCCCGTCCCCCAGATCTCAAGGTGCGGGTTCGGGAGCTTGGACGCCTCCCAAATCCTCTGAATGAGGCCAGGAATGACGTGGCTCTTGTCGGGCTCGAGGAAGCGGTCCCCCGGACCGTACAGGTTGGTCGGGACAAGGACCCTCGTATCCAAACCGTACTGAGCCCTGTAGGCCGAGGCCGCGTAGGCCAGCGACCGCTTGGCGATTCCGTAGGGCGCGTTCGTGGGCTCGGGAAGCCCGTCCCACAGCTCCTCCTCGACGAAGGGGATGGTCTTCGGGGACTTCGGGTAGCCGCAGGTCGTCGCCAGGAGGACCAGCCTCCCGATCTTGTGGTGGGCGCACAGCTCGAGGACGTTCGCGCCCATGACCGTGTTGACGTACCAGAGCCTCGCCGGATTGGCGCGGTTGAACTGGATCCCCCCGCACAAGGCCGCGAGGTGGATCACCGCCTCGGGCGACTCGCTCTCCAGAAACTCGTCGAGGGACTCGGCGTCAGTGAGGTCGAGGTCCACGCTGTCCGGGTCGAGGACGTCGTGCCCCCTTCTCATGAGGAGAGGTACGAGATTGCGCCCCACGAAACCGTTGGCGCCCGTTACAAGAATCCTCACGGCTTGCCCTCCCGCTTGAAACGGTACCTTCTACTGGCCTGGAAGTGCTCGATCACTGGTCGCGTGTCCGGGTACATTCTCCGCATGTCGTCGAAGATGAAGCACCACGACGGCGGGAGATTCCCCAGCCTCACCAGGCTCCCGAACGTCTTGACAGTCTGCCGGAGCGACTCCTGCTCGGGGGTATCGCATCCCACGAAGTTATCAGTAAGCCGGGCCCACTCGGTGACGAACTGGAGCGTCTCCACGCCGTTCCGGACGTAGACCGTGCCGGTCAGAAGCTCGACGGCGTGCCGCTTGCTTCTCTGGAAGTGGTGTACGCCGACGTCCATTCCCTCGAGAATCGGCCAGTCTGGCACGTTCCTGAAAATGGCGTCGGCGTCGACGTAGAGCAAGTCGCGGTTGAACGTCGTCATGCACTCGAAGATGAACCGGGGCTTGAACCGGACCGCCTCGTTCCACCCCGAGATCCCCTTCACCGCCTTGATGGCGTGCGGGATGCAAAGCTCCTCGAGCGACAGGCGAAGCCGCTCCGCCTCCTTGGCGTAGTCGTCGTTGGTGTAGTAGGCGACGACGAAGGGGGCCGTCACGCGGAGTCCCTCCACTCCAGGAATTCATCCGGGACGAACATCCCAGCCTTCTGGGACAGGTGGCAGAGGTCGGTGGTGTAGCAACGGAGCAGAGTTTGCCATTCTTGTCTGAAGAAGGCTTCGTGAAGGCCAAACACCTCGACTCCGGTCGCGGTCGCGCACAAGTCGAGCGCGTTCCGGTATTCCACAGCGGCGTGGACCCTATCCTGCCACACCTCGGTCCTTTCCCCGCCGTCGCACAGGGAGGCATGCGGGGCCCATATCGCAACTCGGCGGGACTCCCGGCGGAAGACGTCAACCGCGAGCGTGAACCTGCGGGCCAATTTCCCCGCCTCCCAGGCGATGGAGTTCCCTTGTTCTCTGGCCAGGGAAGGAAGGTACCGGCGGCAGTCGATCTCCCCGAGGACCACGAGGACCTTGGCGTCGGCGGGAATCTGGTCGTCGGCCCAGCGGTACTCCTCGCGGTCCAAATTGAAGGAGTACGCCAGAAGCGGCCCGAGGTGCAGAGACCGGAACCCGCCCGGAAAGTCTACGGATTTCATGGCGGTAGACCCGCCTGCGGCGCACCACGCCTCGTAACCGCCGTCCACGAAAAAGGATATGTGGCTGTCCCCGACGAGGTAAATCATTTAAAATGCCCTCCCCAATCCATAGTCGGCCAGCACCGGATGGCCGAGGGCTCCGCCGGGTTGACGAGGTTGATGACCTGGCGGTCCCGCATCCAGAACGAGGCCCAGTTCTCGAAGTCCGACCGGAAGTTCTCCTCCTGCCCAGTAGGCATGCGCCAGTCCTGGGGGTAGTGCTCGTGGTAGTTCGGGTTCTGCCCGGGGGCACGACGGCGGCAGTCGAACCCCAGGAGATAGATGGGGTCGCCTCCAAGGATGCACGCGAGGTTCATCGCCCCAATTCCCGAGTTTGAGGACCAGCAGAGCCCCTCGGAGAGCGATCGGGACCAGAACTTGTCCTCCCGCTTGCGCTCGACAATCTGGAGGTGGGGGTCGATCCGCACCGCCTGGGCGAGCTGGCTCTCGTGCAGAGCGTGGAAGACCTTCACCCCCTGGAAGGCCTTGTATCCAGGGGAGCCCGCGAAGCGGTCGATGAAGCGCAGGTCCTCGGTGAAGAAGGCGTCGGCCCACGGGACGTTGAACATCGCCGCGTTGATGACGAGGACCTTCCCCGGGCGCCCGCGAAGGAGCCCCCAGTCGAAGTCCCTGAGGCTCGGCCCTCCCCCGACGATGTAGACCGCGTGGCCTGACCACTGACCATCACGCAGCACTATGGATCCCTCCCGTCTCTAGGATGTTATAGTCTCCGCCTCGACTCCTGCCTAGTGTTTTTCAATCTTCTTGAGTTTCTCGTAGTATTCAGGATCCTCGTCTAGATGATCCTGGGTGATCTTTCGCGCCATCCGCGGATCGTCGGTGTGCTCCATCTCGAC
>CAZFSA010000025.1:34069-41027 GCA_964521535.1 uncultured Gemmatimonas sp.
GGGTGCCGAAGGCAGCAATTCGCCCATGGCGTTGAAACTCATGCCGGCATCCGAGAACGGACCCACGGTTTCCTCGTCCGGCAGAGGACGGCTGATCTCGCCCTTCTCGTAGATTTCCCGAACCCCGACCGGAACGAACTTGATCGCCTGCGCGATGGCGGCCAACGCCCGCTCCGGGTCTTGCCGACGAATCTGCTCCGAGGTGAAGACCGGAATCCTGGCCTTGCCCAGCCCTGCGTCCTCGATAGTCTGCCGATTGTACCGGAGGAACGCCCCGACGAGATCCCGCTGCAGGATCTCGTCGTTGTCCTCCCGGTCGTCCTGGAAGAACTCCTCGGAGGTGTCCGCTTCCACCTCGCCCAGCGCCCGAGACCCCGAATCGCCCGGGGTGTGCCCGCTGGGGCGGACGGAACCGTTGAGCAACCGCTCGATGGACTCGTCCAGGTAGCGCAGGAAATCCATGCTGATCTGGTGTCCGGTGCCCGAAGTCTCAATCACCTTGATGTCGTCCACGTTCTCGACAATGGCCTGGTTGTTGGACCGCATGTCCTGGAGGACCGTTTTCATCCCGGCGCGGAGGTCCTCGTTGGTCTTGTCCGTGGACGCGCCGCGAAGACCGTCAATGGTCCCGATCCAGATGCCGTTCGCCCAGCGGTCGATCCCCTGGCTGATCTTCTCGAATGTCACGGTCTTCATGTAGTGGGCGAAGTAGACGGCCTCCAGGAGGCCCCGCCCGTACCCGACCCGGTCCTCGGTGTCGTTGTAGACGAATTCGATCATGCAGTCCCGCAGCTCCTGGGGCACCGGCTTCCAGATGCCGGCGTCGGTGTCGTACATCTCCAGGTGCACGCTGACCTTCCGGGTCCTGTCCTCGCTCCAGTCGACAGCCCAGTGGAACCGGCGGCGGTCGACGTCCACGAGCTGGACGGGGACCCACCAGTCCATCTCTCGGAGCCCGCCGAGGGCGGCACGCCGCCGCCTCCAGAGGCTTACTGCATACGTGCGGCCTAGGAGCTTGGCTTCGGCGATCCTGCGCCGACGGGCGTTGAAGCGATCAATGTGCCTCAACCCGTCCTGGACGACGCGGGCGATGCGCTGGTCGCCTTCGTCCCTCGAGCCGTCGAAGGGCGAAATTCTCCAGGGGCGGATGATGGCTCGATTGGACCGGTCGATGGCGGACGCCGTGTTGGCGTCGTTCCGGACCATCTCCCAGATGTCGGGTTCGCGGTGCAGGGCGTAACTCGGGTCGTACACCCACGCCGACCGGAACGCGCTGGAGAGCGCGTAGCCGTAGAGCTGGTCGTGGACGCTGCGGACGGTCAGGAGCGTTCGTGCCATAGTCTACTCCATTTCACCGATATGGTTTAGCCACCCTGACCGCATCCCATGCACTCTCTGATCTATCATCGCGCTCACTGATTGGAAGAATATCTCCCGATTCGGGATTCGTCAACGATGTTTTTGGGCTCCCTCCGAGAGCCGACGTCAACCGCAATTTCTGAGCGACGGCCACAGCAGCACTGACCACATCCACCTGGTCATCATGAGGCGTGACGGGGAAGCGAGTGAGTTCCGTCATGAACTCCCCCAGCCACGGGGCGTAGGTCGGGACCCAGAACCGCCCATCTGCCAGAAGCGAGGTCGCGCTGTAGGCCCGGGCGATCTTGTCCCGGTCGATGCAGTAGAGGGCGTCCTTGGCGCTGGAAATCTCACGCACCGGGAGCCGCTCCCGAAGCGCCTGCTGGAAGAGCATGAGCTGGAACCCGAACGTCTCCACTCCGATCAGGGAGAACTTCCAGTGCTGGTGCAGCGCCTTGAGTCGGGGAATGATATCCGGGCCGGGAATGCGCTCGCGGACCAGGTCCAGGAGAATCAGGTACGGACCTCGCTCGCTGGGCACTGCGCAGAAGGCGCCCATCACCGTAAAGTCGGGATCCATGGACTGGACCTGCTTGACTTGGACGGCGGGATCCACGATGCAGAACCGAACGCAGCCCATGGGGTCGATCTTGAATCCGTCCACGACGAGGCGGCCATCTTCTTCCGTGCTATAATGGCGAATCCATGAGCGGTTGATGATGCCTCCCTCGGACGGCGCCGGATTTTGCTGAAGCTGACCGGAGGCCCCATAGGGGCCGAGAACGTGCTTCAACTCCTCGACCCGCTCCCGAGGATACCGCACGGGGTCCAGCAGTTCGCCTTTGACCGTCCTCGGATCGGACCAGCCCAAGGTAGTCACGCAGCGCCGCTCGGGCTCGTATTCCATGGGGATGCAGAGATGCACCCAGGACGGGTCATTCAATCCCAGGATATGTCCGGACAGGTCTTTTTCGTGCGATCTCTGTTGGATCACCACCTGGGCTCCTCCGTCGTTCATGCGGGTGACCCACTGGAGGTCGTACCACAGCAGCTTATTCTCGCGCATGAGTTCCGATTCCATTTCCGTCGTGGAATTGGGGTCGTCCAGCACGAGGCGATCCCCGCGAAGGCCGGTGACCCCGCCCGTCCCCATGGAGATCATGTATCCGCCGCGGCCATTATGGAATTCGTGCTTGGACAGCGTGTCGTCGGTGAAGATGTTGCCCCATTGTTCCTGGTACCACGGGGAGGTGAACACCGCCCGGCGCCGGCAGGAATCGCGCAAGGCCAACGAATCCTTGTGCGACGCGAACAACCATCTCCCCGTAGGACGCCGGATCCACTCCCAGCACGGCCACAGGACCGAGACCACGGTGGACTTGGACGTGCCCGGGGGAACGTTGATGATGAGCCGCTTGATTCTCCCGTCGGACACGGCTTGGAGGTGCATGCACAAGGCGTCGAGATGCCAGTTCCAGACCAGCTTGGTCGAAGGTTCCAAGAGATGCCAGGCCGCTCGGACGAACTCGGCCAGACTATCCTGGCGCGCCTGCTGCTCGGGCGGGATGATTCCTTTGGCCGCCTGGCGGCGCCGGAGTTCCTCGAGAAGCAGAACCAATTCGGCCCGCTCCTCGGCTCCGGTGTTTGCCGGATTCTTTTTCCTGTCCGGGCGACGTAGTGATGTCATGAGGTGGCGCTTTTGTTTTCGGGCTTCTGGGTCGCGTTCTCGGCTCCCTGAATCAAGCCGGGCAAGCCGACTCTCTTGATCAAGGCGCGGATGCGCTCCTCTAGGGACTTGTCGTCGAGATTCTTGATTTCGGAGTGGACGTCGTGGTCCACGCGAACAGAGGTGCGACCAAACAATTCGGGATACCGGCGCTCCAGCTTCCACGCCGCAGCCGTCCAGTTCCCGGATCGGGCGGCTTTCTCAATGACCGCCAGCCACACCGACACCGCAGCCCCTTCGGCCTCCTTGACTTTCTGTGCGAACTCGTAGTAGGGACCCTTCCCCTGCTCCTCGCCCGTTCGAATCCACTTGCGGAACGTCGTATAGGCGATTCCGGCCGCCAACGGGGCCAGCATCAGAGGAGAGCCGATGGAGATGGCGTTCAGGATTTTCTGTTGCACCTCAGGTGTGAATCGTGATTGCGCAGGGGCTTTGCGGGGGCGCTTGGGCGATGTAGACATGGGAAAGTCCTCAAAACAACGACCACTCCATTAGCGGCTCCTAATATCCTCTCACTTCAACCGAGGATATTATGAAGCCTTAGGATCGTTCCTGTCAATGCCTCACTCC
This sequence comes from uncultured Gemmatimonas sp., assembly GCA_964521535.1. Classification (GTDB taxonomy): domain Bacteria; phylum Gemmatimonadota; class Gemmatimonadetes; order Gemmatimonadales; family GWC2-71-9; genus SHZU01. The sequence continues at coordinate 37,725 of CAZFSA010000025.1, forward strand.
CACGCCCCGCCCCCCATGTACTTTGAATTCAACTGCCATTGGATGACTCGGAATTCTCTGGACATGTAGAGCGCCCGCTTGCGCTCCTCGACCGGATTGAGATGAAGCGGCTTCCACTCATCCACCGACAGACGGGATTTGATCCTCAACACCCTGGCCTTCCAGCCCAACTTATCGCGTTCCGTTTTCAGCCTCATTTCCGCTCGCTCCCTGCGTGCGGCCGGACGAATTCCGGGCGCTCGTCATAGATCCGCAGCATCTTTTTCCCGCATTCTTCGCACATGTCCTCAACATTCGTCTCGTCCGGCTTGCCGGACGGCCCCAAGTCGGCGTTGCACGCCGCGCAGACGATTCGGCCCCTCCCGTCCATGACCATCCATCACCTCCTCACAGCACCACATCCGGTCGAGTCAAGTTCTTCGCCCTTTTCCCCGTGAAGTTCTGCCACCGTTTCACGCAGACATCCACATACCTTGGCTCGATCTCGATGGCGTAGCAGCGGCGACCGAGCTTCTCGGCGGCGATGAGGGTGGTTCCAGAACCGCAATATGGCTCCAAGACAATCCAGCCGACTTCCGAACACGCTGAAATACATCTAGATGGTAGCGCCAACGGAAATCCCACCGCATGATCTTTGTTGGTTTCAAGATTGATGTCCCACACCGTAGACCACGACTTGATTTCCGTCGTGTCGTGGAATAGGAAATCATCCCCCTTATACATCCAGTAAATCCGCTCATCCGATGGAAGGAACATTCTCGCGTTTTGCGTAACGCTACCCGGACGACTCCAAACGATTTCTTGACGAAGATTGAACGGCCCCGGCAACCATAACATCGGGGATATCATGCGCTTTCCGCGATACCTGTTCTTGTGGTTATAAAACGCGGAGGCGTGGTCGTCCAACGCCTCGTACCACAACAAGAGTCCATTGGATTGCAACCGTTGGTACTCGTCTTCAGGCAGAGAATCCGCATAGGCTAGGGAGCTAACTTTTTGGACCCATCCCCCCTTGCGATGCATTCCGGATGGCTTGAATTGGTCAATCTGTTGGTTGTATGGTGGAGACGTTACCATCAACCCCGCCTTCTTCCCGTCCATCACCCGCGCCACATCCTCGGACTTCGTGGAGTCCCCGCAGAGAAGACGGTGGACGCCGAGTTCCCACAGGTCGCCTGTCTTGCTCACGGCCTCCGCTGGCGGTTCGGGGATCGGCTTGGTTTCTTCCCCATCGTTCCCCGGCACCCAGTTCATGATTTGTTCAAGCTCTTTGTCATCGAAGCCAGTGAGTGTCGTGTCAAAATTCTTGTGTTCCCACTCCAGAAGCATGTCCGCTAGGGTTCCGAAATCCCACTCGGCCTTTTCCGTGAGCTTGTTGTCCGCGACGGCGTACAGGCTCGCCTTATCATCGTCCATATCCGCGACGATCACGGGCACTTCGGTCACGCCCAGTTTCTTCAAGGCCATCAGGCGACCGTGGCCGGCCAAGATGCGATAGGTTCCCTTCTGGCAAATGATCGGCGCCATATACCCGAAGGCTTGCATGGACTTGGATATCTCATCCACCGCATGGTTCTTTCGAGGATTGCGATTCCACGGTTTCAGCTTTTCCACGGGAACCGTTTCAATGACGGGAGCGGAAATTTTCATACGCCCATCCTTAAAATGAGGCCTCCTGTACCAAACGCGAATCCCTCGTCACGATGCCGAATTTTCCGAACGCCGAAAGATACAGCAGCTCGAAGTCCGCCGTCGGGCCGTCTCGGTGCTTGGCCAGCGAGACCGCGATCTCGGTATCCTCCTTGGACGGATCACGCCAGAGGAAAAGAACGTTCGGGGCATTGGCCTCAATGGAACCGCTTTCTCGGAGATCCGCGAGCCTGGGCTTTCGGTCGCTCACGCCACGTGTCTCGATGCCTCGATTCATCTGGCACAGGAGAACGATGGGGACTCCGAACTCCAAAGATGTCAGGCGCAACAGCCGCGTCGTCTCGCCCACCGCTTGATCCCGATTCTCCGCCTGGGGGTGGTGCATGAGCTGAAGATGGTCGATAAAGACAGCCACGGGACGCTTTCCCTCATCCGTCATCCTCCGGATGGCCAGCCTGACCTTCGAAGCATCACAAGAATATCCGCCGTAGAACGCGATGGGAAGATTGGCAAGATTCCCAGTCTCTATCACCAGCCGCTTCTCCTCCTCCGATGTCGTGTGCCCATTGTACCACCGGTAATAGCTAACCCCCGCCAGGACGCATAGCATCTTATCCCTTACGGCTTCCATGGATTCCTCAAGGGTGAAGATCAGGATGGGACCGCTCTTGGCAGCCTCAAGAGCGATCTGGCGCATCAGCGTTGATTTCCCCAGCCCTGGACGGCCCGCAATAACCGTGAAATTCGACGGCTGGAAGATCGTCATGGCCTCGTCCAGCTTGGCAATCCCGCTTGAGGGAACCCCCTGTTGCGCCGCCGTCTTATGGACCTCCGGGTTGAAATCGGATAGGAGGTCCCTCATCCACCACAACGTCCGTTCCATGGTCGATAGACCAGCGGCCCGGGCAAGGTTGTCGTAGATGCGACCCGGATCAAGATTCTCCTCTGAACCCTCCGTGATCCCGGTCAATGTATTCTGAAGCGCCGCCGCCAGACGGCGGCGGAGCGTGATCTTGGAAAGCCTTCGGGCGTACTCCTCGGCGGCCTCGATGTTGGGCACTCCTTCGACCAGAGAAGCCAAAGCCGCAGGTCCCCCGACCTCGCCCAAGTGTCCGGCCAGATCGAGTTCGTTCTTGAGAGTCACGAGGTCGATGGGCTTGTTGTCCAGGACCATCTTCTCGATGGTCTCGTAGACGATTCGCCATGCGGGCGTGAAGAACATCTCCGGGCTCAGAAGCTCCAGCGTCGCCGAGCGCGGAGAGGATTGCATGATCAGGGCACCGAGAACAGACATTTCCAAGGCCGAGTCTGCGAGAAGATTGGAGCGCGTCTTTTTCTTGCTCATAGGTGTCTATCCGTCCTGTAATCTGAGGGCTGACGCTGGATTAGATTACCATTCTCGTCGTAGATGGCATCTCCCAAGATAGAGTTCCGAGGCGCGGGGATGGATCGGATTCGGTCCTGCGCTCGGCTCAACCAGTTGGCCAGGAACCGTGCCCGGTTCTTTTTCACCCGGCTAGGATTGCTGACCTCCCAAGCATGAGCCTTTCGGACTTCCGCCATGACGTCTATTCCAGGAAAGGCCAGTTTCCATTCGGGGTAGACGATCCCCCACCGTTCGCATAGTTTGCTGTCGGAGGCGTAAAGGGTCAG
>CAZFSA010000026.1:0-39603 GCA_964521535.1 uncultured Gemmatimonas sp.
GTGGCGCTGGCCCCGGCGGCCGGACAGGGCGTCGACCCGCTGGCCGAACGGGCGCGCGCCATCCACCAGCGGGTCCTGACGCTCGACACTCACGTCGACATCGATCCCGCCAACTTCACCGCCGAGCGCAACTACACCCAGCGGCTGCCCACCCAGGTGGATCTCCCGAAGCTGGAAGCCGGGGGCCTCGACGCCATCTTCCTGATCGTGTACGTGGGCCAGACGCCGGACCACACTGCGGCGGGCTTTGCCCGGGCCCGGGCGGCGGCGCTGGAGAAGTTCGAGGCCATCCACCGCCTGGCGACGGAAATTGCCCCGGGCCGGATCGGCCTGGCGCGAACCGCCGCGGAGGTGCGCGCCATCCATGCCTCCGGCCGCAAGGTGGCGCTGATCGGGGTGGAGAACGGCTATCCGCTGGGGACCGACCTGGCGGCCGTGCGCGAGTTCGCCGAACGGGGCGCCCGCTACCTCTCGCTGGCGCACAATGGGCACAGCCAGCTCTCGGACTCCAACACCGGCGAGCGCGACGGGGTGTGGTTGCATGGGGGCCTGAGCGATCTGGGGCGGCGGGCCGTGGCGGAGCTGAACCGCTGGGGCGTCATGGTGGACATTTCCCACCCGTCGAAAGCCTCGATGATGCTGACGGTCGCGTTGTCCCAGGCGCCGATCATCGCGTCGCATTCGGCGATCCGGGCCCTTTGCGACCACAGCCGGAACCTTGACGACGAGCAGCTCCTGGCGCTGAAACGCAACGGCGGGGTGGTCCAGGTCGTGGCGTTCTCCGGCTACGTCAAGTGCGGGCAGGACTCGCCGGCGCGGCAGCAGGCGCTCGCCGCTCTCCGGGAGGAGTTCGGGCTTCGCCGAGGCCCGGCGGCCGTCCGCCAGCTGTCCGAGTCGCGGCGCGCGGAGTTCCAGCAACGGCTCCGCGAACTCGATGCCCGCTTCCCGCCCCCGCCCCGCGCCACGGTCAGGGATTTCGTCGACCACATCGACTACGCTGTCCGGCTGATCGGCATCGACCATGTCGGCATCAGCTCGGACTTCGACGGCGGCGGAGGCGTGGAGGGATGGAACGACGCCAGCGAGACCTTCAACGTGACGCTGGAACTCGTCCGCCGGGGCTATTCGGAGGAGGAGATCGGGAAGCTCTGGAGCGGCAATCTGCTCCGGGTGATGGAGCAGGTGGAGCAGATCGGCCGGCGGCTCCGGGGCGAGGGCACCTGACCGGGGCGCCGCGGCCCCTCGGTCACCCCTCGGACGGCGCCGGGACGACGCCGACGGCCGGGCTGCCGGCGACCTGGAGCGACGCCCGGAACAACTCCTCGGCGGGGACCGGCCGCCCGAAGAGATAGCCCTGCATGCGGGCACAGCCATACCGGAGCAGCAGGTCCCGCTGGGCCTCATCCTCCACTCCTTCGGCCACGGGCTCCACTCCCAGCCCGCGGGCCAGCCCGATGATCGCGGCGCACACCGGCTCGGCCCCGGGATCGGTTCCCAGACCCCGGATGAACGCCCGGTCGATCTTGAGATAGTCCACCGGAAGCCGGCGCAGCCCTGCCAGCGACGAATACCCGTTGCCGAAGTTGTCCACGGCCAGCCGGAATCCCCGGGTCTTGAGCCCGTGGAGAATCCGCTCGGCCTCGCGGGCGTGGTCCACCAGCGTGCTCTCGCTCATCTCCAGCACGAACTTCGAGGGATCGAGACCCGCCTGCCCCACCATCCCGGCCAGCTGGGCCACCACGTCGGGGCGCCGGAACCACTGTCCGGACAGGTTGAAGGAGATCTGTCCCGGCCCGGCGGCGCTCCACTGTGCGGCATGTTCGCACACCCGACGCAGGGCCAGTTCGGTGAGCGGGCCGATCAGGCCAACCCGCTCGGCGAGGGGCACGAAGTGGGCCGGTGGCACCGGCCCGAGCCGGGCGTCGGTCCAGCGGAGCAACGCCTCGACCCCGACGACCCGACTGTCCCGGGCATCGACCTGGGGCTGGTAATACACCGCGAAGTCGCCCTGCTCGATGGCCCGCCGCAAACTGGTCTCCAGGACGACCCGGTGAAACGCCGAGGCGTTCATGGACTCGCTGAAGAACTCGAACGTGTTGCGGCCGGCGTCCTTGGCCTGGTAGAGGGCGACGTCGGCGTGTCGAAGCAGGGTTTCCATGTCCACCGCGTCGTCGGGATAGACCGAAATCCCGATGCTCGCCGAGACCACCAGCTCGCCGTTGCCCACCTTGACCGGGATCTTGAACGCGGCCAGCAACCGGCCCGCCACGACCGCGGCCTCCTCGCCGGAATTGAGGTCGACCACCGCCAGCATGAACTCGTCGCCACCCATCCGGCCAACCGTGTTTCCCGCCGAAGCGTTGGTCTCGCGGCCGAGCGAGTCGTAGCCCCGGACCACATCACGGAGCCGGCCCGACACCTGCCGCAGGACCGAATCGCCGGCGTCGTGGCCCAGGGTGTCGTTGATCTCCTTGAAGTTGTCGAGGTCGAGCAGCATCACCCCGACTTTCCGGCCCCGGCGCCGGGCGTTCGAGATCGCGGCCCGAAGCTGGTCGACGAACAGGATCCGGTTTGGCAGGCCGGTCAGCGCGTCGTAGTAGGCCAGGGTCCGGATCCGCTCCTCGGCCTGCACCCGATCGGTCACGTCCTGCACCGTGCCCAGCACCCGCCGCACTGCGGAGCCCAGCGCCCGGAGCGGGTAGGCCCGCAAGTGGACGTAGCGGAAGCCGCCATCCACCCGCGGTACTCGGAACTCCCGGTCGAGTCGCTCTGCACCCTCGGCCAGGCCCCGGAGCATCGCCCCGAACAGCTCCTGCTCCTGAGGGTGGACCCGCGATCGGACCTCCTCCAGCGTTCGCAGGGGGCTGTCGCCGGCCTCGAAGAGTCGAAGCGCCTCGGCCGAACCCAGGAAGGCGTCGGTCCGGACGTCCCACTCCCAGTTGCCGACCTGGGCGATCCGTTGCGCCTCGGCCAGGCTCGATTCGCTTCGTCGGAGGAGCTCCACTGCAGCGGTGGCCCGAAGCAGGAAGCGAATCCGATGGCAGAGCAGGAGCGGAGCGATCGGCTTGGTGGCGAAGTCCGTGGCGCCCGCGTCGAAGGCCTGCTCTACCGAGCCCGCCTCTGCCTGGCCGGTCAGGATCAGCACCGGCACCGCAGCCAGCGTCGGGTCGGCCCGCACGGCGCGGCAGACCGCGAGACCGTCGATCTCGGGCATCATGACGTCCAGCAGCAGCAGATCGGGCGCCAGCTCCCCCGCCTGCTCCAACGCCTCGCGGCCGTTCCCGACTTCGGCCACGTCCAGTCCGGCGTCCCGCATCGCGTCAGCCAGCACTGCCCGCGTCACCAGGTCGTCGTCGCCGAAGAGGATCAGCGGCCGGGAGCGGGGCGGAGAAATGGCGGGCATGGCAGACCGGTGTCGTTTGGCGGAACCGGAACAACTTCGATGCCACGGGGCCCTGAGGCCTAAGATTATGTACGATAATCACTTGTGTCGCCAAGCCTGGCCGGGTCGCCTCCGGCAGGGGCGTCGGCGCCGTTCCCTCAGGCGAAATGCGAATCGCTCCATTGCCGGAGGCTCTTGCTTCCCGGCGGGGCCCGGACCCTCGGCTCTCCGGAATTGGGGGGTCAGATTTCGGTGGCCTGCGGGCTGGTGTCACTCGAACTTGGTGCCCATGATTGCAACCATGGCAGAGCCATTGACCGCCGTTCCCATCCATCGTGCCCGGAGCCTCCTGGCCCGGCGGGACGAACTCCTGCGCGCCGTGGCGGAGCGCGACCCCTCATACGACGGCCTCTTCGTGATGGCCGTTCGGACCACCGGCATCTTCTGTCGTCCGGTCTGTCCATCCCGACCGGCGCGGCCGGAGCACCTGGAGTTCTTCGCCACGCCCGCCGACGCCACCGCGGCTGGTTTCCGGCCCTGCCTCCGCTGCCGCCCGATGGAGCCGCCGGGAACCCACCCCGTCTGGGTGCGGCGGGTCCTCGAGGTCCTCGAGGAACAGCCAGCCGCTCGACTGACCGACGCCGAACTCCGTCGTCTCGGGGTTCAGCCGGCGACGGCGAGGCGGTACTTCCGCACCACTTTCGGCATGACGCTGCAGGGCTTCGCACGGGCGCGCCGACTGGGGCTGGCACTGGACCTCCTCCGCCGCGGCGGCGCCGTTCTCCCGGCGGGGTTCGGCATCGGTTTCGAGTCCGACAGCGGCTTCAGGGAAGCCTTCAAACGGCTCTTCGGGGTCACCCCCGCCGCGGCACGTGGCTTGCCGCCGCTGGTGGCGACGATGCTCCCCAGCCCGCTCGGGCCGCTCCTCGCCGCGGCAGCGGAAGACGGGCTCTGCCTGCTGGAGTTCGCCGATCGTCGCAAGCTCCCTCAGCAGTCGGCGGACCTGACCCGGTGGTTCCAGCGCCCCGTGGTGCCCGGCTCCAACCGACACCTTGCCCAGGCGGCTCGGGAGCTCGAGGAGTATTTCGCCGGCACTCGCACCCGGTTCGAGGTTCCCCTGGTCCTCCGGGGCACCCCGTTCCAGGAGACCGTGTGGCGGTCCCTGCTCGAGATCCCCTACGGCCGGACCGTCGCCTACGAGGAGCTGGCGCACCGGATCGGGCGCCCCGGCGCCCAGCGGGCCGTCGGCCTGGCGAACGGCCGCAACCGGCTCGCGATCATCGTGCCGTGCCACCGGGTGATCCAGAAGAACGGACAGCTCCGCGGTTACGGAGGCGGACTCTGGCGGAAGGAGTATCTGCTCGATCTGGAGCGGAGGCGACGCACCTGACCGGGGCCGGTCGACACCGGATGCGGTGCCTGCTAGGTTGACGGGACGAGCGGGGATGGAGGACGCCCCGCGCCCCCCTCAGCCGGAGGAGCGCCGCGTGTTCCGCGTATCTCGACCTACGTTCACCCTCGCGATCGCGACCGCGGCGCTGGGGTGCCGTACCGACCGGGCCCCGGACGCCGTGGCGTCGCCGCGGGTGGCGATTGTGGCGCCAGCCGAGGGTGACACCGTGGCGCTGCCGGTCACGGTGAAACTCCAGGCAAGCGGCGTGGAGGTGATTCCCGCCAGCGGCCTGGTGGAGCCTGGCAAGGGCCATCACCATCTGCTGATCGACGTCGACGTTCCGGACCCCGCGCTCCCGCTTCCGACGGGGAACGGCGTGGTCCACCTCGGTACTGGGGCGGAGGAGTACGTGATCGACAGCCTGCCGCCGGGGCCCCACCGGATCATCGCCGTGTTCGCCGCCGGCAACCACGTACCGATGCCCGAGGTTCGACCCGACACCGTCCGCTTCGTGGTGCGGTAGCCAGCCTAGGGCACGGGCCGGCGATCCAGCTCCTCGATCCGGGCGTTGGAGGGCGACCGCTCCCGCTGGAGGCGCTCGGCCACCAGTTCGGCCTGCCGGAAGGCCCGGAGGAAGTTCTCCCGGGCCAGCTTCTTCAGGTCGGCGTCGCTCCAGCCCCGCCGGATCAGTTCGGCGAAGAGCACCGGGTACTTCGATACGTCTTCCAGGCCCTGGACCAGTTCCTGTTCGTCCTCGGCGCCGTAGAAGTCCGCCCCGATGCCGACGTGGTCGATCCCCGCCACCCGGACCACGTGTTCGATGTGGTCGGCCAGGTCAGGGACCGTGGCTCGCGGCGCCGGCCCGCGCTTGGCCACGTACTCTCTCCGCAGGCGTTGGGTCTGGCTGTCCGAGGTGGCCCGGGTCACCAGCGGCCACAGGTCCTCGTTCCACTTCCGGTTCGCCTCGGAGATGAACTGGGGCACGAACGCGATCATCACCACCCCGCCGTTCCGGGGCAGCCGGCGGAGGATCGAATCCGGCACGTTCCGGACGTGGTCGGTTACGGCCCGAGCCGAGGAGTGCGAAAAGATGACCGGGGCCTCGGTGACGTTCAGGGCGTCGCTCATCGCGCCCGGCGACACATGCGACAGGTCCACCAGCATCCCGAGCCGGTTCATTTCGCGCACCACCTCTTCCCCGAACCGGCTCAAGCCCCCATGCCGCACCGAATCGGTGGCGGCATCGGCCCAGTCATTGCCGTGGAAGTGCGTGAGCGTCATGTACCGGACGCCAAGTTCGTAGTAGGCCCGGAGCGCTCCCAGGGAGTTGTGGATGGTGTGGCCGCCCTCGATCCCGAGGAGCGACGCGATCCGCCCGGCTCGCCGCTCTCGCTCGATATCCGCCACGCTGCCGGCGAAGCCCAGATCCTTCGGGTACCGGGCGATGATCCGCCGGGCGATGTCGATCTGCTCCAGCTGGGCCCGGAGCCCATCGGCTGGCGTAAAGCCGCTGGGAACGTAGACCGACCAGAACTGGGTCCCCACCCGGCCCTCGCGGAGGCGGGGCAGATCGGTATCGAAGCGCGCCCGCCGCGAGATGTCGAACCCCTCCACGTTGCCGCTCGCCTTTTCCCGGATCACCCAGGGGAGATCGTTGTGGGTATCGAGCACCGGGGCCTGATCCAGGATGGCCCGGGCGCGGCGCAGGGCGTCCGTTTCGGTCTGGGCGGCTGCCCCCGGCGCGGACACCGGGCCAAGAAGGACAGGGATCAGCAGGGCGGGCACAAACCTCATGGAGCCTCCACAGCGGTCATCGGGGTTACTGGGCAGCAGACTGCCCAAGATAATCGGCCGGTTGCGGGTTACCGGGTGACGTCGGCGGCCGCGCGAGTGGCGGCGGCGACTGCGAGGATGCTGGCGGTCAGGCGACGAAGTTCCCCGGCGGCTCGATCCCAGTCGCCGGCGTCGACCGCCTCCCGGACGCCAGGCAGCTCCATCGCGGCGTAGGTCTCCCTGGGCGCATAGAGCGCGTGCCGGAACCAGGTGCGCCCGGGGATGCCGTTCTCCAGGAGCCAGGCCCGCTCCACCTGCCGGACTGCGTCATTGTACCGACCCGCCGGGCCGCCGCGGGCCAGGATCAGTCGGTGCTGCCGCTCGGCGGCCGCGGCGGCCTCCCGCCATCCCACCAGCGCCGCCCTGGCAGCCGTCAGGTCGAGCCGTTCCCGTACCCCGGGTACGGCTGCAAGCTCGTCCAGAAAGGATTGGACCCGGTCGGCGTAGCGGGTAAAGTCGTAGGGGATCACGTCGGCATTCGCCAGTCGCAGCGCCATGCGCCCCCACACCTCGGCCATCACCGTCATGTACCTGAATCCCGGGTCGCCGAAACGGGTCATCCACCGATAGCTGTCGTACACCGAGTGGTAGACGCCATAGGGCCCGACGAACGCCAGGTCGACGATCGGAATACCCAGCCAGTTGAGGAAGACGGTGTAGTCCGAGCCGCTGCCCAGCGTCGTGGTCACCAGATCGGTCGAATCCCGGGTGATCCGCACTCCGCTGTCCCCCCACTCGGCAGCCGCCCAGGCGGCGAGGAGGCTCCGACCCGTGGCCGGGTCGGTGACGTCCCGGGCCACCTCGGTCACCAGCCGACTCAGGCTCGCCACAGCACTGGCGCTGAACCTCGGCCCGCTGGTCGAGCCGTCCACGTTGAGATACGCCACTGCCCCTTCCCGCAGCGGGTCGGCAAAGTGCTCGCCCCACTCGGTCGATCCGGTGAGGTGCCACTCCTCGGCATCCCAACTGGCCAGGACAATCGTTCGCTTGGGGCGCCACCCCTCCCGCGCCAGCGACCCGAGGACCCGAGCTAGCTCCATCTGGGTCGCGGTGCCGCTGCTCGGATCGACCGCACCGTATACCCAGGCATCGCGGTGGTTCCCGAGCACTACCAGCTCCTCCGGACGCTCGCTCCCCCGAAGCCGGGCCTCGACCACCCAGATCGGCCGGGTGGCGCCGTCCATCCGCACCCTGACCCGGATGGTGGCACCCGGACCCACCCGATAGGTGAATGGCAGGGCCCCCTGCCAGGCCGGGGGCGCCACCGGGCCCTCCAGAGCCTCCAACAGCGGCCGGGCATCCCGCCATGACAGCGGAACGGCGGCGATCCGGGGGATCGACCGGGCCTCGCCTTCGGGAATGCGGGGTGCGCCGTCCACCGAGGCCCAGCCCGGGGTCAGGGGATCGCCGGGCACGATGAAGTCGTAGGTGATCGCCCCGCGCTGAATGTGGCTTTCGGGACCCCAGGGTCCCTCGGGATAGACGAGACCCCGGCGGTACCCGTCTTCCGCAGGGTCGGAGTAGATCAGCAGCGCCGCCAGCCCCCGGCGCTCCGCGGTCAGGGCCTTGAACCCGCGATAGCTGTAGGGATTGGAGTACCGGACGATCGCGATCTTGCCCCGCAAGTCGATCCCCTGGGCCTCGAGCCAGTCATAGTCCGCGGGATTGCCGCTGTTGGCGTAGACCAGCTCCGCGGTGACATCGGCGGAGGCCGACATGCCCAGGTAGGTCGGCCCGGGGTCCACCCGCGAATCGGGATCGACCGCATAGGCGTCCTCCCGGAGCGAGGCCTCGAATCGCCGCGGAGCCACCATCGTCACGGAGACCGCGTCGGGCCACGGGAGGAGCACGTCGTACCGGTGGACCGTCACCTCGTCCCAGCCCCAGAGCCGCCAGCGCTCGGCGACGAACTCGGCCAGCTCCCGATTGCGGATCGAGCCGGCAGGATGCGGTACCGCGGTGAAATGGCGAAAGTACGCCCCGGTCGAGTCGGGACGGAGACGGGACGCCAGCTCCCGTTCGAGAGCGAGCTGGGGCTCGACGGCGGCGGAGGCGAATCCTCGAAGTGCAGCGCCCTCTTCTGTCGCCGGGACCGGCGCCCCGCATCCCAGGGCCCCTCCCCCGATCAGCGCGACCCACGCCCACCTCATCATGCCAATCCTCCGGAATCAGAAGGCCCCGCGATTCCAGGCCGGCCCAAGCTAGTTCCGTGCGGGTTCGGTGACAAAGGGTTACATTGGAAACGTCCGACCAGCAGGGCGTGGCTTGACCCCGTTGTCCGCTCTCCAGTCTCCGCGGTGTTTCAGTTGCCGGGCTTGGCAGTGGGGCGGGGTCCCTCTGCTGGTGCTGGCGGCCAGCTGCGCGCCCACGGTGAACCTGCTTCACCCGGACGCGCCCCGGTTCGAGGGGCGTTACGCCCCGGGGTACCCCGGTCCGGCGCGCGCCGACACCTTCCGGGTTGTCACCTTCAACATCAAGCTGAGCCAGCGGATCGATCGGGCTCTGGCCGTGCTGGAGCACGATCGTCTTCGGGGTGCGGACGTCTTTTCGCTCCAGGAGATGGACGAGGCCGGGGTGGACCGGATCGCGCGCCACCTGCATCTCAACTACGTCTACTTCCCGTCGGTCATTCACCCGGCAGCGGGCCGCCACTTCGGGCCGGCGCTGTTGACCCCCTGGCCGATCGATTCCGCCTGGAAGCTGATGCTGCCCCACGCCGGCTCGCTTCGGGGGCAGCGACGGACCGCCACTGCCGCCACCCTCGTGGTCAGGGGGGCCCGGATCAGGGTCTACGCGGTGCATCTCGAGAACCAGACCAAGCTGAGCGAGCGCGAGTACCTCGAACAGGCCGGCGCCATCCTGGCGGACGCCGCTAGGTCACCGGATCCCGTGGTCATGGCGGGAGACTTCAACGGCCGCGAGATCGGCCGCTACCTGGAGGGCAAGGGTTATCGGTGGCCGACCGAGCGGGTTGGTGCGACCTCGGCGTTCTTCTCCCTCGATCACATCTTCGCGCGCGGTCTCGAACCGGCGGCGGCCGGGGCCGGCGTGGTCCGCGAGGTTCAGGGAGCCAGCGACCACCGCCCCGTCTGGGCCGCCTTCCTCATGCCGGCCGCGGGAGCGGGCCTCAGCGGGGCCACGCCACCCGGGCGACCATGATTCCGTCCTGCGTGGCGATCCCCTGAATCCGCTCGGCCAGCGGTCGATCCGAGATCTCCACTGACTTCCCCACCAGGGGAGCGTGCAGGAGGTGGAGCCGGCCGCGGCGCCACACCGCGATCCCCGTGTGCGCCACGTCCAGGCCGGCCACCGTCGAGGTCGCCGCGATGATGTCGCCGTCCTGAATCCGTCCGGCAGCCTCGGCGATCCGGTCCTGCGGAAGGTAGAGGCGTGGGGGGCCCGCGTTGAGGCGCCGCTCCGTTGCCCGGATGGCGTCGAGAACCGCCGGGTCGGCAAGCTGGCGGTAGGAACCCGGGTGCGCTGACATGAAGCCGATCGGCTCCGGGTCCTCGATGCCGCCGAGTTCGCCGGTGATGACGCGTACGGCCCCGCGCTGCTCGTTGTCGGCCAGCCACTCGGAGAAGTAGTGCAGCCGGCTGGCGTAGCCGTCCAGCCGGCCCCCCCGGTACCTCAGGTCCTCCAGGTAGCGCTGGTAGCGGGCCCGCGCCGCCGGCGGATTGGCCAGGAGCGCCACCCCGTCCTGCCGGATGAATCGAACCAGGGCCAGGACATTCTCCACGAACGTGACGCAGTCCAGCTCGCGGAGATTGACGACGACCCGTTCCGGACCGGGGACTTCAAGCGTGCCGGGCGTGTAGGTGGTGCCGACGAAGGTCTGCCCCAGCCGCGCGATGGCGATGCCCGGGGGCAGGGTGTCCAGCCCATGGGCCACTCCCCAGCGGACCTTCTCCTGCAGAATGCGCCAGTCCGCCGGCGTCCACCCCGGCGCTGGCGACGGTCCGGCCGGGCCGCCGGGGACTGACGCCAGGAGGCCCGCCAGGGCGCCGGCCCACCACGAGGTCAGGTGACTCATGCCGTGAACGATACCCGGACCCCGCGCGACGTGCACCGGGCGGATCGGCGACCCGCCCCGGGGGGGGGACCGCGGCGCCTTGGTCGACCGTCACCGTTCCGGTGGCCGTCCGACGCAGCCCCGTCGCGAGGGCGTCATGGGTTCGTGACCGGCCCATCTGACGTTTCTGCACGGTTGCCTAACGACGAGGCCGCCGTGCCGGTATTCCCGAGCATTCGCCGCGTGATCCTGGTGGTTCTGGACGGCCTCCGGGCCGACGCCCCGGCCCGCCACCGGATGCCGCACCTGGCGTCGCTCCTCGAGGCCGGCGCCTGGACCCTGAGCGGCCGCACGGTCCGCCCCAGCGTCACCGCCGCCGCGATGACGTCCCTGTTCACCGGCGTGAGCCCAGAGATCCATGGGTTACGGAGCGATCGCTTTGCCCTGCCTCGTGCCCCGGTCCGGCCGCTGCCGGCCCTGCTCCGGGGCCATGGCCTCGCCACCCATGGCTTCATGGCGCAGATCCCGGTCGTGCATCGGCTCGTGGCGGCACGGATCGCCCACCGGCTCGGCGCCGCCACCACCTTCCGGGGCCGGTCGGCGGCCGAGATCCTCGCCGCCGCCCAGGGGACCATCGCGCGGGAGCGAACCGGCCTGATCGTCTTCCACTGGCCCGACGCGGATCGTGCCGGTCACGCGGCCGGCTGGCACTCAGGGGCGTACGCCGTCGCCGTCTCGCGACTGGACCAGGCCCTCGGCTCGCTGCGGGCGCTCGCCGGACTCGATCAGGATCCCGGAACAATGCTTCTGGTCTGCTCCGACCACGGCGGGGGTGGCAGGGCGGCAGACGACCACGACAGCGACCACCCCGACGACACCACCATTCCGATCGTGCTGGCCGGCGCCGGCGTGCGGGCCGGGCCCCTGGGATCGGCGAGCCTCCTCGACATTCCCGCCACCACGCTCTGGACCCTCGGCGTGCCGGTTCCGGGCCACTTCGGAGGGAGGCCCCTGACCGAGGCGTTCCGGGAACCAGCCGCCCATCCGGCAGCGGCCTGACCCGGTCGTGCGGCTTACCCGCTGCCTCCGGACCCCCCGACCCCGGGGTCCGGCCAGCATGCGGTATATTCCGCCAACCGCCCGCCGCCCGGGATCCCATGCCCCGACGCCGTCCCTCTCGCCGCCAGTTCCTCGCCAGTGTCGCTGCCGCCGGCGCCGGAGCCATGATCGTGCCCCGCCGGGTGCTGGGGCGGGGATTCCAGGCACCAAGCGACACCCTG
Source organism: uncultured Gemmatimonas sp. (assembly GCA_964521535.1). Taxonomy (GTDB): domain Bacteria; phylum Gemmatimonadota; class Gemmatimonadetes; order Gemmatimonadales; family GWC2-71-9; genus SHZU01. The sequence goes on from CAZFSA010000026.1 coordinate 11,901, forward strand.
GGCGTCGCCATCGTCGGCGCCGGCGGGATGGGTATGAGCAACGCCGAGGAGCTTCTCAGCGAGAACATCGTGGCCCTCTGCGACGTGGACTTCGGTTTCGTGGAGCGGTCGCTGGAGAATCGGGTGAAGCCGCGCGACGGCCGGCCCGGCCCCAAGGCCGAGCCGCTGGCCCGGGCGTTCACCCGGGCCACCCGGTATGCCGACTTTCGCGAGATGCTGGCCCGCCAGCGCGACCTCGACGCGGTGGTGATCGCCACGCCGGATCACACCCACGCGGTAATCGCCAAGGCGGCGATGGAGGCGGGCAAGCACGTCTACGTGCAGAAGCCCCTCACCTGGTCGGTCCACGAGGCCCGGGTGCTCGCCGCCACCGCGCGTCGCACGGGGGTGGTGACCCAGATGGGCAATCAGGGGCACTCCGGGGACGACGCCCGGCTGGTCAACGAGTGGGTCCAGGCCGGTGTCATCGGCCCGGTCCGCGAGGTCCACGTGTGGACCAATCGCCCGATCTGGCCCCAGGGCATCCCCTGGCCCGCGCCGCCGCCGCCGGAGTTCAAGGGGTTGGCCGACCTGGACTGGTGGGGTCAGTGGGCCATGAACGCGGTGGTGGGCGGGGCCCTGCACGGCGACTTCCCCCGGCCGAAGGGCCTCAACTGGGACCTGTTCCTGGGCCCGGCTCCCGACGACGTCCGGTACCACCCCGCGTACCATCCGTTTCGCTGGCGGGGGTGGGTCCCCTTCGGCGTGAGCGCCCTGGGCGACATGGGAGCACACCTGCTGGATCACCCCTACTGGGCTCTGGACCTCGGGTATCCCTCCAGTATCGAAGCCACGTCCACGCCTTGGGGCGGTACCGAGGACGCCCCGGCCACCTATCCGCAGGCGATGCTGGCCCACTACCGATTCCCGGCCCGGGGCTCGAGACCGCCGGTGGAGCTGCACTGGTACGACGGCGGGCTGATGCCACCCCGGCCCCGGCTCCTGCCGGACGAGGTGAAGCTGGAACGGGGTGGCGGCGTGATCTTCGTGGGAGACCGGGGAGTACTACTCCACGAGAACTACGGCAGGAACCCCCGGGTGTTCCCGCAGGCCTTGCAGGAAGCCGCCGCCGCCGTGCCCCCCTCGCTGCCGCGGATCACCACCACCCACGAGATGAACTGGGTCGACGCGTGCAAGGGCCGAACCACTGCGAGCTGTCCCTTCGACTACGCGGCCGCACTCACCGAGGTCATGCTGCTCGGAATCGTGGCCCTCCGGGCCGGTCAGGGGGTCCGGATCGATTACGACGCCGACGCGATGCGCATCGTCAACGTCCCTGAAGCCAATCGGTATCTCACCCGCGACTATCGCCCCGGCTGGAGCGTCTGAATGCGTCTCAACCCCACCTCGCGGTCCGCCGTCCCTGGCGCCCTCCTTCTGGCCGCGGTCTCGGGAGGCCCCATGCCCGCGCAACAGCCGCCCCCCAACTCGCTGACCGAGGCCGAACGGGCCGCCGGATGGATCCTGCTCTTCGATGGTCGCACGACGGAAGGGTGGCGAGGCTATGGCCGCCAGGACATGCCGGCCGGCTGGAAGGTGGTGGATGGCGCGCTCACCCGGGTAGGGCCCGCCGGCGACATCGTCACGACCCGCACCTTCCGCAACTTCGAGCTGTCACTCGAATGGATGGTGGAACCCGGAGGCAACAGCGGGATCTTCTACCGCGGCGTCGAGAGTGACACGCCCCGACTCAAGCCGCTCTTCCGGAGCGCCCCGGAAATGCAGGTCCTCGACGACACCGGCCATGCCGACGGCGCCTCACCGCTCACCTCCGCCGGTGCCAACTACGGGCTCTACCCGGCGCCCCGCGGGATCGTGCGCCCCGCCGGCCAGTGGAACCAGGTCCGGATCGTGGTCCAGGGCAATCACGTGGAACACTGGCTCAATGGCGCCAGGGTGGTCGCGTACGAGCTCGGCAGCCCTGACTGGCTGGAGCGGGTTCGCAACTCGAAATTCAACCAATGGCCGGAATACGGGAAGGCGGCCGAGGGCGTAATCGGGCTCCAGGATCACGGTGACCGGGTGGCGTTCCGCAGCATCAAGCTCCGCCCCCTCGACTGATCCCGGGGCGGGTCGCGCCCCACGACCGTCCGAATGGCCCCGCTCAAGGACGATCTCCAAGCCGCCGGGTTCGAGCTGGTCGAGACCCATGTGTCTCAGGTGTTCCTCGGCGCGCGGGACGTCTACAAGGTCAAGCGTCCCGTCTTTCTCGGGTTCCTGGACTTCCGCACTCTGGAGCAGCGACATGCGGCCTGCCTCGCCGAGGTCGAGCTCAACCGGAGGCTGGCTCCGGAGGTCTATCTCGGCGTCGTTCCGGTAACCCTCGACGCGAGCGGCAGCCACCGCCTGGGCGGAGACGGCCCGGTGGTCGACTGGGCGGTCCATATGGTCCGCCTGGACGACGCGAATCGCGCCGATCGACTGGTCCGAAGCCGCGGTCTGACCCCGGACGACCTGGAGGGCCTGGCCCAACACCTGGTCAGCTTCCATGCCCGGGCACGATCGGACGCGCACACCGCCGCCTTCGGCTCCCCGGAACGGATCGCGGTCAACGTCCGGGAGAACTTCGACCAGACCCGCGACAGCATCACCCGATACCTCACGCGGGCCGAGGCCGACGAGATCGAGCGATACCAGCTCGAGTTCCTCGAGCGCCACGCGGACCGCTTCGAAGCCCGGCGGGCGCAAGGCCGGGTCCGCGACGGGCACGGCGACCTTCGGCTCGAGCACATCTACTTCGCTGGCGAGGGACCGCCCACCATCATCGATTGCATCGAGTTCAACGAGCGGTTCCGCTACGCCGACGTCTGCGCCGACATCGCGTTTCTCTCGATGGACCTGGCCTGGCACGGCCGAACCGACCTGGCGGAGCACTTCCTGGCAGCGTACGCCCGGGCGGCCAATGACTTCGACCTGTATGGCGTAGTCGACTTCTACGAAGGCTACCGCGCCTACGTTCGGGGGAAGGTGGCATCGATGCTCGCGGCGGACCGGACCGTCGGTACCGGTGCCAGGTGGGCGGCGGGACGAGAGGCCCGACGCTACTACCTGCTGGCGCTCGCCGCCAAGCGGCGATCGCTGCTGCCCCCGGTGGTGCTGGCGGTAGGCGGGATCATCGGGTCTGGCAAGAGCACGCTGGCGGGGCAGCTGGCGCGGGAACTCACCGCGCCAGTGGTGGACACCGACCACGCGCGCAAGTTCCTGGCCGGAGTGGCCCCCGACACGCCGCTGCCGGATCCCGCCTGGAGTGGTCGTTACGACGACCTCACCAGCGAGCGGGTCTACGACGAGGTCTTTCGGCGGGCGCGCGTGGTGCTGGAGTCCGGCCGCCCCGTCGTGATCGATGCGTCCTTCCGGACCAGGGCCGCCCGGGACCGGGCGCGGATCCTCGCCAGCGAGGCCGGCGTACCATTTGTCTTCGTCGAGTGCCGGGCGCCGATCGAGGTCTGCCGCCGCCGGCTGGAGGAACGAGCGCGTCGGCCGGGGGTAAGTGACGGCCGCCCCGAGATCCTCGATGCCTTCGCGGCCCGGTTCGAGCCGGTGGACGAGCTGCCGCCCGCCCGGCACATCGTGGTCGACACCACCCAGCCCCTCGACCAGAACCTGGAGACCCTCCGGCGTTCCCTGGCCGCCTGGCCGGAGGGTTTGACGGGCTAGTCGGTCACCGCCTCCAGGGCGGCCCGATCCCGGTCATTCCACGCCGCGGCCATCGCCGCGCGGGTCTACGGGGCTCCCGGACCCCAGTCGTCTTCCTCCTCCGCGTCCAGTGAGTGGGCGTCACGGTCCGCCGCCAGGTCACGCTCCGCCTCCGCCAGCATCTCCCGGTTCACGCCGCTCTCCCGGTCGTCTTCCGGCGCCAGGACCGGCCGGCGCCGGTTGGTAACCAGCCAGACCGCCAGCGCCACCACCGCCACCGCTCCGATCAGGGTCGACATCGTTCATCCTCCGATCCGCCCTCAAGCTAGTGCCGGCGGCTGGAACCCCGCCCCTTGCCCGTCACCGGGCCCACCCCTACCGTTGGGCGGCCGTCCGCATCCAATCCCACTGCTGGAGGTTTCGTGAGCCTACGTCCGGCGGGTCGATCCTCGATCGTCGCGTTGGTCCTCCTGGGCAGCGCCGCCCCCGTGGCCGCGCAAAGTGGCACCCTGCAGGGTCGCGTGGCTGACAGCGCCGGGGCCGCCATCGTCGGGGCCGTGGTGTCGGTGGATCGCACGGTGCTGACCGGGACCACCGGCGCGGATGGCCGGTACGCCATTCGCGGCGTTCCCGCGGGAACCCGAACCGTCCGGGTGCGGGCGATCGGATTCCTCGCCGCCACCGCGGAGCTCGAGGTCCAGCCGGCCGGTACGACCGAGTTTGACCTGGTCCTGGCCCGCACGCCGGTGCTGCTGGCGCCGATCGATGTGGTCGTGGGCTCTCGCGCCAGGCACACCGCCGCCCAGGAGCTTGCGGTCCCCGTGGACGTGATTCCGTCCACCATCCTGACGCAACAGGGTACGACCGAGACCAGCCAGATCCTCCAGTCGGTCGCCCCGTCGGTCAACTTCCCGCGCCAGAGCGTGGCCGATGCCGACGACATCGTCCGCCCGTTCACCTTTCGCGGTCTCTCGCCCGACCACACCCTGGTGCTGGTGAACGGACAGCGCCGCCATCGAACCGCGCTGGTGCACATCTTCGCGGCCGGCATGGCAGCGGGCTCCACCGGGGTCGACCTCAACGCGCTCCCCTCCGGGGCCATCGACCGGATCGAGATCCTCCGCGACGGGGCCTCCGCCCAGTACGGGTCCGACGCCATCGCGGGCGTGGTCAACTTCGTGCTCAAGGACGGCAACTTCTCGCCCTACCTCACCGCCGATGTGGGACGGTACACGCCCCGCAACTATCCTGATGACGGCACCAGCGTCACCGTGAACGGCGGCTGGGGGCTTCGTCTGGGCCGCGGCTCGCTCGCCCTGTTCGGCGAGTACCGATACCGCGAGCCCACCAACCGGGCCTGGCCGGAGGACGTTGACCAGATCGTCCCGGGCGATGCCGACGAGGTCGACGGCAACGGCAACATCATTCGCAAGAACAACCCCGTCCCCCAGCCCAACCATCATTGGGGCGACGGACTGGCCAAGGACCTGATTACCTTCGCCAATCTCCGGCTGCCGCTCAACCGCTCGGGCTCCAGCGAGTTCTACGCCTCCGGCGGGTGGAGCTACCGGATCGGAACCGGGAACGGGTTTCGCCGGCAGGGAATCTCCGAGCGGAACTGGCCCGAGATCTACCCACTCGGCTACCTCCCCGAGTTCCGCCCCGACGTGTGGGACTGGTCCGTGGCCTCGGGGGTCCGGGCCAGCGCCGGCCAGTGGGCGTTCGACGTTGGCGGAACCTTCGGACGCAACATCTTCCGCTACAACCTCAACCACACCATGAACGTCTCGCTCGGGCCCTGCCTCACCACGCCCTGCGCGCCCGGGCTGGACGGCATCCTCGGCACGGCCGACGATCCCGGCATCCCGAACCAGACCAGCTTCCACGCCGGGACCCTGGCTGCCAACGAGCTGGATTTCACGGCCAACGCCTCGCGCCCGATCGAGCTGGGTCTCATCAGGCCGGCCAACCTGGCCCTCGGCGTGTCGTACCGGCGCGAGTTCTACCAGATCACGGCCGGCGAGCCCGCCTCCTACATCAACGGCGGTCATCTCGATCGGTACGGCGACATCGCCCCACCCGGGTCGCAGGTGTTCGGCGGATTCCGCCCCTCCAACCAGGTCGACGTCTCGCGCGGTAACCTTGGCGCGAACGCGGAACTCGAGGCCGACCTGAGCCGCGAGGTGCTGGCCAATGCCGCGGTCCGGTTCGAGAACTACAGCGACGCCGGCTCGCGGCTGACGGCCAAGGGCGCGCTCCGCTACCAGCCCTCGGAGCCGCTGGTGCTGCGCGCGGCGGTGTCGACCGGGTTCCGGGCGCCCTCGCTGGCCCAGAGCTACTACAACAGCACCCAGACCTCGTTCATCCTCGATCCCCAGACCGGGCGCCAGACGCCGCTCGATTTCGGAATCTTCTCCACCACCAGCCAGCCGGCCCGCCTCCTGGGGGCCTCGCCACTTCGGAACGAAACCTCGTTCAATCTGAGCGGTGGACTGGTGTGGAGCCCGGGGACCCGGTTCTCGGTAACCATCGACGGCTACCTGATCCGGATCGCCAACCGGATCATCCTCACCGATTTCATCGCCGGTCCGGAAGTCGAGGCGATCCTGGCTGCGTCCGGCTACCCGTCGATTACCGGCGCGATCTATTTCACGAACGCGCTCACCACCAGGACCACCGGACTGGATCTGGTCGGCGACTACCGCTTCCCCGTGGGCGATGCAGGGACCCTCCGCTTCAACCTGGGGTTCAATCTCGGAGCCAACAAGATCATCAAGGAGGATCCCGTCCCGGACGAGCTGGACGGCATCATGAGCTCGCTGTTCGGCACCCTGAGCCGCCTGGCCCTGGAGCGCGAGCGCCCCCGCTGGCGCAACACCCTCACCGCGACCTATGCCAGCGGCACCTTCCACGGGCTCCTGCGCTCCTCCTGGTACGGCAAGTTCACCTCGGCGCAGCTCGGCGCGTGCGACGAATGCGGTCAGACCTACGGAGCCAAGATGCTGATCGACGCGGAGGTCGGTCGCCGGTTCGCGCTGTTCGATCTCTCCCTCGGCGCCCGAAACCTGTTCGACACCTTCCCCGATCGGGCCAGTCTGGACAACGGATTCGGCATCTTCCCCTGGCCGATGGCCTCGCCGTTCGGCTACAACGGACGGTATCTGTACGCCAGGGCCGAGATGGCCTTCTCCCGATAGCGCCAGACGAAACCATGTTTGCTCCACGGATCGCGCTCCTTGCTGTGGCCGGAGCGGCGGCGCCGGCACCAACGCTGGCTCAGATCGCGGCTTTCCGGTACCGGCCCGACGCCAGCCCGGTGGGCCAGGTCTTCGTATACGACAAGTCGAATCTCGACGGAAGCCAGGCGAGTCAGGTCGCCGTGTATGTGGCCTCTCCCGACCGCCTGGAGTCGTTCAAGTGGCACCCCGGTGCGTCGACCGGCACGCTGGTCGCCGCCGACCTGGATTGGAGCCGGTTCTCGGTCCGGCGCTTCGAGTCGTGGCGGGTGCGGTCCGGCGAGCGCACTTCGGTCGCAACCCTGGAGGCTCTTCCCGACGGCCGGTATCACTTCGCTCTGGGTACGGTCCGGGACACGGTTCGGATCGATCAGGCGCCCTGGCACAGCTACGATTTCGACCTGGCCAGCCTGGGCGCGACCTTTCCCCACCTGGTGGAGCCCGGCCGCCCGTTCAGCGTCGGGATCGCGGATGCCACCGAGTCGGCCGGCGGCTTCACCTTCCGGGCGAAAGGCCCAGTGACCATCGCCTTCCTGAACGAGGAGTCATGGGCCGGCCGGCCGGCGCGCCGCTACCGCATCGACGGGCCTGGCCTGGAGCATCGGGGAGGGCACCTGTGGGTGGCCCACCCGGCTGGCTACCTGCTTGGGTACGAGATCGACCTGCCCGACGAGCCCGACATGACCAGCGGTCGCCTCGCGCTGGCCCGAGTCGAGAGGATGACGCCGGACGAATGGGCGGCGTTTCAGCGGCGATCCCTGGCGCCGCGCTGACGCTCGCGGTTCGCCCGGTCCAACCAGCCCTCCACCAGCCGCGCGATCACCCGCCCCGCCCGGGACTCGAGCCGGTCGTCCCAGTCGTGGACCCGGTCCTGCCAGGCCCCGATCCGGCGGTCCCATTCGAATGGCTCGAACCCGCACCGGGTGGCGGGCGCGGTTCCTTCGAGAAACACCTCCTGGCGGCCGCAATCCCACGACCAGCCATCCCCGCTCCCCACCCGCGCCACCTCGATTCCCTCCGGCACCTCGAAGGGCTCGGCGCGGTCCGCCGGGTCCGCGCGTTCCAGGAAGCGCGCCACGATCGGTAGGGCCGCGCCAGCGCCGCTGAGCCCGAGGCTTCGGCCGTCGTCGAACCCGACCCAGGCTCCGACCACCAGCGAGGGCGAGTAGGCCACGAACCAGGCATCGCGCCAGTCGCTGGACGTGCCGGTCTTCCCGGCGAGGCCGCCGTAACGGCCCGCCACCAGAAGCGCCCTGCCCGTCCCCCTGGCGATCACCCCTTCCAGGGCCGACGTCACCAGGTACGCCTCGGCGGGGTCCACCACCTGCCGCACATCCGGCGGGCCGCCGTCTGGCAGGGCGCCGTCGGGCCCCCGCCGGCCCAGCACCATCCGCGTGGCCGCCAGCCGACCGCCGCTCGCGAACACCCCATAGGACCGGGCCAGCTCCAGCAGGGTCACCTCGGAGCTGCCGAGAGCCAGGCTGGGAACCGGCCGGAGAGGACTCTCGATGCCGAGTCGGCGCGCCGTGGCCACGATCCGCTCAGGTCCCACGGCGAGCCCGATTCGAACGAACGGCACGTTGAGCGACTGTTCCACCGCGTCGCGCACCGTCACTGGCCCTCGGAACGCCCGGTCGTAGTTCACGGGCTCCCACCGCGCCGACCCCGTACCCACACTCAGGGGCTCATCCTCGATTCGCGACGCCAGCGTGAACGCGGGCCCCTGGTCACCCGCCTTCTCCAGCGCGGACAGGAGCACCACCGGCTTGAAGGCGCTCCCGGGTTGACGGAGGGCCCTCGCCGCCCGATTGAACTGGGAGGCGCCGTAGTCCCGTCCTCCCACCATCGCGAGCACATCACCGGTACGGGGATCGAGCGCCACCAGCGCGGCCTCGGCCTCGGCCAGCCGAAGCCGGGCCAGTCCCTCACGGACCGCCCGCTGCGCCGACGCCTGAAGCACGGGATCCAACGTCGTGTACATCGCCACGCCACGGGGCGGCAGGCGTCCGAGCCCGGCCAGGACCGCATCGCGGAAGTGCCTGGCGTCCAGCACCCCGGGGGATTTCACCCGCGAGGTCACCCGGGCCCGAACCGCCTGCTCCACCGCCTTGCGAGGTGCGCGCTCCTGCTCGAGCATCAGGGCCAGCACCAGATTGCGCCGCTGCCTCGCCAGCCGCTCCCGGCGAAGCGGGGTGTACCGGTTGGGCGCCTGAATCATTCCGGCGAGCAGTGCCGATTCGGCGAGGTTGATCCGACCGACCGGCTTCCCGAAGTAGAACCGGGACGCCGCGCCCACGCCGTGAATGGCGGTGCCGCGGTCCTGGCCCAGGTAGATCTCGTTGAGGTAGGCCTCGAGAATCGTCCGCTTGTCGTATCTTGCTTCGAGGGCCAGGGCCATCGCGGCCTCTCGGAGTTTGCGCACCGGAGTCCGATCGGCCGAGAGAAAGAGATTCTTCGCCAGCTGCTGAGTGATGGTGCTCCCGCCCTGGGTCACCCGCCGGGCCCGCAGGTTCGCGACCAGGGCGCCGCCAATGCGGCGGAGATCGAGCCCGTGGTGCCCGAAGAACCGCTGGTCTTCCACCGCCAGGACCGCCTGCACCAGATGGCCAGGCACGTCGGCCAGGGCCACCGGCACCCGGTACTCCACCGGGGCACCCGGCACCGGCCCGATCAGAACCGGCGCCTCCCCACCGCCGGGGACAGGCCTTCCTCCAGCTCCCCAGTTGAACGGGCGGGTATAGAGGGCTGAAGGGACCCTCGTTTCCGGTGCATCGAGCCGGGCCCGGACCACGGCCTCCGCCACGATGGCAAGAAGGCCGACGCCCGCCACCGCGACGGTCAGACGGCGAAAGAGCCGCCAGGTAAACCGGGAGCGAACCAGCGCGAACGACTCCCGCAAGCGAATCCGTGCGGCCTGCCAGGTCATCGAGGCTCCAGGCGGCGTTCAACTATATTGGACGCGTCAGAGGCCCCGACGGTTTCATGCTGGAACGCACTCACGACTCCCGGCGGGTCCCGAGCCCGGACCGCTGGTGACCGGCCATCTGCCTGTACGCCCGGCGGCGTCCGTCCTCCTCCTTCGAGACAGCGGGACTGACGGAATCGAAGTCTTCATGGAGCGCCGGCACGTCGACTCGGCCTTTGTCGGCGGCGCCTACGTGTTTCCGGGCGGGCGGGTCGACCCCGGGGATGCGGTCGACCCCGCGGTCTGCATGGGCCCGGATGAGGGACTGGCCAGGGAGCGACTGGGCCTCGCGGCCGGGGCCCTGGCCCACTATGTCGCGGCCGTCAGGGAGTGCTTCGAGGAAGCGGGCGTGCTGCTGGCCTACGACCGCTCCGGGTCGCTGCTCGACTTCGGCGACCCCGCCGTCGACGAGCACTTCCGCCATCTGCGTCAGGAGCTGAACGACGGACGCCTGACGCTGGCCGAAATCGTCAGCCGGGAGGGCCTGCGGCTCGCAACCGACCGGTTGGCCTACTGGTCGCACTGGATCACCCCAGTGGGCGAGCCGCGTCGGTACGACACCCGGTTCTTCGTGGCCGAGGCCCCCACCGGTCAGACCGCTGGCCACGACGACCGGGAGCTGACCAGCTCGGCCTGGGTCAGTCCCGCCGAGGCGATCGAGCGGGCCGGCCGGCGGGAGTGGATGATCATCTACCCCACGCTGATGAACCTCCGGGCGCTGGCTCGGCACAACCGCGTCCGGGACGCCATCGCCTGGGCCCACGCGCAGCCGTTGCCGCTCCGGGCCAACCTTCCGCGGGTGCTCGGCGGCCGAGTGGTGCTTCCGGGGGACCCGGGTTATGACCAGGCGGAGGGAGACGTGTCCAGGGTCGATCCCGCGGTGTTCATGCATCCCCTCCAGCCGTGACGGAGGATCGATTCGCCGAAGGCCGCGCCGCCCCCATCGACCATGGGCGTCCGGTCCGGCTGTCCCCCCTCGTTCGGCGGCTTACGCAGGAGAACCCCGGTCTGTTCACGGGTCCTGGGACCAACACCTACCTGGTGGGCGAGTCGGTCCTCTTCATCCTGGAGCCCGGTGAGGACCGAGGGGACGACCACCTCGACCGGATCGTCGCCGCCGTCGGCGCAGCCCCGGTGGCCGCGGTGCTGCCCAGTCACGGCCACCCGGACCACTGGTCGCTCGCCCCCCGGCTGGCCGAGCGGCTCGGCGCCCCGGTGGGGTTCTTCGGCACGCACCCGGGCTTCCGAACCGACCGGCTCCTCCGGGATGGGGACGTGCTCGAGGCGGGCGGGGTCCGTCTGGAGGTCCTCCACACCCCGGGCCACACGCACGACCACGTGAGCTTTCTCCTGGCCGGGGAGCAGGCCCTCTTCCCGGGCGATCACGTGATGGCGTGGTCGACCGCCATCATCGCCCCGCCGGAGGGAGACCTGACGCAGTACCTCGATTCGCTCAGCCGCCTGATCCAGCTCCCCAACCTCACCGTGCTCTACCCCGCCCACGGCCTCGCCATTCTCAACCCGTACGAGCGCATGCGCGAGCTGCTGGCCCATCGGGAGGAACGAACCCGCCAGGCCCTGGCTTCGCTCGAGCGGGGGCCGGCAACGCTGGCCAGCCTGGTGAAGCAGATCTACGCCGACACCGACCCGGCTCTCCACGGTGCGGCCGCCCAGTCCCTTTTGGCCCACCTCCTGGCACTCGAGGCCAATGGCCTGGTAGAGCGGCCGCCGCCGGACCGGGGCGAGGAAGCGGAAGCGATCTGGCGGCTGACCGGCCGGCCGCGGGGTCCAGGCTGAATCACGGCCGTACCGAGGCCCCTCCGCCCGAGGCGAGAGATCGGTGCCGTTCGGCTTCTTGAGGCTTCGCGATGCGCTCCAGGACCGCCGCCAGCGCTGCGTGGCCCGCCAGCACCTCAGGGTGCCCTGCGGGAAAAGCCGCTTCCAGGATCGCGAGTCCCCGCCGGCCGGTCTGCTCGGCCGCCTCCCGCTGTCCCCGCGCGGCCAGCACCGAGGCCAACCGGAGCTCGGCTGCCCCGGTGAGCGAGTGGTGGGGACCGACCAGGCGCACTCGGAGCCCCACCGCGTCGCGGGCCGCCCGCTCCGCCTCGGCAAGCTGGCCCATGCGCTCAAGCAACTCGGACAGGTTGGTGAGGCTCCCCGCGACGATGGCGTGCTCGAAACCCAGCGCCTCCCGGAGGATGGCGAGGGCCTCGCGGCGAATCGAAAGCGCTTCCCCGAGGCGCCCCTGCCTGGCCAGCTCGGACGCGAGCGCATCGAGCGAGCCCGCGTACCCCGCTGACCGCTCGCCCAGCCGGGTTCGGCGGATCCGGAGCGCCTCCCGGTAGAGCGCTTCCGCCTCGGCTCCGCGGCCCTGATCGCCGAGGAGGCTGGCGAGATTGCCGAGCCCGTGCACCATCCCGAGGTCGTCATCCCCCAGGACCCGTCGACGGGCAGCGATTCCCTCCCGGTAGCTTCGTTCGGCCTCCACCGGTCGCCCGACCCGTACCAGCTGGTCTCCGAGGTAGAAGCGGGCAAGCGCGGTTTCGGGGTGGTCCGCGCCCAGCACCCGCTCCTTGCGAGCCAACGACTCTTCCAGCAGGCCGAGTCCCTCCTCCAGACGACCGACCCGCCGCAGTGCCAGGCCCAGCACCCCCATGTAGTCCGCGGTCCGGACGTGGTCTTCGCCAAGGGAGCGCCGCGCGATCGCCAGTGCCTGCTCGTAGTGCCTGACCGACTCGTCGTTCTGGCCGAGGTATGGCGCCAGGAACCCGAGGTCGTAATGGCTCGCCGCCACGTCCGGGTGGTCCGGCCCGAGCGCCCGGAGGCGGATGGCCAGGGCCTCGTCGTATCGCTTCAGTGCCTCCGAGTAACGAGACTGGCCTCGAAGGACACGACCCAGATGCGACAGGCTCACGGCGACGTCCGGGTGGTCGGCGGGCAGCGCCTCACTCCGAAGCCGCCATCCGCGACTGATGAGCTCGGCAGCCTGGCCGAACTGGCCGAGGTTGACCAGCACCATGCCGAGGGCATCGAGCATGCTGGCTTGGACCAGCGGCTGGGCGGAGAGCTCCTCCACCCGCATCAGGCCCTGTCGAAGGAGGGCCCGGGCGGCCTCCGGCTCGACCGTAGCCTGACCCGGGTCGGCCGCCTCGAAGAGGCCGATCAGGTACTCGGTCACCTCCTGCGACTGGGCCAGCGCCGCCTCGGCCCGGTCCCGCTCCCGCCGGGCCAGCTCGGCCTGCCGGGCTACCCCAACGACCGCTGCACCGAGGCCGGCAAGGGCAACCCCGGCGATGGCAACGCTGCTTCGATGCCTCCGGATGAACTTGCCAGTGCGGTAGCCAACGCTGGCGCGGCGGGCCCGAACCGGTCGGCCCGCGAGATAGCGCCGGAGATCCTCGGCCAGCTGCTCCACGGAGCCGTATCGGTGCCGGGGCTCCTTGGCAAGCGCCTTGAGGGTGATCGTATCGAGGTCGCCGCGCAACCTGCGGGCTACCCTTGGGTCGGCACAGCGCTCGCTCGGGCGGGGCGGCTCGATCTCGCAGATCAGGCGCTCCATCTCCGCCGGGCTCCGGCCTTCAAGGTTGTAGGGACGCTGGCCAGCCAGCAGCTCGTAGAGGATCATCCCAAGGGCGTAGCCGTCGGCGAGGGTGCCCGCGGAACGTCCCTGGAACTGCTCCGGACTGGCGTACGCCGCCGTGAGCCATGAGCCGCTGCGGGTGTGACCGCCGTCGCCCTCGGATGGGTCGAGCAGCTTCGAGATCCCGAAATCGAGCAGCCGTGGCCGCCCGTCGCGACCGACCACCACGTTGCGGGGCTTGAGGTCGCGGTGCACCACCAGCTGCTGGTGGGCGTACTGGACGGCATCGCAGACCTCCACGAACAGGCCGATCTTCTCCCCGAGCGACAGGCCCTGTTGGGCCGCGTGGTCCAGCAGGGTATCGCCCTCGACGTACTCCATCGCCAGGTACGGCTGACCCGACGGCGTCGTCCCCCCGTCGATCAGCCGCGCGATGTTGGGGTGCTCCAGCCGGGCCAGCACTCGCCGCTCGTGGGCGACCTGGTCGGCCAGCCGGGGGTCGAGAAAGCCGGACCGAAGCAGCTTGAGGGCCACCCGCTGACTGAAACCTGCCTCCTCGCGCTCGGCGAGGAACACGATCCCCATACCCCCCTCACCCAGGCGACGGATCAGCCGGTACGGCCCGACGTATTCCGCCACCAAGCCGTCCGGCGAGTTCCCATCGCCAGTCCCGCGTCCCAGGGCGCCATCGGCCTCGGCGGCCAACAGCGACCGTACCTCCAGGGCCATGGCCGGGTTCTCGATCTCGAGTCGGGTCAGGAACTCGGAGCGCTCGGCCTCGGGCGCCTCGAGGGCTTCGCACAACCTCTCCTGCACCTCAGCCCATCGTTCCGGAGTCATGGGGTGCTCATCTGGCGAGCTCGCGGTTGAGCCAGGCCCGCGCGACGGTCCAGTCGCGCTTCACCGTAGCCGGCGAGGCTCCGACGACCTCGGCGACTTCATCGATCTCCATCCCGGCGAAGTAGCGGCACTCCACCACCTGGGCCTGCCTGGGATTGAGCGCGGCCAGCCTCGCCAGTGCCTCATCGAGCGCCAGGAGGTCGTCGGGCCGTTCGTTGGCCGCGACTACCACGTCGTCGAGAGAGGCATGGGGAAGGCCGGAACCACGCTTCCCTGCCTTCCGGCTCCGGGCGTGGCTGATCAGCAGCCGGCGCATCACCTGGGCGCAGGCGCCGAAGAAATGGGCCCGGCCCTGCCACGAAATCCGGTCCAGCTGCACCAGCTTGAGGTAGGCCTCGTTTACAAGGGCCGTGGGGCTCAGGGTATGCCCCGTCCGCTCCCGCCGAAGCTCCCGCTCCGCCAACCGCCTGAGGTGGTCGTACACGGCCGGTACCAGGCGGTCCAGGGCATCGCGGTCACCGGCGCTGAACCGCTCCAGCGCCCGGGTGATGTCGGGGTCGTGGGGCATCGGGTCCAGAATACCGCCCCGGCTCCTGCGGGCGCCACCATCGCCCCGGTGAGCCTTCCAGCGGCCCTTCTGCGCCTCTCCCCCCAACAGGCGCTTGACCCCAACCGGAAGAGGAGACCGCACCATGGCCCAGTGGCGACCCGACCCGACCTTCTATCCCTCGCCGAAGCACGCGATGGAGGCCCCACCCGAGGAATTGGCGTATGTAGCGCTCATCGATCGGACCGGCACCCGCCCTGACGCGATGGGGGTGGTGGACCTCAAACCCGGCTCACCCACCTATGCAAGCCTGGTGGGCCGGACCGACATGCCCGGTATCGGCGACGAGCTCCACCACTTCGGCTGGAATGCCTGCAGCTCGTGCCTGGCCCCCTACGCTCCGCACGCGCACGTGGAGCGACGGTACCTGCTGGTGCCCGGCATCAAGAGCTCGCGGATCACCGTGCTCGACACCAAGCCCGACCCCCGAAACCCCCGAATCGTGCGGGTGCTCGAGCCGGCCGAGATCGCGAGGAAGGCCGGGTACGTTGGCCCCCACACCGTGCACTGCGGCCCCGACGCGATCTACGTCAATGCCCTGGGCCAGCCGGGAGGCGACGGTCCCGGCGGGGTATTCATGCTCGATCACCAGACCTTCGACGTCATCGGTCCCTGGGAGAAGGACCGCGGGCCCCAGCAGCTGGCCTACGACTTCTGGTGGCACCTCGGACACGACACCATGGTCACCAGCGAGTGGGGCACGCCCAACATGGTGAAGGACGGACTCAACCCGGAGCTGTTGCTGGGGGGCAGGTACGGCCACCGACTCCACGTCTGGGACCTCCGGAACCGGACCCACAAGCAGGTGATCGATCTCGGCCAGCAGCACCAGATGGTGCTGGAGCTTCGGCCGGCACACGACCCCCGGAAGGCCTACGGCTTCGCCGGTGTGGTGGTCTCGCTCGAGGACCTCTCGGCCTCGATCTTCGTCTGGTATCTCGACCGCCGGAACGGCAACGGTTCGGGCACCTGGCAGGCGAAGAAGGTCATCACCATTCCGGCGGAGCCGGCCGACGAGGCGGACCTTCCCCCGGCGCTCAAGCCGTTCAAGGCGGTGCCGCCACTGGTCACCGACATCAACCTCTCGGTCGATGACCGGTTTCTCTATGTCTCCTGCTGGGGCACCGGCGAGATGCGCCAGTACGACGTGAGCGACCCTTTCAACCCGGTCCTGGCCGGCAGCGTTCGGATCGGCGGCATCGTCAACCGCACCCCGCACCCCGCCCGCCCCGGCGAGGCGCTGAACGGCGCCCCCCAGATGGTGGAAGTGAGCCGCGACGGCAAGCGGGTGTACTTCACCAACTCCCTCTTCACGCCCTGGGACGAACAGTTCTACCCCGACGGCATCAGGAGCTGGCTGGTGAAGTGCGACGTCGACGCCGCCGGAGGGATCGCGCTCGACCCCGCGTTCTTCGTCGAAGCTCCCGAGGGCTTCCGGGCCCACCAGGTCCGGCTTCAGGGGGGGGATGCCTCCTCGGACTCCTTCTGCTACTCCAGCTGAGGATCCGATGACCGCGACCCTCGTGCTCGTGGGGCTCGGCGTCATTCACGGCATCAATCCCGGCATGGGCTGGCTCTTCGCGGTCGGGCTGGGACTTCAGGAGCGGGAGCGGCGCGCCGTCTGGCGCGCCCTTCTGCCGTTGGCCCTGGGACACGGGCTTGCGATCGCGGCGGCCGTCGCGGCCGGACTGGCCCTGGGCACTGTGGTGCCGGTGGGGACCCTCAAGTGGGTCGTCGCCGCCGTCCTCGGTGGCTTCGGGGTTCACCGCCTCGTACGGGGCCGCCACCCGAGGTGGGTCGGCATGCGGGTCGGGGCCCGCGACCTCACGCTCTGGTCCCTGCTCATGGCCTCGGCGCACGGGGCAGGGCTGATGGTCCTCCCGGTCCTGCTGGGCGGCGATCCCGGCCTGGCGGGCCACGGCGCACACCACCACGAGGCCGCGGTGCTCCCCGCGGTACCGGCCGCCGCCCTGGTCGCGACACTCCTCCATACCGCCGGCTATCTCGGCGCCACAGCAGTCGCGGCCGTGGTCGTCTACGAGAAGCTGGGGCTCCGGCTCCTCGGCCGGATGTGGATCAACCTGGATCTGATCTGGGGGGTGGCGCTGCTGGCGACGGCCGCGCTCACGCCGTTGCTCTGAAGGCCCCCTGGCGTCCGGCCGCGCGGCTGTCACAGCCCCGCACCACCTTTCGACTGACAGCCGGGCCGGTACCCGGTGGACTCGAACGCAGATCCGGCCCGGCTCCCGGTCCCAGGAGGAGCCGCGATGCCCTGGCAAGCCGACGGCGGCCACCTGCCGCCCGATTCAACCGAACCCTGGTTCAGCGCCGTCGCCCTGGTTCTGGGCCTGGTCCTGCTTATCGCCCGGTGGTGGCGGCCTGGCGGTCGCCCCCGACCTCACCAGGCGTCCGAACCGACCGCCGCCGGGCCGATGGCGAACGGCATCGAGCTTCCGCCGGCCCGGCCCGAGGGTCGGTCACCCCGGTTGCCCCCTGCAGTGAAGGCCCAGCGCAGTGGCTCGGCGACGGTCCCGGGGTCAGACCGGGCCCTCACCGCGCCCGGCGCCGGACCGCTACCGCCAGGCCGGCCCGCCCCGAGCCCCGTCCCGGGTGCCAGTCAGGGCCCGGCGAACGGGCCCTGACCGGCCAGCGGTTCAGCGCTTGCTGCCAACCGGGATGGAGATGCCCGCCTGAATCGGAATGAAGCTGGTGCCCGACCGGGTGATGAACCGACCCTCCACGAAGACGTTTACTCCACCCGCTGGAATGTCGACGCCCGCACCACCTCCAGCAGCGAACTTCCAGTCGCTCTCGCCGCTGTACCCCGGCGATCCACTGGTCTTGTACTGGTGGTTCAGAATCCCGGCTTGACCGAAGAGATAGATCCCGGGCTTCGACTGATCGCCCACCCGGTACATCAGGAAGCCGAACGCGCCCGGAAGATTCGTCTTGTCCCCGGCGAAGTCGGAGTGCTTGTTGCTCCCGTACATCACCTCGCCCCCGACGCTCAACCCCTTGCCGCCCACCGGCACACTAAACCCGGCGGTCGCCAGCCAGCCCGTCTTGGCGTAGTCGCCGAACTCGCCGACCGGAATGCTCGGCCCTCCACCGATGTAGATATTGGCCTGTGCATGAGCCATCGAAACCGCCAGGGAGCCAACCACGGCCCCGGCCACCAACCCAACGATCCCGCGTTTCATCGGGCGCCTCCTGGAAAGGATTCGGAAATCGATCGTAGTTCCGGTAACACCTCCGCGTGGACCCGCGGAATGTCCCCCGGTGGCGCGTTTCGCGTCAAGCCTTGGAGCCCGGGCGGCGGACCGGGCCGAATCTTGACCGGGGTCTGGCCAAGGCATAGCCTGGGCTGTCACACCCCGATCCCACAATCATCGGAACCCCCGGGTGCTGGACGTCGGGGAATGGCCCTTGACTGCCAGCCCCGCCTGGCGCCGATCGGACCCCGGATGAGCGCCACCAAGACTGCCCGCTGGCTGGACCTGATCGCCTTCCTGCTTCAGTACCGGTTCCCTGTCACCCGGGAGGCGATCTTCCGACACGTGGCGGGCTACGGCGAGGGCGAGGCCGGGGAGACCGCTCGCCGGAAGTTCGAGCGGGACAAGGATGACCTGCGATCGCTGGGGATCGAGATCGAGAGCGTGCCGCTGCCCGGACAGGCCGGGGGCGAGCCTGCCGCCGGATATCGCCTGCGGGCCCGTGGTGCCTACCTGCCCTACCTGGAACTGGCCGATGCCCAGGAACCACACCGGCCGTATCAAGGCCTCGACCAGATCGTGCTGACGCGGGCCGAGCTGTCGGTGCTGGATCGGGCCACCCGCTCGCTGGCCGATCAGCCAGACGCCCCGCTCGCTCACGCCGCCCGGTCGGCGCGGCGCAAGCTGGCTTTCGACCTCCCCCTCGAACCGGAGACGGTTGAGCGCATCCTCGCCCATCCCCTGCCGGCCCATGCCCGACACTCCCTGGCTCTGCTCCAGGAGGCCCTGATCGAACGGGTCGCCGTCTCGTGCCGGTACTACACCCTGTCGCGGGGCGTCGAGGAATCAAGAACCATCGAGCCCTGGGGCCTGCTCTTTCAGTGGAGCCGCTGGTATTGCGTCGGCCGGGCCCGCGATCGCGAGGAGGCCCGGCTCTTCCGGGTCGACCGGATGCGCGATACCCGGAAGGTCACCGGACCCGACGCCCACTTCGAGGTTCCGGCCGATTTCGACATCCGACAGGTTGCAGGCCGCTCGCCGTGGGAGTTCGGGAACGCCCCCCCGCGCACGGCTACCGTCGAGTTCCAGTTCCCCGAATCGCGCTGGGTTATCAACCGGCGGGTCGGCCGGGTGGTGCGGGACGACGGCGATCGCGGGGCGCAGCTCGCCTTCCCGGTCCGCGACGTTGACAGCTTTCTTCGATGGCTGCTGTCGTTCGGGCCACGGGCCCGGGTGATTGATCCGATCGAGCTGGCCGACTCCCTGGCCTCGCTGCGGAGCGAGGTTGCATCGCTCTACGCCGATTCCTCCCCATGAGCGCGGCCGAGCGGCTGGACCGGATCGTCTCGATGGTGGCCACCCTCTCGCGTGCCGCCGAGCAGGGCGTGGAGGGTTCGACCCTGGACGAGCTGGCCAGTCGCCACGGGGTTTCCACTCGTGAGGTCGCCGCCGATCTCCGGACCCTCACCCTCCTGGGCGAGCACTCCGACGCCGACTGGCTGTTGTCGCTCCGCGTCTGGCAACAGGACGACCGGGTATCGATCTCGAGCGCGGGCCCCTTCCGCCGGCCGGTACGCCTGACCCCCGAAGAGCAGCTGGCCGTGCAGGTGGCGCTGGCGCTGGAGCCCGGCGGTGCCCCGCTGGCCGCGAAGTTCGCCGCGCTGTGGGCAGGGGGCCGGGTCCGAACGGCGGCTCGGGACCCCGAGCCGGACCCGAGTGGGGACGACACCCTCGCCGCCCTGATTCGCCAGGCAACGCGCGAGGGCCTGGAGATGACCCTGGAGTACGCCGGTGAAGGCGAGCGTGAGCCCCGGCAGTGGGTCGTCCAGCCCCACCAGCTGGCGCAGTACCGCGGTCGGACCTACCTGGTGGCCTGGGCGGTGGAGGCCGCCGGCTGGCGCCACTTCCGCCTCGATCGGGCGCTGGAAGGGGGACTTACGGGCCGGCGCTTCGAGGTCCGACCCGACTTCACCCCGGTGACCCGCCCCGAGGAGGTGTTCCGGGCCGGCGGCGACCTCGACCTGGTAACAGTTCGGTTCGCGCCCTCGGTGGCCGGGTGGGTGACCGAGCGCTACCCCGACCACGAGGTCGAACCCACGGGCGCAGTCCTGGTTCGATTTCGGACCGCCAATCGCGACTGGCTGGTGAGGCGGGTGCTGGAGTACGGCGCCCAGGCCGAGGTCCTGGCCCCACCAGCGTATCGGGATGCGGTCCGGCAGGCCGTCGCATGACCGACCGGCGCCGGCTGCCACCATCCGCGACAACGGAGGTACGGTGTCCGCGCTGACCATCACCATCCTGGCGGGTGCCGCCGGCGACGACCGCACCGGAGAGATCGGTGGCAACAAGATCCTGGTCGAGTACGACGACCGGCGCTGGCTGCTCGACTTCGGAACCCGCTTCGCCGAGACCGGCCGCTACTTCGACGAGTTCCTCCAGCCCCGGAGCGCTGTCGGCCTCCGGGACTACCTCCATCTGGGCCTGGTCCCGCCGCTGGAAGGCATCCTACGCGACGACCTGGCCCTGCCCGACCCTCGCCTCTGGGAGCGGTATCGCACCCATCCGCTCTACCGGCGAATCGACCATCTCGACGGCGTGCTTCTCTCTCACGCCCACCAGGACCACAACGGCTGTCTCGGCTTCCTTCGGCGCGAGATCCCGGTGTACACCGGCCTCATGACCGCACTCCTCGGCAAGGGCATGCAGGATCTCGCCAGCGGCGGCCCCGAGGCCTCCTACAGCTACATCGCGCCCAAGCAGCTCACCGCCGACGGCACCCTCAAGGCCGAGACCGGGCGGAAGCAGGGTCGCCCCCACTACATCTGCGAGTCCGACCCCGCGATCGTCGCCGCCCTCGACGGCCTTCGCTCGTTCTTCGCCGATCATCCGGGCAAGCGCACCACCTTCGAGCCGGCGCCGCTGGAGGTGGCCCCGCTCGGCGAGCTCGGACTGCGCTTCTTCCGGGTGGATCACTCGATTCCCGGCTCGGGGGCGTTCGCGATCCACACCCCGGCGGGCTGGGTGGGCTACACCGGCGACCTCCGCCTCCACGGCCACTCGCGCCAGCGAACGGAACGATTTGCCCGCGAACTCGGCGCGCTCCGGCCGGCGATTCTGATCGTGGAGGGGACCAGCCTGTCAGACAGGAAGGCGACCGAAGAACCCGAGGTCCACGCGGCGGCGCTCGAGGTGGTGCGCCGCGAGCCGGGCCTGGTGGTGGCCGATTTCTCGCCCCGCAACATCGAGCGGCTTCGCACCTTCCGCGATATCGCCAGGGAAGTCGGCCGCCAGTTGGTGGTGACCGCCAAGGACGCCTACCTGCTCGAACGCATGAACGTCATCGACCCGGCCATTCCCCGACCGGACGAGGATCCGTTGGCGATCCTTCGCACCCCGCGCGTCACCCTCGCCGCCTGGGAAGGACGGGTGCTTGACGACTACGATCACGCCCTGATCGACGCGACCGCCATCGGCCGCAACCCTGGGGGCTTCATCCTCTGCCTGTCCTATTGGGACATTACCCACCTGATCGACATCGAGCCCGACGGCGGGACGTACATCTACTCCGCGTCCGAAGCCTACTCCGAGGAGCAACGGATCGATCAGGAGCGGCTGCGGAGCTGGCTGGAGCTGTTCCGGCTGAAAGCCGTGGGCGGCCTCCCCGGCAGCGAGAAGGGGCCGTTCCACGCCTCGGGCCACATCGACGGGCCGGGGATGGAGTGGGTGATCGAGACCGTGAACCCCGACAGGCTGCTTCCCGTCCACTCGCAGAAGCTCGCCTGGTTCGAGCAGCGCTGGCCGGAGCGGGTGATCCGGGCCGCGCCAGGCCAGGAGCTGCGATTCGACTAGCGACCCCGGCCCCGCAGCCCGCCGGACGGGCCGCCCGGTCGGCCGAGGATGCCTGACACCGTCGTGCCCGGGAGTTCCGGCGTCAGCCGGTTGATCGCGATTCCACCGGGCCGTCGGAGGGTGGGCCGGTGGAGATCACAGTCGTCATCCACTCCACCTCGTCCCCCCCGGATGATGATCCCGGGGCCCCGTCGGCCCGGCGATCCGTAGTCCTCGCCCAAGTGCGGCCCAGCGTACCCGAGGGGGAGTTCGGCCGGCATCGGGGCCCTGACGATCTCGGGCGGTGGCTCCAGTGCAGCCGCGTCGACCGCTGCGGCCGGGCCGGCCAATCCCGTCGCCTGAGCTTCGGGCTCCGCTGCCGCCGGAATCGTCGCCGGTGGCGTCTGGGCCAGAACTGGCTCGTTTTCGGTCTCGGCCACCGGGGCTCTGGCCCGCCGGGCGTCGCTCGCTTTGCGGGAGACACCGGCCCCGCGGAGCGGGCGTCCGGCCTCCAGGTCAGACACCTGGACCGCCGCCACCGGAGGGACCTCTACCAGACTCAGATCCCGGACCGTTCGGTCGGCTCCCGCACGGTCACCCTCCCCTGCCGAGCAACCCGCCAGCCACCCGGCCGCCAACACCATCGCCGCGACGATCCCCGGACCTCGCATGGTGCCCTCCCCGTTCGTAGCAGCCGGAAGCGTCTGGCCGGATGGCTCGATCCGCCCCACCGGGCGACGCTCACCGCCTGGTTCAAGCTAACACCGGAACCCGGGCCCGCCATCCTGTCGCCTGCCGCCCCGGGGCGCCACTTTGGAGACAGACCACTTCCGGGAGACCCTGAATGCCCCCGCGTCTGGGCCCGATCCCACCCCTCCTGCTGGCCCTCACTGCCTGTCGCGCGGAGGCCGCGCCCGACACCGGCGACGACCTGGCGCTCGCCGATACCCTCAAGGGACGGATCGAGGCGGCCTACGATTTCAGCCGCCCGGGGGTAGCGGATCGAATGATTGCTCTCTATCCGAGCGAAGGCCGGGTCGTTTCGGCCAGCGGGGGCCAGATCACCCCGACCGTCGACTCGCTCCGGGCTGGCATCCGGGCCTTCTGGGAAAACACCGGCCAGAACATGCGCGATGCCCGCTGGGTCTGGCATCAGGTGTTCGTCGAGCGGCTGGGCCCCGACGCGGCGGTGCTCACGGCCACGTGGTCCATCCCCCACATCGCTCCCACCGGACGCCCGCATGTGCTGGAGGGGGCCTGGACCGCGGTGTTCCGGCGGAAGCACGGCGAATGGCTGATCGTCGCCGAGCATCTGTCAGCTCCGCCAGCGTGACCCGGCCCCGGTAACGGGAAGTCGCCCTGGCGGGTATTGAAGCATAGTTGGAGTGAGACAGGACCAGACCAGGAACCGAGCGAATCCTGATGCGCCCTCGTTGGCCGATCGCCCTCACCGTTGGCCTCGCCGCCGCCCCGGCGGGGTGCAACGGCGATCCCGGCACCGACCCGTCGTTGAATCTTGCGGAGCTCCCCAGAAAGATCACCCTTCCGGTCGGCCGCACGGCCACCGTGGGCCGGGTGAAGATCCGGTTCGTGGCGGTGCGGGACGATTACCGCTGCCCGATCGACGTGATCTGCGCCTGGGGCGGGAACGCGGAGCTGGAGTTCGCGGTGGGGCCAGCGGTTGGCCAGGGCCCGGAGCGACAGCTGCTCCTGAACACCGACCTCGAACCGCAGAGCGGAACGCTCCTGGGCGTCCGGATCACGGTGGTCGCACTCACCCCACCCCGGCTCTCCACCCGGCCCACGCCAGACTACCGGGTGGACCTCCGAGTCAGCGCCGCTCCCTAGCGCCCGAGGGGCACGGTCGGGCCAACCCCAGCGGGGGGCCAGTCCGCGAAGGACTCAAGGCAGCCGTGTGCCCTCGATCCGGCCGGTCAGGACCGAGTCCACCATCCGGGTTGCGTAGCGGGCCACGAAGGTCCCCACCAGCCGGCTACCGTCCAACCGCCCCACCGTTCGGGTGACCACCGCCACGCCTTTGCGAAGCACACTCTCGTACGGCCCGGCATCGATCACGACACTGTCACCGCTGGTGGCGACTCGAACGGGAATCGGCGCCCGGTTGGGGAAGGTCATGGTCCACGAGCCGGGGTCCTCGGCCCCAGCGAGCTCGAAACTCGTCAGCACCACGGATCCCGTGTCGCGCCAACCCTGGACGGACCAGCGCCCCGCCAGGTCGCCGAGCGAGAGCGCCACGCTGGCAGCGGTGTCGGCGGCGGCAGGGGGTCCGGCGTCGCGGCCGGTGCCGCAACCCGTGAGCATGATGGCGAGGAACGGGATCGACGAGACAGTCCGCAGCATGCCGACCTCCGGTAGGATGCGCCCCGATTCTACCGATCGTCGGGTCGCCTCGCCACCGCCCCCGGCCGGGTCCGGGGCGGTGATAGATTCCATGTCGGTGACCCCCTAACCCGAACCCGTTCAGCCGGATCGGCTCCGATGCGACCTACCGCCTTCCTGCTGCTGGCCATCCTTCCCCAAGCCGCTCCCGCCCAGGCCCGCCTCGAGCGAGCCACCGTCATCGGCCATGTGGACTCCGTCTGGTCGGCCACGCTGAAGGAGCAGCGGCCCTACCTGGTATACCTGCCGCCGTCCTACAGCGACACCATCAACGCCCCGCAGCGCTATCCCGTCCTCTACCTCCTGGACGGCGACGCCCATTTCCACTCGGTCTCGGGCCTGATCCAGATCCTTGGCACCGGAATCAACGCGACCTACGCCATCCCCGAGCTGATCGTGGTCGCGATCCCCAACACCGACCGGACCCGGGACATGACGCCCACCCGGGTGGAAACCGGGTTCGACGGCAAGCCCAGTCCCTTCTTCAAGACCAGCGGGGGGATGGGGAATTTCTTCACCTTTCTGAAGTCGGAGTTGATCCCGGCCGTCGAGAGCCGGTACCGAACCATGCCCTACCGGGTGTTCGTGGGGCACTCGCTGGGCGGGATCACGGCCATCAACGCGCTCTATACCATCCCCGAGATCTTCAACGCCTACGTCGCGATCGACCCCAGCCTCTGGTGGGATGACAAGATCCTGCTCAAGCAGGCCAAGGGATACGTGAGCACCGCCCGGCTCGATGGGCGGGCCCTCTACGTGGCGCAGGCCAACACCATCAACCCCGACGATACCACCAGCAACCGCCACTTCGAGGCAATCACCCAGTTCAACGCCATTCTGGAGGCTTACAACCGCTCCGGGCTCCGCTACGCCTTCAAGTACTACGACCAGGACGATCACGGCTCGGTACCTCTGATCGCCGAGTACGATGCCCTGCGATTCATCTTCGATGGCTATCGCGTGCCCCTCGCGCGGGTGATCGCCGACCCGCACTACCTGGTCGAGCACTTCCGGTCCGTTTCGGCACGGCTGGGCGCCACGTTCCTGCCTTCGGAGCAGATGCTGGCGCAACTCGGCATGGTGGCCCTCACCCAGGATACCGCCAAGGCGGTCCAGTTCCTGGAGATCGCCACCCAGGTCTACCCTGACCGCGACCGGGCCTACCAACAGCTGGGCGCGATCTGGCGGGCCCGCGGCGACCGGACCCGGGCGCGGAGCTACCTGGAGCAGGCCCTGGCCCGGAACCCCCGCAACCAGACCGCCCGGGAGCTGCTGAACAAACTCGGCCAGTAGAACGGGTGGCTGGAACCGGGCGCGCTCTTGCGCGCCCGTGTGCTGGGCGATATACTGAACCATATGGTTCAGTATTCGTCGCGCCTCGACCGGGCCTTCGCCGCCGTCGCCGACCCCATCCGCCGCGGGATCCTCACCCGGCTCGGCCGCACCGACGCCTCCGTCAGTGACCTCGCCGCCGAGTTCCGGATGACCCTGACCGGAATCAAGAAGCATCTCGGGGTCCTGGAGCAGGCGGGCCTGGTCGTCACGGAGAAGGTCGGGCGGGTCCGAACCTGCCGGCTCGGCCCCCGGCAGCTCCGCGATGAGGCGCGGTGGATCGCCAGGTATCAGGAGATGCTGGAGGCCCGCCTCAACCGGCTCGAGGCCTTCCTCGAGCGCACCAAGGGAGATCCGTCATGAAGGCCCCGCCATCGCCCCCGACTGCCGCTCAGGTCACCACGCCCAGCCACCGCGAGATCCGGATCGAGCGGGTGTTCAACGCTCCCCGGGACCGGGTCTGGAGGGCCTATACCGACCCGGCCCTCCTCGCCCAGTGGTGGGGGCGGGGCAACCGACTGGTAATCGAACGCTTCGAACTGGAGCGGGGCGGGCACTGGCGGTTCGTGGAGCACAGTGACGACGGCGTGCATGGCTTCGAGGGCCGGTTCCGCGAGATCGCGCCGCCGGAGCGGCTGGTCCAGACCTTCGAGTGGGACGGGATGCCGGGCCACGTGGTGATCCAGACCGCCACCTTCGAGGAGCTGGAGGGTGGCCGCACCAGGGTGGTGACCACGGCGCTCTTCCACACCACCGAGGAACGGGACGGCATGCTGCACTCGGGAATGGAAGAAGGAATGGCCCAGAGCTACGCGGCGCTGGACCGGGTGCTGGCCAGCATCGCGTGAGCGCCTCCTCGCGCACCGTCGGAGGCCGGGTCGCCTCGGGTCATCACCAAGGCTAGTTTCCGTCTTCACCGTTCAAGGAACACCCGATGCGCGGCCGCCGGCTCGTTCTCGTTCCCCTGTTGCTTCTCACCGCCGGGCCCTCGCTCGTCGCGCAGGCGCTCCCCCCGGCCGCCACGGTCGCGAAGACGGTCGATTCCCTCGCCAAAGCCTGGGTCGCAGCCCGGGGCTCGCCCGGCCTGTCGATCGCGGTGCTCCGGGGGCGCGACACCCTGGTCTTCAACGGCTGGGGGTTCGCCGACCTGGAGAACGAGGTCCCGGCCACGGCCCGGACGGTCTACCAGATCGGCTCGGTCACCAAGCAGTTCACCAGCGTGGCCGTGATGCAGGAAGTCGAGCGGGGCCGGGTCCGGCTCGACGACTCGATTGGCACCTACCTCTCAACCCTCCCGGCAGCCTGGCGCGGCGTCACCGTGCGGCAGCTGCTCAATCACACCTCGGGGATCCCGAGCTACACCAATCTTGGCCCCCGCTGGGCCCGCCGCTGGGGCGAGGAGATGCCGCCCGACACCCTGGTGGCCCTCACGGCCAACGAGCCGATGGACTTCACGCCCGGGGCCCAGTGGCGCTACAACAACACCGGGTACGTTCTCCTGGGAATGCTGATCGAGAAGGTCACCGGCCGGACCTGGGCCGACGACCTGCAGGAGCGCTTCGCCCGCCCGCTCGGCCTCCCGGACACGCGGTGGTGCGACGTCCGCCCGCTGATCCAGCGCCGGGCCAGGGGCTACGAGGCGGCCGATGGCGGGTTCCGGAATGCCGCCTTCCTGGCGATGTCCCAGCCGTACTCGGCCGGGGCCATGTGCTCCACGGTGGGCGACCTGGCCCGGTGGAACGGACTCCTGCACGGCGGCAAGGTCGTGAGCGCCGCCTCGTACGCTGCCCTGACCACCCCCGAGGGCGCGGCCGCCACCGGCCCGCGGCGCTACGGGTTCGGTCTCTCGCTCGACACCCTGGGTGGCCGGACCATGATCCAGCACGGCGGCGGCATCAACGGGTTCCTCTCCGAAAACGCCTGGTTCCCCGAGAGTCAGACGTCGGTCACCGTCCTTACCAACGCCACCGGCGGCAACCCTGGTCGCCTGATGCGGCAGGTGGCCCGCGCGGCCCTCGGCGCCCCCCT
>CAZFSA010000027.1:0-39293 GCA_964521535.1 uncultured Gemmatimonas sp.
CGGCCCCCGGAGCAGCGCCGCGATCAGCTCGAAGACCGGACGGTCCGGATGCCCGATCCCCGGAATCCGGTGCCGGACGTGCACCTGGGGCGACAGCGGCTCCGTCCAGTCCAGCCGGACCGAGCCACCGGGCACGGGCTCGGCCTCGAGATCCAGGTCCGCCGGCGGCTCCGGGCCACGGGGCAGCTTCCCGAAATAGCGCCGGGCGAGAGGCACCACCTCCGCCATCGTGACATTGCCCACCAGCACCAGCGTGGCGTTGTTGGGAACGACGTAGTCCTCGTAGATCCGGAGGTGCGCGGCACGGGTGAAGTTCCCGAAGTCGCGCAGGTGGCCGCCGTCGGGCTGGTACACGGGGTGCCCCGCTCCCGTCACGGCGTCGATCGCTTCGTTGAGCCGGGTCTGCGGCTGGCCCATCGCGCCCAGCACCTGCTCCAGCACCGTGAACCGCTGCGCCTCCCACCCGCGGAGTACGGCGTTGGCCATCCGGTCCGCCTCCAGCCGGAAGAACAGCTCCAGGCTCTCCCGGGGCAGGGCCATGCCGATCTCCAGGTACTCCTGCTCGGTGCTGGCCGGCACCGGGTCGGTGTGCCGGGAATAGCCGCCGCGCTCCATGTAGGCCTTGTACTCCGCCCAGTACTCGCGGTACCGGCCGGCCTGGTCCTCCAGCTGGTAGAGGCGCTCCCGGAGCGCGCGCATTTCGGGCGTCTCCGGCCAGGCCAGCTCGTCGATGAGCACACCCCGTTCGCGGAGCCGGTTCCGCTCCCTGTTCCGGAGCGCGATCAGCTCCTGCTCGGTCTCGTGAATCTGCCGGAGGATCGGAAGCTCGGCGGCCAGGTCACTGGTCCCGACCGTGGTGGTTCCCTGGTGAATGACGTGTTCGAGGAAATGCGTGATCCCGTGCAGCCCCACGGGCTCCTGCATCGACCCGACCCGGATCCACAGGTTGGCGGCAATCCGGGGCGCGCGCCGGTCCTCGCGGAGCAGGATCGTGAAGCCGTTGTCGAGCACGTGCTCCTGGACGTCGAGGCCGGAGGGTACAGACCCCGACGGACCGGGGGATGCGATGGGCGTCGGTTGCGGCAGCGGGACGCCTGGTCTGGGCAGCGCCGCCAGACCGAGCAGCGCTGCCGGCGGGAGAAATGCGGCGACGAAGCGGATTCGCACGGCTGGATCTCCTGGTCGTGGTCACGCCTTCGGGGTAGGGACGCCCCGTGCAATGCCCCCCTTGCTCCCGGTACCGCGACGGGCGTACCGTATTGCGATGCGCTCACCAATCGAAGACCGAGCCCGCCGCGGAGCCAACGCCCTCGCGCTGGCGCTGGCCGTCGCGGGCGGGGCCTGCTCGGCGCCGCCAGCGACGCTTTCGCCCGCGGAGCGGGCAGCCCTGGCCGACTCGGTTCGGGCGTTCGCCTCCAGCATGATCGCCACGATCGACGGCCACGACGTCGACGGGTTCATCGCCCATCATCTCGACGGCCCGGACTTCGCCTGGGCCACGCACGGCGCGATCGTGCCGCTCGACACCCACCATGTCTCGATGCGGGCCTACTTTCCGAGCCCCGCCGGCCGGAACGTACGGTTCCGGCTCGGCGAGTCGAAGGTCTACGTCATCGACCGGAACGCCGCCGCCCTGACCGGCATCATCCACTCCACCAACGTCGACTCTGCCGGCAATCCCACCGCGGGCCACGAGGCGTGGACCATCGTAGTGCACCGCCTCGACGGGGCGTGGAGGGTGGTTCAGGCACACGAGTCGTACCCTCGAACGCCTCCCGCCCCGTAGCGGTCGGCGCCGACCAGGAAACCTACGCGCGCCCCCAAGCCTCCACGAGAACCCGGGCTGTGAAGGCTCCAGCATAGCCCCCTCGCGCTCCGCACACCCACCCGCTGCTCTCGTACGCGGCCAACGTCTTCGTCCTCGTCATCACCTCGGTCTGCGTTTCGGCACTCAACGCGTGGGTCCTGACCAGGGCGCCCTACCTGCGGCTCATTTCGTTCATCGTGGTGATCGCCCCCCTGGTGCAGATCGTGAAGATGGCAATCCGGAAGCTGAGCCCTACCCTGACCGGCTTCTTCGCCACCTGGACACCGCCGCCCTGTTCGCAGGGTTCGGTGCCCTCCGTCGTGGCCGCGAGCCTGAGCGCGGCGGGCGGTGCGACGGAAGCTGCTCCTCCTGCGGAGATCCTGGCACTCCGTCCCCCACCGACTCGAGCTGATCATGCCAGACTTGACCCGCCGTTGCTAACCGTCGCCCACAGCCTCACGATCCGGGGGGCCACCTGTCTCGAGGCGGATACGCTGGCCACGGCCGGATTCGGTCGGCCGGTTCATGACGTGGCGCGGCTCCTGGCCCGCGCAGGTCGAACGGCAGTCGTGGCTGCGGTTGCATGATCGGGCCGGGTCGCCCGGATACCGTCTGGACTCGGCGCGGAGCCGATGGCGTTGCCTGGGAGGGAGCGGTCAGGAACCGGACGCCACTCGCGGAACATCGGTGTGGCGGAAATCGTCACCAACGTAGAGAAGCGGCCGACCCGCGAGCACGGCCACGGCATAGGCCAGGCAGTCGCCGAAATTGAGATTCGCCCGGTGGCGGCCCTTTCCATACCGGAGGAAGGCATCGACCGCGACGACCCCGTGGTCGTCCGCGAACGGGATCACGTCGACCCCGGCTTCGCGGATCATGGCCGCGGCCAGGTCGCGCGCCTCGGGGCCGAGCCGTGCCGCGGTCACGATTCCGCACTCCACCAGAGTCGGCGCTCCAATCCCGACGATGGAGGCCTGGCCGATCGCATCGAGCAACTCCTGATAGCCACGCTCCCTGAACAGGATCGCAAGCACGGCGGACGCATCGAGGATCACACGCCCTCCGGGCCGTACCCCAGGATCCGTTCCCGCTCCTTCTTCGACGGCGCCCGGCCGGCCGGACCAGCCGGCAGTAGGGGCCACGCCCGCCGCTCGAGGAACACCGCCAGGCGACGACCACGGTTCAGGCCCGTGGCCCGCGCAGTCAGGCCAGCCCGACGGGCCAAGAGCGCCTGTCGGATTGCCTCGGTCTTGCTTTCGCCGGTGAGCCGTGCCACCTCGTCGGCCAGGCGCTCGACCTCGGCGTTCTTGATGTTGAGGGGCATCGGCCCTTCCAGCTGGGGTCAGGTTGTTATACCATTATTACACCATTCTACCTTCCGGCGCAATCGACCGCTGCCCGCCTGGTCCCCACGGGGCAACGTTCGATGTCGTCCCGGTTCGGCGCTCGGAGCCGTGCACGCACCAGCGAACGGAAACCTGACGGGAATGATCAAACCGATGGGCTGGGCAGGGAGCCTGCTGTTCTTCGGCATCCCCACCGTGCTCTTCACGCTGTTTCTCTTCGTGGTGCTCCCCGCCGCTGCCGCCCGGGGGTCCGAGCCGCTCCTCGCCTTCCACGCGGGCTTCGTCGCGCCACTCGCGCTGATGCTCATCGCAGCGTTCGTGGCCTACCGGTTTGAGGGGCGACCGTGGACCTGGGCCGGCATCCGGGAGCGCTTCCGTCTCCACCGGCCCGACCGCCGAACCTGGCTCTGGACCGCTGCCCTGGTGGCGCTGGCGATCGCCCTGCTTCCCGTCTTCCCGGCGAACCCGTGGATCCAGGGCCTTCTGGCAGGCGTCCATCTGTACGACCCCCCGGCCGGCTACACCCAGTTCATGAACGGCTTGACGGACGGCCAGACCCGGATCTTCGGGCGACCGTTCACCTGGGGGCTGCTGATCTACTTCACGATCGGCCTCTTTGTCTTCAACACCCTTGGGCGAGGAGCTGTGGTGGCGCGGGTACATCCTGCCGCGCCAGGAGCTGGCGTTCGGCCGCTGGGCCTGGGTGCCTCACGGTGTGCTCTGGACCCTGTTCCACGCCTTCTATCATTACAACCTCGGCATCCTGGTCTCCTACCTGCCGACCACGCTGGCCACGGCCTTCGTGGCCCAGCGGACCCGCAATACCTGGCCCGGGATCGTCGGGCACACGGTCTCAAATCTCGGGATTCCGCTGCTGATGCTGAGCCGGTTGCTGGCGTCGCCCGGCGGGTGACGCCGGGAGGGGCTCGGCCACTGCGAGGGGGCCGTCAGGGAAGATCGAGGCGGAACGGATTCGAGCGCCGCCAATCGATGGACAGAGGCGCCGACAGGGCGGTGGAACCGGTGGCGTTGGTCACCGCGCTGGCGTGCAGGCCGAGCAGCATCCGATAGGTGCCAGGGATCGGGGTCACCTGGAAGCGGGGCGCGCAGGTCGGCCGGTAGCAGGCCAGCACGATGAACTCCCCGCTCCGGGTGACGCCGGGTGGAATGGTGTCGACGGCCCAGGCGCCGGAACAGGTCCGACTGTACGCGGGAACCCATTGCCGGTCGATCCACTTCTCCAGCTGGACCCCGCAGTCCCTGTAGTAGAACACCGGTCCCGTGCCGCGATTCTCGAATCCCCAGCGCAGCGTGAGCGTGTAGTCGCCAATCCCGTTGTCGGCGAGTCGGTAGTTGGTGGCTGTCATCTGAACTGGCGCACCGGGATCCGGTGGCGGCTCAGTCGCGCCACCCCGACACCCGGCCAACGGCCAGCACCCGGCAAGGAGGAGGACAAGGTGGGAGCCGCCCGCTCCACGACGGCCGCGCCGAAGGCGCTGCCAACACAGAGGATTGGTAGGGATCAGACCGCCCATTGCCCGATCCCGCATCCAAGGCCCATCCAGAGCAGCCGCATCGAGCGACTCGGCGCTGTCACCTGCGGCGCCTGCGCCTTCTTCGGCACGCTGCTGCAGCAATCTAGCAGGGTTGTATGGGGTCTGGGGGCTGATCCGGCCCCCGGAAGCGGGGTCCGCTAGATTGGTCCGGTGCGGCTGGTCGTCGTCCTCCGGTTCCTGCTCCCCCTCGCCCTCTCGTTCGTCCGCGATCGGCGCCGCTGGCTCGTGGCCGGCGGCCCGGTGAGCCGGTCGCCCGAGTTCCACCGGACCCGCGCCCGCCGGCTCCTCGCCACGATCACCCGCCTCGGCCCGAGCTTCGTCAAGCTCGGGCAGGTGTTCGCGGGCCGCGCCGATCTGCTGGGAGAACCGTACGCCGAGGCACTCAAGAGTCTCACCGACCGGGTGCCGCCCGTCCCCTGGCGCGACGTGGCAACCGCGCTGCGCCTGGAGCTGGGCCGACCGGCAGACGAGGTGTTCGACGGGCTCGATCCCGACCCGATCGCCGCCGGCTCCCTGGGCCAGGTGCATCGGGGTGTCTATCGGGGCCACCAGGTCGCGATCAAGGTGCTTCGTCCCGGGGTTCAGGGCCTGATCGACCGCGACCTCCGCGCGGCCCGGGCCATCGCCCGGCCGCTGGTCCGCTGGTTTCCCAACGTGCACACCCGCGGAATCCTGGCGGTGATCGAGGAGTTCTCCGTCCGGATCCACGACGAGCTGAACTTTGCCCACGAAGCCCGCAACCTGGAGCTGGTCCGCGCCAACTTCGCGGGCACGCGGGGCGTGCGCATCCCCCGGCACTTCGCCGAGGTGTCGACGCCCCGGGTGCTGGTGATGGAGTACCTGGAGGGGACCCGGATCGACGAGCTGGTGCCCGGTGGCCGCTACGGCGGCCTCTCGCCGGAGAACGTGGTGGAGCGGCTGGTGGAGCTCTACCTCCGGATGATGTTCGTTCACGGCCTGTTCCATGCCGACCCCCACCCCGGCAATCTGCTGGTCGGGCGGGACGGCGCCCTGGTCCTGCTCGACTTCGGCGTCGTCATCCCGGTCCCGCCCGAGCGCCGCCGGCAACTGGTGGACACCATCTTCGCCGCGATTCGGAACGACGCCACCGGCGTGGTGGCGGGCTTCTATGCCCTCGGGCTGGTGGAGCCCGGGGCCGACCGCGCCGCGATCGAACGGCTGGCGCACCTCCTCCTCGACCTCGCCGCGCGGCGAACGACCACGGCCGAGCGGATCGAGCTGCTGACCCGTGAGATCCTGGACGAGCTGCACCGGTGGCCGGTGCAGTTGCCCAGCGACCT
Source organism: uncultured Gemmatimonas sp. (assembly GCA_964521535.1). GTDB lineage: Bacteria > Gemmatimonadota > Gemmatimonadetes > Gemmatimonadales > GWC2-71-9 > SHZU01. The sequence goes on from CAZFSA010000027.1 coordinate 6,011, forward strand.
GGTCTACTTTGCCCGCACCGCCGGGCTGATCGAGGGGATCGGCATCCGCTACGACCCGCGTTTCAATCCCGTGATGGCCACCGGGCCGGTGCTGTTCCGGATGCGGCGGGAACTGGCCCCGGTCCTGGGCGGTGTCGCCATCGCCGAGCGGATCGACTGGCCCACCGCGATCGGCCACCTGCTGGGCCGCGCCGTCGGCGCCCTCACCCAGGCGGCCGACCGCCTGGCCGGCTACCTTGCCGACCGGCTGCCGGAACCCGGCTCGCCGCGGGATCGATAGGGCGCTGCTCGCGTCGCCGAATGCAACGTTTCACCCCGCTGGCGTGTCTCTACCAGAGACTGACCACATCGCAGCCGGTGGGGCGATAACGCCGGCGCTCGGGAGACCGTAGGATTCAGAATGACCGAACCCAACGTGCTCCTCGGCTCCATCGTCGACGGGAAATACCGGATCCACGAGATGGTGGGGCGCGGGGGCTCGGCCACTGTCTTCAAGGCCGAGGACCTGAAGCACCAGCGGACGGTTGCGATCAAGGTCTTCCGGAGCGACCTCTCCTACCTCGGTGGCCCGGACCGGTTCGCCCGCGAGATCGCGATCCTGGCGACGCTCCAGCACCCCAACGTTCTGCCCCTTCTCGACTCCGGCGTCGCCGGAGGCCAGCTCTACTACGTGATGCCGTTCGTGGCGGGCGAGTCGCTGCGGGAGCGGCTCCAGCGGGAGGGGCGGCTTCCGATCCAGGACGTCGTGCGGATCCTGGTCGACGTCTGCGACGCGCTCCGATACGCGCACGAACTGGGCATCATCCATCGCGACATCAAGCCCGAGAACGTCCTCCTGTCCGGGCGGCATGCGCTGGTGGCCGATTTCGGGATCGCCCGGGGCGCCGCCCGCGCCGGGGGCGCCCAGCACACCACGGGCGGGATGGCGGTAGGCACGCCGGCGTACATGGCCCCGGAGCAGGTCGCCGCCGATCCCGAGCTGGATCCCCGCGCCGACATCTACGCGCTGGGGGTCGTGGGCTTCGAGATGATTGCCGGACGGCCGCCCTTCAGCGGTGACTCGCCGGCGGCGCTGCTGGCCGCGCACGTGGCCGAGAATCCGCCAGCGCTGGCCGACCTCCGCCCCGATGTCCCACCCGCGCTCGCGGCCATCATCGCCAGGTGCCTGCGGAAGCGGCCCCAGGATCGGTGGCCCGGTGCGGCGAAGCTGGCCGAAGAGCTGGAGCCGCTGCTCGGTCCCAGCGGGGGAATCACGCCGGTCGGGCAGGAAGCGGTCCACCGGGGACGGCGCCGGGCATTGCTGGCAGCGGGTGCCGCCGTGGTCCTCGCCGCGGGTGCGTTCTGGCTCACCCGCCCGGAGCCGGTGGCGATCGAGGTCGGCACGGCCCGGCGCCTCAGTACCGCGGCCGATCTCGAGCTCGATCCGGCCGTGTCCCCCGACGGACGGCTCATCGCCTACGCCAGCGGACGGAACGGGTCCCTCCGGATCCAGGTCCGCCAGGTGGACGGGGGCGACCCGGTGATGATCGCTGACGACCTGGGCGGCAACCAGCGGATGCCAACCTGGTCGCGCGACGGCACCCGGGTGTACTTCCAGACCGCGGGGGCGATCTACTCGGTCCCGGCCCTGGGCGGACGCGCCGAGGTGCTGATCGAGGGAACGCCGGCGGACCCGGCCGCAAGCCTGGCCTGGTCACCCGACTGGCAGACGGTGGCGTGGGTCCAGGGCGGCGCCATCCGGGTGCGCGGGGCGTCGGGCGGCAATCCCGTCGTCCTGGTCCGCGATGTCACCGCGCACTCGCTGGCCTTCTCGCCGGACGGGTCGCGGCTGGCCTACGTGTCGGGCAACCGCGACTTCGTTCTGGGCGAGTCGCTGCTCGGCAACATCGCCCCCTCGCGGATCATGATCGTGCCGCGCCAGGGAGGCACGCCCGCCGCGGTCACGAGCGGCAACGCCCTGGCCACCAGCCCGGCCTGGTGGGACAGCCGCACCCTGGTCTTCGTATCCAACGAAGGCGGGCCGCGCGATGTCTACGTGCAGACGATACACCGAAGCGGCGCGCCGCTGGGTGCCGCCCGGCGAGTCACCACCGGGCTCAACGCCCACAGCATCCAGCTGACCGCGGATCGGACTCAGCTGGCCGTGGCCACGCTCGACCAGACCTCCAACGTCTGGTCGCTGGGCCTGGGAGCCAATGGCCCGGCCTCCGTCCGCCACGCCGAACCGATTACCACCGGCAATCAGGTGGTGGAAGACCTGGACGTGCTGCCGGGTGGAGGGTGGCTCCTTTTCGACTCCAACCGCGAGGGAAATCAGGATCTCTACGTCCAGAGCCTCAATACCCGACGTCCCACGGCCATCACCAGCGACCCGGCCGACGAATTCGGGCCGGTCTGGTCGCCCAACGGCAAGGAAGTGGCCTTCTACTCGGTCCGGAACGGGATCCGTCACCTGTTCGTGATGCGAGCCACCGGCCGGGGGGTGCAGCAGGTGACGGCGGACTCGCTGGACGACCACCAGCCCCAGTGGGCGCCGGACGGCGAGCAGCTGGTCTTCCACCGCCGGGATCGGGCGGGCCGCGACCGGATCCATATCGTTGCCCGGAACCCCGACTCCACCTGGGGCCAGCCGCGCCTGGTGCTCGACGAGGACGGTACTGGCGTGACCTGGTCGCGCGACGGGCGCTGGCTGGCGTTCAGCGATCCCCAGGGAAACATCCGGCTGGTGTCGCCCGACGGCGGGCCCTCACGGGTGGTCGCCACACCCGCCGACGCCGACGGCGGGGCGCTCCGCCGCCCGCAGTGGCTGCCGTTCGAGCCGGCGCTTCTGGTCCGAAGCGAGCACCGGGGCGGTCAGGGCGGGATCTGGCGGGTGCCGATCGATGGCGGCCGTCCGGAGGAGGTGGCCCGGTTCGACGACCCGGACCGCCCGGTGTTCCGGGACGACTTCGTCACCGACGGCGACGCGATCTACTTCACGATCAGCGATCTCCAGGGCGCCCTCTGGCTGATGACCGTCTCGGCCGGGCGGGGGTAGGCCCTGCCTAACGCACGTAGTCCCGGTACCGGGGCTCGTACATCTGATCGGCCACCCAGGCTGCGGCGTCGGCGGGAACGGGCCGGCGTGCCAAGCCCTGAGCTGCGGCGACCCGCGCCACCGCGGCCGCAATCGCCGCCGAGACCGGGCGGATCCGGGTGAGCGGCGGGTAGACGTTGCCTTCCTCGATCCCCTGCGCATCCACCTGCGCGGCCAGGGTGCGGGCGGCGACAAGGAACATCGAATCCGTGATCTCCCTGGCCCGGGACAGAATGGCGCCCAGGCCGAGGCCGGGAAAGATGTAGGCGTTGTTGCCCTGCCCCGGCACGTGACGGCGGCCGGCCAGGTGCACGGGATCGAACGGGCTGCCGCTCGCAAACACCGCTCGGCCCTCGCTCCAGGCATAGGCCTCCTCCGCCGAGCACTCGGCCCTGGATGTCGGGTTCGAGAGCGCGAAGATCACCGGCCGTGGGTTCACCCGGGCCATGGCACGGACGATCGGCTCGGTGAAGGCCTTGCCCTGGGCCGACAGGCCGAGAAGGGCCGTGGGCTCGAGCGCCTCGATCGCCTGGAGGAGGCTGGCGACGGGCGGGTTGTCGTGAGCGTAACGCCGCTTGTGCACCGCGAGATCTTCGCGGGCCCGCACCACCAGACCTTTCGAGTCCACGAACCAGCACCGCCGCCGGGCCTCGGCCTCCGCCATGCCGTCTTCCACCATCGCGGCCACGACCAGGTCGGCCACGCCGGTGGCCGCGGCCCCCGCGCCGAGGAAAAGCAGTCGTTGCCGGGTGAGCGGCACGCCGGTGATCCGGCCTGCTCCCATCAACCCCGCCAGCGCCACCGCAGCCGTGCCCTGGATGTCGTCGTTGAAGCTCGGCACCTGCTGGCGATATCGCTCGAGCAACGCAAAGGCGTTCTCGGTGGCAAAATCCTCGAACTGGATCAACACGCCGGGATACCGCTCCGTTACCGCGGCGACGAACTCCTCCACCAGCTCGCGATAGGGTGCGCCCCGGAGGCGCGGCACCGGCAGCCCGGTGTAGAGCGGGTCGGTCCGCAGCTCCTCGTTGTCGGTTCCCACGTCGAGCATCACCGGCAGGCATCCGCGCGGGTGGACCCCGGCGCAGGCCACGTACAGCGCCAGCTTCCCGATCGGAATCCCCATCCCGGAGGCGCCCAGGTCGCCCAGGCCGAGGATCCGCTCGCCATCGGTCACCACCACGATCGACGCGGCCGGCTCCGGCCAGTTCCCCACCACCTCCCGCACCCGGCCCCGGTCCTCGGCGCTCACATAGAGTCCCCGGGGCCGGCGGAAGATGTGGCCGAAGTGCCGGCAGGCCTGCCCTACGGTCGGGGTGTAGACGATCGGCATCAGCTCGGTGATATGGTCGACGAGCACCCGGTAGAACAGAGTCTCGTTCCGGTCGAGCAGCGCCGTCAGGAAGACGTACTGGTCGAGCGGCGTGGACTCGAGCCGCAGGTTTCGGAGGACCCGGCTCTTCTGCTCCTCCATCGAGAGGGTCCGGGGGGGAAGGAGACCCCGAAGGCCCAGGGCGTCGCGCTCGGCCGGGGTGAAGGCGGTTCCCTTGTTGAAGCGGGGATCGTGCTGGAGCTCGATCCCCCGAAGGCCTGGCGGAGGCAAATCCGACGGCGGTGGCGTAGAGCCAGTCATGTCGACCTTTCGATTCGGGATCCGCCGGGACCGTAGCGCTCGCTCAGCGCGGCCAGCACCGCCCCGAGATCCGGGCGGAGTTCCAGGACCGGGCCGCAGGGGTCCCGTCCCAGCGCCTCCATCCGGGCCAGTGCGGTCCGGATGGTGAAGGTGAAGCGCACGCGGTCGAGGTCATCATCGACCTCGTCCCAATCCAGGGGCATCGAGACGGTGGCGCCCGGAAGGGGGCGCACGCTGAACGGGGCCACGATCAGCTGCCCGTACCGGTTCTGTAGGTAATCGAGGTAGACCTTGTCGCCCCGCCGGGTCACGTGCCGGACGATCGTGGCGATGCCGGGGTGCTCGCGCAGCACCAGCCGGGCCAATAGTTCGCCCAGACCGCGAGATTGCTCGTAGGTGCACTGCCGCCCGAGCGGGATCATCACGTGCAGGCCGGTCTTGCCAGTGGTCTTCACAAAATTTGGCAGCCCGACCTCCTGGCAGAGGCGGTGGAGCGTGCGGGCCACCGACACCACGTCGGCGAACGGCGCCTCTTTCGGGTCGAGGTCCAGCACGCACCAGTCGGGCAGCTCCAGCGAGCCCACCCGGCTCATCCAGATGTGGAGAGGAATGGTGCCGAGGTTGGCGAGGTAGAGCAGCGACTCCAGGTCGTCGCACACGAAGTAGCGGATGTGGCGCTGGGTGTCCTCGCTCCAGATCGGCTCGGTCCGGATCCATTCGGGCGCGAACTCGGGGGCGTCCTTCTGGTAGAACGACTTGCCGTCGATCCCGTCGGGGAACCGGGTCATCACCACCGGCCGGCTGCGGAGATAGGGCAGGAGCCACGGGGCGATGCTGCGATAGTACTCGATCAGGTCGCCCTTGGTGTAGCGTTCGGCGGGCCAGAACACCTTCCCGAGATTGGTGAAGGGCACGGTCCGGGGACCCTCTCGACGAGCCGGTGGCGGCGCAGGCGGTGCGACCGGATCGGGCTCGGCAGGCGCTTCCCGACTCCATCCCTGCCGGTCGCACTGGTCCGGTCGCTTGTCGTCGCGGATCCGGCGAAACGCCGGATGGCGGAGCAGACCGTCCGGCGTCCATTCCCGAAACCGCACTTCGCAGACGTGCCGCGGCTCCACCCAGGTGGTGGTCCGGGTCTCGGGAATCGCCTCCGTCGGGAGGGGCTCGGCCGCGCCGGCGGGAACCGGACCGGCGCAGGGCGGCGTGGCCCGCCGGTCCCGCTCCAGCAACTGGCGCAGCTCGACCAGCTGCCGGTCGTCGAACCCGGTACCGGCCCGGCCCGCGTACACCAGCTGTCCCCCCACCAGGTCAGCCAGCTGGAGCGCGCCGAACCCGGCGCGGCCCCCCTTGGGCTCGGTGAACCCGACGATCACGAAGTCGCCGGTCTTCTCGGCCTTGATCTTGAGCCACTGGGCGCTCCGGCCACCGCGGTATGGGGCATCGGCCCGTTTGGCCACGATCCCCTCGAGTCCCATGCCTTCGACCTGCTCCAGGAAGGCCTCGCCCTCCGCTTCGATGTGATCCAGGAAGCGGACGGGTCCGAGCGGGGGCAGCAGCTTCCGGAGCAGGCGCTTGCGTTCGACGAGCGGGAGGGGACGGAGGTCCAAGTCCTCGAAGCCCAGGAGGTCGAAGGCGAAGAACGTGGCGGGCAGCTCCACCGCGGCCCGGCGGACGTCGATCGGGCGGCTGATCCGACCCCGGCGCTGAAGGAGCGCGAAGCTCGGAACGCCCTTCGGGTCCAGTACCACGACCTCGCCGTCCAGAACCACGCCGTCTACCGGAAGCGCCCGGATGGCCCGTGACACTTCTGGAAACACTTCGGTGTAGTCGTTGCCGTTCCGGGTGATGAGCCGCGCCGAGCCTTGCCGGTGCTCGGCCAGGATCCGGTACCCGTCGAGCTTGAGTTCGAAAACCCAGTCCGGCTTCGAGAACGCCCGGTCGGCCGGCTCCGCGAGCATCACCTCGATCGAGGCCGCATCCACCGGGGCCCGAGGAAGGTCCAGGGCCTCGATCTCCCGCCGCAGCGCATCGGCCGGCGAGCGACCGGCCTTCCAGTCCTCCACGGTGAGGCCCGAGAGGACGGATTCCTCCGGGAATTGGTCTCCCGGCGACTTGACCCAGTTGTCGCGCTCCTTGATCAGGAGCCAGTCCCGTTCGCTCTTCTTGATCTTCACAAGGGTCCAGCGGCCGTGGAGCTTGTAGCCGCGAAGCTCGAAGAGGAGCTTGCCTTTGGCCAGCCCCTCCTTCGGCTCCTCGAGCGGCACCCACTGACCCCGGTCCCACACCACCACCGCGCCAGCGCCGTAGTTCCCCTCGGGGATCATTCCCTCGAAGTCGCCGTACTCCAGCGGGTGATCCTCGACCTTGACGGCCAATCGCTTGTCGGCGTGATCCAGGGATGGGCCCTTGGGGACGGCCCAGGAGCGGAGCACGCCTTCCATTTCCAGACGGAGGTCGTAGTGGAGGTGGCGGGCGGCGTGCTTGTGCACCACGAACAGCCCGCCCGACCACGCGGTGGCCTCGGCGGCGGGTGCGGGCGCCGGCCCGAACGGTTCGGTGGTGCGATCCGCCGATCGCTTGGCGCGATAGGCGGCGAGCGAATCGCCGCCGGGCGGCGGGGCGTCGGGCTCGGGCATGTCCTCCGAAAGTCGCCGGCCCGAGGCGGCGGCGCCAGCCGCCGCCTCGCCCGACGGATCGACCGACTCAGCGGCCCGGCATGTGGTAGAAGAACCGCTCCCGGACGATCCTGTCGCCAGCCACGGTGTAGAGCGCCATTTCCGCCAGCTGCATCCGGCGGCCGGCCGGCCGGTAGGTCACGTCGTACTCATAGTACACCGCGAATTGCCCGTCCCCCACCATCGGTGCGCTGGCTGTTGCCCGGTGAATCTCGTGGTTGGCGAACCACCACTCGTTCTTCCCGCGAACAGCCGCCTTGCCGTTCATGACGGCCGGCATCTCGGGACCACCCGCGGGCTCGATGCTCACCACGTCGTCCGCGTAGTACCGCTCGATCGCCTCGAGGTTCTTTCCCTGACGGCAGAGCTCCACCAGTCCCTGGGCCACCGACTGGGTCGACATCAGTCCTGGGCCTCCATCCCCATCGCCGCCCATTCCTCCCGAGCGGGGCCGTACACGCCGGGTACCGTGAGCCCGGCCTGGCGCATCAGCACCGTCATCTGACCCCGATGATGGGCCTCATGGCGGATGATGACGTCCAGCACCTTGCCCCGAGGCCACATCTCCCCGTACATCGGGACCGCCTCGCCGAGCAGGGCGTCGGTCCATTCCGCCTTCACCGCCTGCGGCAGCGACTGCGCGGCTGCGGTATACCCTTCGAGCAGCGCCTGCGCGTTGGCCGGCACCGGGTCGTGCTCGCCGGGCCCGGCAACGCCGGTGAGTCCGGCCTCGGTTCCCATCTGGATGCTCTGCGCCAGGTGCCACGCCAGCTTTGCCAGGCTCCGCCCATCAGGGGTTACCCGCTGGCCGAGAGAGCGGTCCGTCAGGTTGCGGAGGACCGACTGGGTGGCGTTGCTCTCGGATGCCCACTCGGCGAGGAAATCGTCGATGCGCCTGTACATGCTGGCCTCTTGGCTGGCTGGGTGATGAGCGGGTCTGCACCGACCCGCAGACGGCGTCGCTTACCGAACATATACCGAAAGCTCCTCATCCGCAATCGCACGCGTGACTGGCCCGACCGGGGCCTTTCCTGATCCAATTTGAAACACGACCCGCCGTCGGGCCGTAGCGTGACTTTCGAGTTCAGCGGGACAAGTCGAACAAATCCAGCCGGGGTAAACGAATGCCGATCCCACACGCCGACCTCCGGCATGCGGTCCGTTTGCTGGGACGAAACCCGGCCTTCTCCCTGGTGGTCATTCTGACCCTGGCCGTCGGGATCGGACTCAACACGGCGGTCTTCTCGGCCGTCGATTCCCTTCTCCTGCAACCTCTGGCCGGTGTCCGCGCTCCCGACGAGCTGGTCCAGCTCTACCGAACCTGGCCCGGAGACATGCGGTATGGATCCAATTCGCTGCCCCACTTCCGCGACGTGAGGGAGGGCACCAGGGGAGTCTTGGCCGGCGTGGCCGCCTGGACCTTCGAGTCGATGAACGTCTCGGCTGACGGGGAGCCCCGCCGGGTACTCGGGAGCGTCGCCTCGGCGAACTTCTTTGCGGTGCTCGGGGCGAGCGCTGCCCTCGGACGAACCTTCGCCGACGAGGAGGACGAGGGCCGGGGTGCTCATCCGGTGGCCGTGCTGAGTCACACCGGCTGGAAGGGGCTCTTTGGCGGTGACCCGGAGGTGGTGGGGCGGACGTTCGTGCTCAACGCCCGGAGCTACACCGTCATTGGCGTGACTCCGCCGGGTTTCAAGGGGGTGATCCCCATTGCCTCGCCCGCGCTCTGGGTGCCGCTGATGCAGCTGGACCACATCCGGCCCGGGGAAGCCGACCGGCTGTTCGAGAGGCGGGGGAGCAACTCCTTCTCCTTGATCGCGCGCCTCGCGCCGGGCGTCTCGCTCGCCGTAGCGCGGCAGCGGCTCGACGCGCTGACCACGGCACTCAGCGAGGAGCATCCCGACGACTACCGCGGGACCGGCATCAATCTGGTACCGCAGCAGGAGGCCGGCATCCATCCGCCGCTCCGCGGTGCCCAGGTCGGCCTCACCACCGTCGTCATGGCCGTCGTGGCCTTGCTGCTCCTCATCGCATGCGTCAACGTCGCCAACCTCCTGCTGGCCCGGGCCGGTGAGCGGGCCAGGGAGATGGCGGTACGGCTGAGCCTTGGCGCGCGGCGGACCGTGCTGATCCGCCAGCTCCTCACCGAGAGCCTGGTGCTGTCGCTGTTGGGCGGTCTGGCAGGAATCGGTATCGCCTGGTGGGCCATGCGGCTGGCCAACAACATCCGGCTGCCGTTCGACATCGACTTCACGCCCGGGCTCAGCCTGAGCCCGACCGTGCTGTTGTTCACCCTTGGAGTGTCGGTTCTGACCGGGGTCACCTTCGGCCTTGCCCCGGCCCTGCAGGCCACACGCCCCAGCCTCGTACCCGCGCTCAAGGGAGAAGCGTCGGCGGGCGGTTCCCGCGCTGGCACCAGGAAGGTGCTGGTGGTGTCTCAGATCGCGCTCTCCATTCTTCTCCTGGTAAGTGCCGGTCTTTTCCTCCAGAGCCTCAGAGCCGCTACCCGCGTGGACACGGGATTCGACCGCGATCACCTGCTCACCGCAGAGTTTGATCCAGGGCTTCAGGGCCACAGCCGCGCCCGGATCCAGGAGTTCGAGAGACGCCTGGTAGAACGGCTCGAGGCGCATCCGGGGGTCCGGGTCGCGAGCCTGGTTGACCGCCTCTTCCTCTCTCTGGGCAGCAACGACTGGGGAATATCTGTCCCCGGGTATACGCCCGGCCCGAACGAACTGATGTCCGTGGGGGTAGCCCGCGCGGCCCCGGGATACTTCGAGGCGATGGGCACCCCGCTCCTGGCGGGACGGGAATTCAGCGTGAGCGACGACACCAGCGCCACGGGGGTGATGGTGGTCAACCAGCGATTCGCCGAACGGTTCTGGCCGGGACAGGATCCGATTGGCCGCGTGGTCCGAACCGGCGGCCGCGACCGGACGGTGATCGGCGTGGTTCCCACCGGAAAGTACGTCCGGCTGGGCGAGGAGCCGACCGCCTTCATGTTCCTTCCCCGGGCCCAGAGCTGGTCGTCCCAGATGACCGTCCTGATCCGAACCGTCGGCGACCCCCTCGATCTGGTGCCGGTACTTCGGGACGAGGTCGCGGCCTTCGATCCGAACCTTCCCGTGGCCAACGTGAGGTCGATGAACAACCACCTCGGCATCGCGCTCCTGCCAGCCCGCCTGGCTGGTACCGTGCTTGCCATGTTCGGCGTGCTCGGACTTGGCCTGGCGTTGATCGGCGTGTACGGTGTCACCTCGCACTCCGTGGCGCAACGACACCGTGAGATCGGCATCCGGATGGCGGTGGGCGCGGCGGCCGGCGCCGTGGTTCGGCTCCTGCTGCGGGAGGGACTGCGCCTGGTGCTGCTCGGGATCGGCCTCGGGTTGGGTAGCGCCTTGGCAGGCGCCCGTCTCCTGTCCGGCCTGCTCTACGGCACCGCGCTCGACCCGGCCACCTTCGCGCTGGTGCCGCTCGTCATGGGCGGCGTGGCCATTCTGGCGATCTGGATCCCCGCTCGCAGGGCGGCGTCAGTCAACCCGATGGCGGTGCTACGACAGGAATGAGACGGGTCCCTGGATCCGCCAGGCTTGACCGTGGCCCGGTGGATCCCGAATATTTCCCGAAGTCAGGCCGGCCCCGTATCGTGGGGGGGGGTGGCCGCTATGTTCCGACCGGGACCGGTCACGGCGCCCCCGGTCCGAATCGCCCTGGATGGCGCCGTCTCCGCACGGGAGCGCCCCATGCCGGCCCGGTCCATCGGCACCGCCACCATCTCCTTCGGCCTCGTCTCGGTTCCGATCCACGTGTACTCGGCGTCGGAGTCGGCCCGCAGCGTGTCATTCAATCTGCTCCACAAGAAATGCGGGACCCGCCTCAAGCAGCAGTACGTCTGCCCCAAGGACAGCGAGATCGTGCCGCGCGAGGAGATGGTCAAGGGCTACGAGTTCGCCAAGGACCAGTACGTGGTCTTCACGCCGGAGGAGCTCAAGGCCCTGGAGGAAAAGGCCACCAACACCATCGACATCGTCGAGTTCGTGCCGCTCGCCGAGGTGGAGCGGCTCTACCTCGACCGGGTCTACTATCTCGGCCCGGACAAGGGCGGCGACCGCGCCTACCGGCTCCTGGCCCGCGCCCTGGCGGAGACCGGGCGGGCCGCGATCGGCCAGTACGCGGCGCGGGGGCAGCAGCACCTGGTGCTGCTCCGGCCGATGGGCGACGTGCTGGTCATGGAGCAGCTCCACTATCAGGACGAGATCCGCCCCGCGTCCGAGGTGCCGCTGGGCGAGGGCGAGGTGAAGCCCGCCGAGCTGGCGCTGGCGCGGCAGCTGATCGAGCAGGCCGCCACCGACGAGTTCCATCCCGAGCGGTTCAAGGACCAGGTGCGCGAGCGGGTGCTGGAGGCGATCCAGGGCAAGGTCGAGGGTCAGGAGATCACGGCCGAGCCCTCCCAGGATGGCGGCGGCAAGATCATCGACCTGATGGAGGCCCTGAAACAGAGCCTCGCCCGCGGCAAGCAGGCCGCCGCGGGGCCCGCGGCGGAGGCCGGACGGAAGGTCTCCTGAGGGGATGCCCGGGTTCTACGTCGGCACCAGCGGCTACGCCTTCAAGGAGTGGAAGGGGACCTTCTACCCGGCGAAGCACCCGGACGCCGAGATGCTGGCGTACTACGCGTCGCGGTTCCGGGCGGTGGAGATCAACAACACCTTCTACCGGATGCCTCGGGAGAAGAACCTGCTCGATTGGGCGGCGCAGGTGCCCGCGGACTTCCGGTTCGCCCTCAAGGCCAGCCAGCGGATCACCCATCACGCCCGCCTCAAGGACGCTGGTGAATTGGTGGGCTACCTGGCCCAGACCTCCGCGGTGCTGGGCAGTCGCCTGGGTGCCAACTTGTTTCAGCTGCCTCCCAATTTTCGGCTGGATCTCCCCCGGCTCACCGACTTCCTGGCGGCGTTGCCCCGGCGCTGGCCCGTAACGATCGAGTTCCGCCATCCCAGCTGGTTCGACGATGGCGTGTTCGAGGCCCTTCGGGCGCGGGACGTGGCCCTCTGCATCTCGGACCAGGACGACCTCGAGACTCCCCTGATCGCGACCGCCTCCTGGGGGTATGTGCGGCTTCACCGCCTGGGCTACGACGCGGCCGCGCTGGACCGGTGGGCCGCCGCGCTCCGCGAGCTGCCCTGGACCGACACCCTGGTCTTCTTCAAGCACGATCACAGCCCCGGCTCCGGCCCGCCGGTCGCGATGGCGCTCTCGGAGCGGCTCGCCGCCTGACGGCCCTTCCACGGAGCACCAAGGCCGGCTACGGAGTGGCCGAGTTCGGGCTCTCCGGGGGAGAGCTTCTGCTCCAGCTCTACCTGTTCGAGTTCTACGTCCGGGGCGTGGGCCTCTCGCCGCTCCTGGCGGGCCCGGCGCTCGCGGTGGCGATTCTCTGGGACGCGGTGACCGATCCGGTCATGGGTGCGATCGTGGATCGGACCGCCACCCGCTGGGGCCGGTTTGCGCCCTACCTCTTTGCCGGCGGCCTGCTCTTCGGGGGAGGGCTGGTCCTGGTGTTCAATCCACCCCCGCTCCCGGGCCAGTTCGCGATCTTCCTCTACCTGCTCCTGGCCTACGTCTTCGTCAACACCGGCCTCACCATCATCGGCGTGCCCCACATCGCCCTGGGAGGGGTGCTCTCGGCCGACACCCACGAGCGGACCGAGCTCTATGGATGGCGGATGGTCTTCGGCACGCTGGGGTTCTTTGCCGGCATCCTCTCGCCCCTGCTCGCGGCATCGGTGATCGGGGCCGACGTGTCCGAGCCCGGCGGTCTGTTTCGGAGCCGGGGTCTGGGAAGCGCGTTCATGGGCGGCGCGGTGGCGCTCACGGCCGGGCTCACGGTGCTCGCCACCTGGCGGCGATCCGCCGGGCTGCCGGCCGCGGCCCGGCGGTTCCGGTGGCGGGACTTCCTCGGGAACACCCGGCGCGTGCTCCGGAATCCGGTCTACCTGCCGTTCTTCGCCGCGTTCCTGCTGGTGGCCACGGGTCGAGCCATGAACTCGACCCTCGCCCTGCCCTACTACAAGGACAGCCTCGATCTGCCCGAGGCGGCGGTCCAGAGCGTGATTCTCAGCGTGTTCGCGCTGGTGATCGTCCTCTCGGTGCCGGCCTGGGTCTGGCTCGGGCGCCGTTTCGGCAAGCGCCAGCCGGCGTTCGTCGCGCTGCTGGCGCTCGGCAGCCTCACGGCCCTGGCCTACCCGATCCTCCCGCCGCGGTCGCTGGTCGGGCCCGTGGCCGTTGCCGTGGTGGGTGGCTTCCTGGTCGGGGCCATCATCCTGGTGGAGTCGCTGGTCACCGATATCGCGGATCTCGACTTCGTCGAAACCGGTGAGGACTCCGAGGGATTGTACTTCGGGTTCTGGCGGATGGGGCAGAAGGTCGCGCGGTCGGTTACGCTGGCCCTGACCGGCCTCCTTCTTGGCGCGATCGGGTACCGCGAGTCGCTTGCCCAGCAGTCGGCGGCCACCGATCGGGCGCTGGCATGGCTCTTCGGGATCGGGGTGGGAGGACTGTTCGTCGCCGCCAGTCTGATCTTCCGCCGCACGCCGATCGACCGGGCCCGTCAGGAGGCGATCCAGCGCGAGAAGGCCCGGCGCCTGTCTTCACCGACCTCCACCGGATGGCTCCCTTCCGTCGACCGGCACGGTTGACGCCCGGCGGTGGCCACCATCCGGGTCACCGACCCGAGCGAGCCTGAGGGCGTTGGTCGTCACCGCCAGCGACCCACCCATGTCGCCAACCAGCACCGCCACCGCCAGGCTCACCAGTCCCAGCACCGCCCCAACGGCCAGCACCAGCTTCAGACCGAGGGCCAGCGCGATGTTGAAGCGGATGGTGGCCCGCGCCCGGCGGGCGAGGCTCACCGCGTACGGCAGCCGGGTCAGGTCGTCGGCCATGAGGGCCACGTCGGCCACCTCGATCGCCGCCGGCGAGCCGGCCCCCCCCATGGCGAGCCCGACGGAAGCCTCGGCGAGGGCCGGCGCGTCGTTGACCCCATCGCCCAGCATCGCCACCCGGCCATGCCTCGCGCGAAGGTCGCGAACGGCGGCCACCTTGTCTTCGGGGAGAAGGCCGGCCCGCCACTCGTCCACTCCCACCGCCTGGGCGACCGACCGGGCCACCGGAGGCGCGTCGCCGGTCAGCATGATCACCGGGCGGATCCCCAATCGGTGCAACTGCGCCACCACGGTCCGCGCCTCCGGCCTCTGCTCGTCGTGAATGGCGAAAACGCCGCTCATCCCGTCTCCAGTCCGCGCCACCACCTCGATGGTGCCCGCGGCGTCGCCGATGGCGGTTCCCTCCGGATGGCCGCCCGCGAAATCCGCGGTGCCGATCCGGATTTCGTGTCCCGCGACCCGCGCCTGCACCCCCCTGCCGGGGAACGCGGCGAAGTCCAGCACCGGGGCCCCCGCGCTCACACCCCGCTCCTCGGCGAATCGAACCAGGGCCCGTGCTACCGGGTGCTCCGATCGCGCCTCCAGGGCCGCGACCCGCTCCAGGAGCGCGTCCGAAGGCGTGCCGCGACCCGGCAGGAGCGTCTTCACCCTGAGGTGACCGGTGGTGAGCGTCCCGGTCTTGTCGACCGCCAGGGTCCGGACGCTTCCCAGGGTCTCCAGGTGTTCGCCGCCCTTCACCAGGACCCCATGACGCGCGGCGCTGGTGAGGGCGCTCGCCATCGTCACCGGCGTGGCGATGACCAGCGCGCAGGGGCAGGCGATCACCAGAAGGGTGAGCCCGCGGATGAACCAGTCGACCGGGTCGCCATTGAAGACCAGCGGCGGCAGCACCATCACCAGCGCGGCCACCCCGGTCACCACAGGGGTGTAGACCCGGGCAAACCGCTGGATCTGCCGCTCAATCGGTGCCCGGCGGGCCTCGGCCTCGCGCACCAGTCGAACGATGCGGGCCAGGGCACTGTGGGCCGCGTCGGCGGTGACCTCGACATCGAGGGCGCCCTCGGTGTTGAGGGTCGCGGCGTATACCGGGTCGCCAAGCTGCTTCGGTCGGGGGAAGGCCTCGCCCGTGATGGTGGACTCGTTCACTGCGGAGTGTCCGGCCACCACCCGGCCATCGGCGGGGATCTTGTCTCCCGGACGGATCCGGATCCGATCGCCCGGGCGGAGTTCTGCAGCCGGGACGCTGACGACCCGGCCGTCCGCCTCGAGCCGATCGGCTCGCTCCGGGGCCAGCTCCAGGAGCTGCGCGATCGACCGCCGCCCGCGATCCACCGCGAACCGCTCCAGCAGCTCGGCCAACGAAAAGAGGAAGGCGAGGGTGGCGGCCTCGAAGGGCTCGCCGATCAGGATGGCGCCCACGATCGCGGCCGACATGAGGAAGTTCATGTCGAGCCGGAGCGTTCGCGCAGCGCGCCAGCCGGCGCCGGCGAAGTTCCATCCTCCGACCAGAGCCGCGGCCGTGGACAGCAGCCCCGCTGGATCGAGCCGGATGGCGAGCCAGCCGGGTGGCCCGGTCTCCCCCGAGAGCCAGGTGAGCACCAACGCGGCAGCCCACAGGACGCCGGCCGCATACGTCCGGCGCGCGAACGGCGTAGACCACGGCGAGCGCCCGGTCACTGCGCCTGATCTCGACCCGCCGCTCCGATCGTTCCCGTTACGGCCGCCGGCCGAAGAGCCGTGACAGGAGGCCTCCCGGGGCGGGGGCCGGATGGGGACTGGCGGTGGGCGCCGGGCCCGCCTCCCCCCCAACGATCTGGGCTATCAGATCCGCGGCGCCCCGCTGGCGGAGAGCGGGGTCCTTGGCCAGGCTGGTCAGCACCGCCTGATCGAGCCCCGCAGGGATGCCGGGGCGGAGCCGACTCGGCGGCACCGGAGCCTGCCTCATGTGGGCCTGAAGTACGTGGACCACGCTGGGGCCCGGAAACGGCGGCCGCCCGGTGAGGGCCTCGAACAGCACGCAACCCAGCCCGTAGAGGTCAGCGCGGGCATCCACCTCGGCCGCCCCGGTGATCTGCTCGGGGCTCATGTACGCCGGAGTGCCGAGCGGCATCCCGGCGCCCGTCAGGTTGGCTTCGCTTCCGACCGCGCGCGCCAACCCGAAATCCAGCACCACCCAGCGCTGGTCCTGCCGCATCAGGTTCTCGGGCTTGAGGTCCCGGTGTACTACGCCCCGGCCATGGGCGTGCTCCAGCGCCGCACAGACCTCGGTGGCGAGGGTGATTACCTCGGGGATCGGCAGCGGACCCGAGGCGAGCCGGCCCCGGAGCGACTCCCCCTCCACGAACGGCATCACGTACCAGCAGAGCGGTCCAGCGGCGCCCGAGTCGAGGAGCGGCAGGATGTTGGGGTGATCGAGCCCCGAGGTGATCCGGATCTCCCGCAGGAACCGCTCGGCGTTCCCGGCCGCGGCCAGCTCCGGGGGCAGGAGCTTGATCGCCACCCGCCGGGTGCCCTCCCGCGCCAGGTACACCCGCGCCATCGCCCCCCGCGCCAGTTCGCGTTCGATCGAGTACCGGTCGCCGACCGCGTCCTGCAATCGGCCCAGGAGGGCGATGGGATCCGAGGAACTCACCGGATGACGACGTCGTCGGTGATCCCGGCCACGGCGGTTCGCACCGCCTCCAGCAGCATCGAGGAGGGGACCCGCTTGCGGCACCGCACCTTGTACCGCAGCTCCATGCCGCCGTTACCGAGGGGATTGCCCGCCTCCAGCCGCCAGTCCTTGGCCTGGCGGTCGAGCACGCCCTCCATGGTGGCCCGGAGGCCGGTGGCGGCCGCGGCCGTCGCCACGGTCGCCACCAGGGTCACGTCCCGGGGCTCCACCACGTCGAAGAAGGACTGCGAGTACTCCTGCTTCCGCTCCAGCGCGCGGTCGGCCAGCGCCTTGAGCTGATCCGGCGTCATCGACTGGAGGAGCTGCTGATCCAGCTGCGCCAGGTATTCCCCGGTACGGCGGTCGGGGAGCGCCCCCTTCGCCTTCTCCAGCCGCCGGGTGGCGATCTCCGGCGCCAGCGCCGCCGGGACCCGCGCGAAGTCGGTGACCCAGAGCCCGATCACCACCAGGTTGTAGACCACCGAGATCGCGAACGCCACCGAGTAGGCATGCACGCCCACCGCCAGCCCGATGGCGATCGCGACGAAGATGAACACCGCGTCCTTGGTGTCCTCCAGCCGGTGCCGAAAGGCCACCGCCCCCACGATGCCACCCAGCGAAAAAGCCAGGGCCACGCTGTGCTTCACCAGAATCACCACCGCAGCCACCACGATCGGGAGGATGACCAGCGTCTGCGCCAGCGATTGCTGGAAGCCCCGCTTCTGCCGGGCGAAGGTGTAGACCCAGACCACCGGCAGCGCGAGGACGAAGGCGCCGGCCATGGTCAGCACCGCCGCCAGGCCAGCCTCGCCTGAGGTCATCGTGCTGGGCTCGGTGCGGGGACTCAGGTCGAACCCGGTCGGCGTGTCCGGCGGCACCTGGCTCAGCTGCTCCCCGACCCAGGGAAACGCCGCACCCAGCCCGAGGCGGACCGCGACCACGACCAGGTAATACGCCGCGAGCCCCAGGAGGGGCCGCCGGGCGTGGTCCCACATGCCCGGTTTGGAAGAGATGAGACTCATGTGAGTCCGGAAGATATGGCCCCGGGCGCGGAACGGCGAGCGCCGGGGACTTACCGGCCTGGGGCAGGTGGGGAGACCGGCTGGAACACCGGGCTCGCCCGATCGGCGGGGGAGGGAGCCAGGCCCATCTCGCTCAGGAACCGATGGCCCCCGGTCGGCCGACCATCCCGGACGTCGACCCGCGTCATCGCCAGGCGGTCCCGCGCCCGGGTCATTCCGACGTACAGCAGGCGGCGCGCTTCCTCGACCTCCTCCTGCGAAGGGGATCGCCCCCCACCCGGGCCGAGACCCGGCAGCTCGCTGTCCTCCACCCCCACGATGTACACCCGCGAAAACTCCAAGCCCTTGGTCGCATGGAGGGTCAGGAGGTTCACCCGGTCCCGGTCCGCCTCGACACCATCGCTCTTCGAGAGCGCCACCCGACCAAGGAATTCGTGAACCTCACTCGCGAGGTCGGGACCATCGATGCCTTCCAGGAGGCGGCGCACCCGCGCCATCGCCGCGGGATACCGCTGATCGGGCCGCCGCTCGGCGCGGACCCGTTCCAGCGTCGCCGGACCGCCCAGCCGCCCGATCAGCTCCTCCAGCGTGGCCGCGCCGGGTCCGACCCGTTCCCGCTCCAGCCGGTAGAACTCCAGACAGTCGCTGAACCGGCCTAACGAATAGTAGGCGGCGACCTCCCGGAGCATCCGGGCCTCGGGCTCCAGCGTCTCCGGATCCGACAGGGCCAGCGCCACGCCCAGGTGGTCCAGCACGCCGGAGAGCGCCACCCGCCGGCGCCGGGCCAGCTTCTCCTCCTCCAGCTTCCGGTAGACCCGGGCCAGGGTTCGAACGTCCGACAGCGCCTGGTGCGATTGCCCCGGATCGACCCCGAACCGCTCCGCCAGATGCTGCAGCCTGGCACTGCCCAGCCGGAGCCAGCGCGCCAGGGGCAGGGTGTCGTAGGTGACGAAGCTCGCGCCCGACATTCGACGGAGGATCGGAAAGTCGAAGTCGTACCCGTTGTGGGCCACCAGCGTGTCGCTTCCGGCGAACTCCCGGAATTCGGGCCAGACTTCCTCGAAGTGCGGTGCCCCAGCCACATCGGCATCGGTATAGCCGTGCGTACGGGTGGCGCCCTCCGTGATCGGAACCCGCGGCCTCACCAGGCGGTGGAACTCGGCGACGATCTCCCAGTTGCGGACCCGCGCCGCGGCGATTTCCACGATCTCCGACGTCTCGACGTCGCGGCCGGTGGTTTCCAGGTCCACCACCACGAAGTCGCGGAATTCCTCCCCCGCCCCGGTGTTCACCAACTGCAATGCCTTGAAGGTGGTGAGCGCCAGGCCGAGCGGTCCGGACCAGGAGGAGTCCAGCACCAGGTCGTCGGGACCGGGGGCGGGCCCGTCGGGCGACACGCCGAGGTAGTCAACCAGGCGAAGCCCGGCGCCGCTCAGCAGCCCGGCGAGTCCGATTTCCATGCCGCCCATCGGCCGGATCAGCACGCGCCCGCGATTCCGCCGAATCTCTTCCAGCCGGGCGGCGAGCCGCAGGGCGGGGGGCGACAGGGCGGGGTCGCTGAGCTCGTCGGCCCGGTCTTCCAGGACGGTCCGGTACGGGCCCACCCTCTGGGACAGGATCTCCTCGATCAGCGCGCGGACCGACCGGTGCCGCCGGCCGAGGGCCACGAGGTTCTGGAGCGCCGAGAGCGCTCGACGGATCTTCCGGCCGTCTTCGTCGGCGTACACCAGCTCTCGCGCCCGGCTCTTGAGCCGCGGCATGAAGCCGATCCGGTCCCGCTCGGCGAGCTTGCGGACCGAATCGACCAGAGTCGCCGGCAGCACCAGCCGGACAAACTGCTCGTTGACGATCGGGTCGCCGCGGAAGGCGATGGCCCGGAGCGCCGCGAGCAGATAGCGCACGACCGGGTCATCACTCACCGCCCGACCCTGCGCCAGGCGACAGGGAATCCCTGCCTGCATCAGCGCGGCTTCGATCGCATCCCCGGTCTGATGCCGGCGATACAGGATGGCGACGCCGCCCCAACAGAGGTCGAAGGCCGCCTGGTCGTGGCGGAGATCCTCGAGCAGCCAGGCCAGCTCGGTCGATTCGTCGGGGAAGCTGTGGACGGTGACCGGATGGCTGGTGGTCCGGTGGGCCACCACTTCCTTG
Organism: uncultured Gemmatimonas sp.; assembly: GCA_964521535.1. GTDB lineage: Bacteria > Gemmatimonadota > Gemmatimonadetes > Gemmatimonadales > GWC2-71-9 > SHZU01. The sequence continues at coordinate 26,159 of CAZFSA010000027.1, forward strand.
GCCTCGAACAGCGACGCGTTATGCGCGAGCAGTCGTCGCGCCAGAGTGAAGATCTCCCGGGCCGTCCGCCGGTTTTCGCCCAGCACGATCCGCCGGGTAACTCCGAAGTCGTTGGCGAAGGTCTCGATCAGCCGGGGATTGGCGCCGGTCCAGGAGAAGACCGACTGGTCCTCGTCGCCCACCACGAACACGTTCCGGTGGCCCTGCGCCAGGGTCCGGACGATCCCGTACTGGAGATGGTTGAGGTCCTGCGCCTCGTCCACCAGGAGGTAGTCCCAGGCCGCGGCGATCCGTTCGGCCGCGACCGGATCCCGGCGGAAGAGCTCCATGGTCAGGTGGGGCAGGTCGTCGAAGTCCAGCATCCGGCGCCGGCGGAGGAACTCCCGGTAGCGGTGGAACCGCGCCAGGTCGCGCTCGTCGAGCGGGCGGATCCCGAGGCGGTAAAGGCCGAACCAGTTGAGGAGCCGGCCCCGCCAGCGGGCGCCCACGCCGAGCCGGCGGAGCAGGTCCCGCTGGTAGTCCTCGTCGGCGATCCCGAACCCGCGTTCCAGGCCCAGCACCCCGCCGTGCTCCCGCAGGATCCGCACGCAGAGGGAGTGGATGGTCGAGCGGGTGACCTGCTCCGCGCGGTCGCCCAGCTCCCGCCGGAGCCGGGCGGCCACCTCCTCGGCCGCCTTGTTGGTGAACGTGAGGGCGCAGATCCGCTCCGGACGGAGGCCACGATGATCTATCAGATGCCGAATCCGTTCGATCAGGCAGTAGGTCTTCCCTGCCCCCGGTCCGGCCAGCACCAGTACGGGGCCGAATCCGGCCTCGATCGCCTGGAGCTGGGCCGGAGACGGGTGGAAGGAAGCGGCGGTCACGGTCCCGCAATCTAAGTCTGGATTGCGGCGCTGACCCGACGGGAGACCACGGACCGGCTAAAGCGCCGCGATCCAGCTGGCGGTCGTCGCGGCCAGCTCGGCGATCACGTCCGCGTGGGAGCGGCCGGTGCGTTTCGGGACCTCGAAGCCGTGGTTGGCCTCATCGATTACGTGGAGGGTGGCCAGGCCGGGGAGTCCGTCGACCACCTGACGGATCAGTTCGAGGTCGGCGAAGTCGTCGCGCGTCCCCTGGAGGAAGAGCATCGGAAGCGCGGCCCGGCCCAGCGAGTCGGCCCTTGCAGTGCCGGGCCGCCTCGGCGGATGGAGAGGGAACCCCAGGAAGACCAGGCCCCGCACCCCTGGCAAGGACTCCTGCGCAGCGGCCACCGCGGTCATCCGTCCCCCAAACGACTTGCCGCCGGCCACCAGCGGGAGCCCGGGGGCGAAACGGGCCGCAGCCTCGACCGCTCGCCGCACAGTGTCGGCAGCGACAGCCGGGGTGTCGGTGCGCGAGCGGCCGGCCTCCATATACGGGAACTGGTAGCGGAAGGTCCCGATGCCAAGGCTGGCAAGGGCGCCGGCGACGGCTTCGAGAAAGGGGTGGCGCATCCCGGCGCCGGCGCCGTGGGCCAGGACCGAGAGAGCGCGCGCCCCCGCCGGCAGGAGACCGAGGGCGGAGACCTGCCCGGCCGTGGTGTTCAGGCGGAGGAGGACTGGCTCCATGGGCGAGAGGCTCTCCGCCACCGGCGGTGGGACCAGCGCCGAGGCCCGCGACACCGGCCAGGGTCCAGGCCGCGCTCGTGGCAACCGCGTCGTCGGGCGGATCCGCCCTGCCCCCGCCGCCGCGTCGGGTTGAATGACAACGGCGGCTGGTGGCCGCCGATTCGAGTTGCCCCGCCTGGAATCGAACCAGGAGTCTTCTGATCCAGAGTCAGACGTGTTGCCAGTTACACCACGGGGCAGCGGTGCCGCAGGACACCCACCGGTCACCCGCAACCGGCCGGCGCGCGGAATGGAGCTGAGGGGAGTCGAACCCCTGACCTCTGCAGTGCGATTGCAGCGCTCTCCCAGCTGAGCTACAGCCCCACGAGGCGCCCAAAGCTAGTCGCCGGTTTTCCGGGCGTCAACCGACCCCGGAGCTCGGGACGTCTGGCTATCTCCTTGCACCACAATCGATAACGCGGTCGGACCATGCTGTGATCTTCCAGCCCTGAGCAGGCGGTCGCGGCTGGACGGCAGGATCCGCTCCGGCTCGTCACCCACCCCCGCCGCCCCGTGACCGGCGAGCATCGCCTCAACCTCGGCGCGAAGGGCTTCGTTACTACAGGCCTTGGCGAGGAAGGCAGCCCGCTCAGCCGGCGGTCGCTCGAGGGCGCCATGGAAGAGTGCGCCCAGCCACTCCCAGATCGTCGGGTCCATCGCCCCCTCCCGTCCCATTGCCTCGAACCCGTGGTGCCTCGGCCCCGATCGGGGTTGCCGAGCCGCCCCGGCCTTGATAGCGTCCCGGAAACCGATGTCATCCAGAGACGTCACCTCCGTCACTGACTGCCTGGCCCGCCTCCGGGCCGGCGAGCCGCGGGCCCTCGACCAGCTCCTGCCCCTGGTCTACCGGGAGCTGCGTGCCCTGGCGGGGGCCCAGCTTCGGGGGGAGGAGACCGGCCACACCCTTGGTGCCACGGCCCTGGTCCACGAAGCCTATGTCCGACTGGCCGAGCGGGAGCAGCTCGACGTGCGGGATCGGAGCCACTTCTTCGCGATCGCCGCCCGCTCGATGCGCCAGGTGCTGATCGACCACGCCCGGACCCGGAAGCGGCACAAGCGGGGCGGCGGGGTCCGGCCAACCTCGCTGGAGGCCGTCGAGAACCTGGTTGGCGACGCGGCCGCCGATGAGTTGCTCGCGCTCGACGAGGCCCTCGATCGCCTGGCGGTGGCGAGCCCGCGGGCCGCCCAGGTCGTGGAGCGACGGTTCTTCGCCGGCCTCACGCTGGAGGAGACCGCGGCCAGCCTCGACGTCTCCCTCAAGACCGTCCAGCGGGACTGGATCCAGGCCCGGGCCTGGCTCCGGAAGGAGATCGCCGCCAACCTCGGGCCGGAATAGCCCCCCTCCTCACCGGTCCGTGATGACCACTCGGGCCACGCCATCGCCGATCGTTACCCCGTTCTCCGCCGAGGCTACGCTGGAGAGGAACACCTCGAACTGCTCCATGTTGGCCCACTGGTTCTGATTGACGGGATTCGAGGGGTTGCTCCGCACTACCGCGCCTTCGGCCCGGCCGTCGTGGCAGATCTGAATCGGACCGAAGTCCTTCGCCACCTCGCCCGCCGCCAGGGTGAAGGGCCCGAACTCCCTGACGAAGTCGACCCCCGTCGTGCGGCAGCTCGATCCCATCGTGGCCACGGTAGCGCTCTCCAGCGGCAGGGTGGGAGTGATCTCCCGGGTCACGAGGACCACGGTGATGTTGCGATTGCTCGGGGCCGAGAGCTCGACCCGGACGTTCACGACGGTGCTGGCGCCGGCGGTGGCCGGCTCGGCGACCGTGGCGTCCCGAAGGAAGATGGCAGGAGGGGCGTCGTCGTCCGCGATGGAAAGGTCCGCCGTGGTCGCCCCGCCAGCCTCGGCGCCCACGAACCCGCCGAGGGTTGCTCGCAGTCGGTCGATATCGGCGTCGTCCCGATTGTCTCCGCAGACCGTGACGTTCACCTGCTTGGGCGACTGGTCCCCGACCGCCCAGGTGACGGTGCTCGTGGCGGGCGCGGCCACATCGGTCCGGGGATCGGCGCAGGTCGGGTTGAGGACCGTCTGGCTTCCCACCGGATCCAGCGCGACGGTGACCTGGGCCGGAGCCTGGGGCGGCCGATCGATGGTGAGGGTGAAGCTCGCCTGGGTGGTGCCGCCGGTTCCCTCCGTCACCGCCGCTGCCGGGGCGCTGATCGCCACCCGCGGGAACGGGTCATCGTTCGAGATGATGCCGGCCGCGGTCGCGTTGGCCAGCGTCGCGCTGGTCGGCGCGCTGAGGGTCAGGGTCAGCCGCTCGTCCTGCTCGGGCAGGGCGTCGCCGCAGAGGGTGATGGCCACCTGGCGGCTGGTCGTGCCAGGCGGGAAGGCCTCGTTGCCGTTCCGGGTCACGAAATCGGCGTTCCCGCCGCACGCCGCAGCGCCCGTCGCGGCCGGGAAGTTGGCGTTCCCGCCGGTGACGGCCCAGGTGACCGAAACGTTCCGGCCGCTCGCCGTGCTCAGGTTGATGGTGAAGGTGAGGTTGCGCTGCTCGCCCACGTTTCCTTCCGCCGCGGTGACGTTCGCGACCGAAAGCGACGGCGTGGGATCGTCGTCCAGGATCGTGCCCGTGGCCTGGCCATCCTCGATCGTCGCGCCGAACGGGCTCAGCAGGTTCACGGTGAAGGTCTCGCTGTCGGCCTCGTCGAGCGCGTCATCGCAGAGCGTGGCCACGATCTGGCCGACCGTCTGGTTCGCGGGGATCGTCAGGGTGCTCGGCTGCAGGACCACGTCGACCCCCGGCGCGCATTGGGTGGCGACCACGGTGGCCGTGCCGCTCGCCCCCTGGTACTGCACCGAGACCTGGCCGCCGGGTGCCAGGCTGTCCCGGGCCACGTCAACCCGGAACACGATCACGTTGGTGCCCGTGGTGCCGGCCTCCGACACGGCGGCATCCCGGATCCGGAGACCCTGGGCCGACAGGCTTCCCGCGATCAGCGTCCCTCCAAGGAGAACAAGAAGGTGCGTTCGCATCGTGATGCCCCGCCTTTCGAGGTAGTCAGCTGTCGACGGTGATGCCGCGCTGCCCGAGGATCCGGCGAAGCTCCTCGAGCCCGCGATAGAGGAGGTTCCGGGCCCGCCCCTCGGTCCATCCCTGGGCAGCGGCGATTTCGAAGCGATCGTACCCCGCGAGATACAGGCGCACAGCCACCCGGCGCGCGGGTTGCAGCTGATCGATGGCGCGATCGACTTCCGCCGCCAGATCGGCCGCCTCGAGAGCGTCGTCCGGCTGGTTCGAGGTCGTGGCGTGAGTCGGCTCGACCAGGTCGAGGCTCACGACCCGGGCGTTCCGGGATCGGGAGCGCCGGATCAGGTCGACCGTGGCGGAATGAGCAGTTCGCCGAACGTAGACGGCGTTGGTCGACCGGATCCCCCCCCGCGCTCCCCCCGCCTTCCAGAGCCGGATCCGGAGGTCCTGGACCACTTCGTCCAGCTCCGGTCCGGCCAGGCCCTGGCGGGAGGCCGTCCGCCGAATGAACCCGTCGAACCGGCTGACGAGGGCCTCCAGGGCCCGGGACACATCGCCGGAGTCGGCGGACTGGGACCAGGCAATGGCGGCACCGGCGGGAGGGGACAAGGGGGCGCTCCGGAACTCGAGTCACCCTCCCTGCGATGGACCAGGGCCGATCTGGACATCCGCCCAGCCGCACCTGGAGCGGTCGAGGGGCCCCGCCTATTAGTTTGACGCTCCATGCCAAGCGGCCCGATCGACGACCTCCGGATCCACGCGGCGGGGCAGCCGGGGCCCCGGAGGAACGGGGAGTTCGTCCTCTACTGGATGCAGGGCGTCGCCCTCCGATCCCGCGCCAACTTCGCGCTCAACTTCGCTGTGGCCCAGGCGAACCGGCTCGGGATTCCGGTGCTGGTCTACCAGGGACTCCGGACCGACTATCCCTGGGCCAGTGACCGGATTCACACCTTCATCCTGGAATCGGTGGCGGACCTCCAAGCCGACTTCGCTGCCCGCGGGATTCCCTACGCCTTCTACCTCGAGACCAGGGCCGCCCCCGCCCGGCGGGCGCCGGGCCGGGACTCGCCCCTGGTGGCACTGGCCCGGCGCGCGGCGGTCGTCGTGACCGAGTTCTTTCCCACCTTCATTCAGCCCCGCCAGCTGGCCGGCCTGCGCAAGCGGGTGGAGACCCCGGTGGTGGCGATCGACGCCTCCACCGTGGTGCCGATGCGGTTCCACGATCGCGAGTACCTCACGGCCCGGTCGATCCGGCCGGTGCTGTTCGATGCCCTCCCCCATTACCTCCACCCGGTCCCTGACGAGGAACCCGTCGTCCGCCGTTCGGTGGAGCTTCCGTTCGACCCCACGCCGGTGCCTGCCGACCGGGCCGCCATCGCCCGGCTGGTGGCGGAGTGCGAGGTGGACCACGCCGTGCCGCCTTCGCCCACGATCCGCGGAGGCATGCGCGCCGCGCGCGCGCGCCTGCACCAGTTCATTGCCCACGGCCTGTCCCGGTACGCCGCCCACCGGAGCGACCCCAACGTCGATGCCACCAGCCGCCTGAGCCCGCACCTTCATTTCGGCACGATCAGCATCCAGGAGGTGCTGCTCATGGTGCGAGAGGCGGCCGACGAGCCCAACTACGCGCGGTTCCTGGACGAGGCGCTCACCTGGCGGGAGCTGGCCCACAACCTCTGCTACCGCAACCCCCGGCACCGGACCCTCGCCGCGGTACCCGAGTGGGCCCGCCGGGAGCTCGCCCATCACACGGCCGATCCGCGGCCGGCGATCTACTCCGATCGGGAGCTGGAGGAGGCCCGCACCGGCGACGACCTCTGGAACGCCTGTCAGCGGGCGCTCCTCCGCGACGGCGAGCTGCACAACTATCTCCGGATGGTCTGGGGAAAGTCGGTGCTGCTCTGGAAGCCCGACGCCGCGCGGGCGCTCCGGGTCCTCGAGCACCTGAATCACAAGTACGCCCTCGACGGCCGCGACCCGAATTCCTACGGCGGCATCCTCTGGTGCCTGGGCCGCTCCGATCGCCCCTTCTACCGCCGGCCGATCTTCGGGACGGTGCGCTACATGAGCCTCGCGGCCCAGCGGCGGAAGTTCGACGTCGGCCGGTACCTCGCCCGCTACCGCCCGTAGCGCTGCGCGATTCCGCACCGGCTTGCGACGGATCGGTTACCGCCAACAGCGGGGCCAACGCCATGGTGGCTGATCGACCAGCCAGGGCAGGCGATGGCACCCGTCAAGGCTCGATCGGCAGCAGCGGCCCCGGTCGCCGAACCGGCGACGGTCGGGGTCTGGGGAGTCACCCTGTGGACTGCGAACCGGGCGCCGCTCCTTGTGGGCCTGGATCCGGTTGCCGGGGTGGCGCTGAGCCCGCTGGGCCGCCTGGCGCAAGCGGAGTGGCGCGCGCTCGAGGGCCCGGGGACGAACCTCGTCCTGGGCGAGTTCACCATTCTGCCTGACCGGCTTCGGGGCCTGGTCCATGTGACCGGCGGCTCGGCAGCGCTGGGGCGGGCGCTGGCCCGGTTCACGGCCCGGGCTGGCGGCGCGCGCTCCAGCCAGGGCGCCCCTGTCTGGGAACGGCGGTGGGAAGCCTGCCTGCTGCTGGGACCGGAGGAATTGGAGGCTTGGCGGCGGCGGATCAGGGCCGGACCGGCCGGTCTCTTTCGCGAGGGGTGCACGCCCCGCTGAACGTCACCGTGCCTCCGCCACCATTGCGTCGCGGAACGGCACCTCCAGGGTGAGCCCGTCACGAGCCACGATCACCTCGCCGAACGCTTCCCGGGCCTCGGCCAGAAGCTCGGGCGCGTCCCGGGTGTAGCGGGCACTGATGTGGGTGAGCGCCAGTTGCCGCACGCCGGCGTCCCGCGCCACGGTAGCCGCCTCCAGGGCGGTCGAATGCCCGGTTTCCACCGCGCGGTCCTGCTCGTCGCTGCCGAAGGTCGCGTCATGGATCAGGAGGTCGGCGCCGTCCGCGGCCTCGCGAACCGTGTCGCTGGGTCGGGTGTCGCCGGTGTACACCAGCTTCCGCCCCGGCCGCGGCGGCCCCACCAGCGTCTCCGAAGTCACCACGGTCCCGTCGGGCAGGGTGACGGCCTCCCCGCGGTGAAGCCGGCCCCAGAGCGGACCCTCCGGTACCCCAAGCACCCGCGCCCGCTCGGGGTCGAACCGGCCCAGCCGCCGATGCTCCACCAGCGCGTACCCCACCGTGTCCGGCCGGTGCTCGGTGGCGAAGACCTGGATCTCGTAGTCGGGGCGGGTCAGCCGATCCCCCGGCTTGACCTCCACGATCTCCACCGGAAACCGGGTCCGCTCCACCCCCACGGCCAGCGCCGCGGTCAGGATCCGTTGCGCCGGTCGAGGGCCGTAGAGGGTGAGTGGGGTCTGCCGGTCGAGCAGCCCCATGGTGCGCACCAGGCCGATCACCCCGAGGAGGTGGTCGGAGTGATAGTGGGTGAAGAACAGCTCGCGAAACGAGAAGCCGACGCCATAGCGCATCATCTGGCGCTGGGTTCCCTCCCCGCAATCGAACAGAAAGGTCTCCCCCTCACGGGCCACCGCCAGCCCGGAGACGTTGCGCTCCACCGTGGGACAGGCCGCGCCGGTGCCCAGAAAAGTGACGCTCAGCAACGCCGCCTCAGAAGACCTTGACCTGAAGGGTGATCTTGCCCGGGTGCTTGCGCAGCTCGTCCATCAGCTCCTGGGCCGAACGGCTCAGGCGCCTGAGGTCGGCATAGAGGAGCGAGTCGGTCATCAGCTTGCCCATGGTCCCCTCGCCCCGGTCAACCCGCTGAAGGAGGGAGTCCACCCGGGCCGCCGTCGTGGCGAATTCGGCCGAGGTGCGCGACAGGTTGGCGAGCAGGGTATCGCCGCGCCGGACCGCGCTGGCCAGGTCCGCGGCCGCCAGGGTGGAATCGAGCCGCCGGGTGAGGCTGTCGAGCGATTGCATGGTGCGGGTGAGTTCAGCCGTGGGCCCTCGGCTGCGGTCAGCGTACAGGTCGAGGGTCCGCTGGACCGCACCGAGGGTCCGTTTCAGTTCGTCGGCCATCTCCCGGTTGGCGAATTCCTGCGCCCCGGTCATCAGCTCCTTCGCCTGGTTGCCGAGGTCGGTGCCGATCTCGGTGAAGCCGCGGTCGAGCGAGCCCTGGATCTGGCGGCCCGGGGGGAGCGGCTCGGCGGCCGTGCCGGGATTCAGCACGACCACCTGGTCGCCCACCAGCCCGACCGACGCCAGCCGCGCGGTGGCGTCGATCCGCGGCACGATCCGGGGCTGCAGCTTGACGCTCACCACCACCCGGCCCACGTCCACCAGGTCGATCCGCTCCACCGACCCGAGCTCCACCCCCGACACCCGCACCGGCGACCCCCGCTTCAGGGTCCCCGCGTCGGGGAACACGATCTCGTACTGCGGCGCGCGGGAGAAGGAGCCGCCCCGCAGCCACATCGTGCCCGCGAGAAAGAGGGCGAGGCCGGTCAGGACCAACATCCCCACCGTGACTTCCTGTCTATGGTGCAGATCCATATCCGCTCAGGCCGCTTGATAGGTTTCGAAATCCCGCTCCAGAAAGGCGCGGACCCTCTCGTTCCGCGAGGAATGAAACTCCGCCGGCGTGCCCTGGAGCACGATCCTGCCGTCCGCCAGCAGGGCCAGCCGGTCGGCCACGCGGAAGGCTCCCCGGACGTCGTGGGTCACCATCACGCTGGTAACGGACAGCTCTTCGGACAGCCGCTTCACCAGGTCGTCGATGATGTCGGCGTTGACCGGATCGAGCCCCGAGGTGGGCTCGTCGTACAGCAGGTAGGACGGTTCGCCGGCGATGGCCCGTGCGATTCCCACCCGCTTGCGCATCCCGCCGGAGAGCTGGGCGGGGTACTTCCTGCCCACGTCCGGAGCCAGGTTCACCAGCCGGAGGCATTCGTCCACCCGGGCACGGCAATAGGCCAGGTCCTTGTACTTCCGTTCGTCGCTGACACCGAGGCGGACGTTCTCGAAGACGTCCATCGAATCGAACAGGGCCCCGTTCTGGAACACGTACCCGATCCTGGTGCGGAGCTGGGCCAGCTCCCGCCGGCTCAGGCGGGTCACCTCCAGCTGATCGACCAGGATGGTGCCGGCGTCGGGCCGGATCAGACCGTTGATGTGCTTGAGCAGCACGCTCTTCCCCGTCCCCGACGCTCCCATCAGCGCGACGGTCTCGCCGTCCATCACCGTGAAGTCCACGCCGTCGAGCACCACCTGCTCGCCGAAGCGCTTCTTGACCCCCCGCAATTCGATCATTGGTTGAGGAGCACCCGGGCCAGGACGGCGTTGAGCAGCAGGATCACCACCGAGCTGGCCACCACGGCCGCGGTGGTCGAGCGCCCCACGCCCTCGGCGCCCTGCTGGGTATTGAACCCCATGTAGCAGGAGATCAGGCCGATCGCGCCGCCGAAGCAGAAGGCCTTGATCACCGAGTAGTAGCCATCGAACGGACGGTAAAAGTAGCGGGCGCCGTAGGTAAAGTCGGCGTCGGTGAGGGGGAGCACTTGTTTGACGCCGTACCAGCCGGCCAGGACCGCAATGACGTTGGCGATCACGGTCAGCACCGGTACCATGATGAAGGCCGCCAGCACCCTCGGGATGATGAGGTGCGACGCGGGCGAGCGACCGAGGCTCTCCAGGGCGTCGATCTGCTCGGTGACCCGCATGGTGCCCAGCTCCGCCGCATACCGGGCGCCGATCCGGCCAGCCAGGACCAGCCCCACCAGCACCGGCCCCAGCTCCAGCACCACGGTGGAGACGATCAGGGTCCCGAGAACGTACAGCGGCAGGCTCGACTGCCACTGGTAGCCCGACTGGAAGGCCGTGACGGCGCCGGCGAAGGCCGAGATCAGGACCACGATGAAGAGGCTGCCGGTGCCGATGTTGGCCGCCTCGGCGACGGTGCGGGGGATCCAGATCCGCCACTCCCGGAAGCCCCGGGCAATCTCCACGCACATCAGGCCGAACCGGCCCAGGTGGGCCAGGCCGCCCAGAATCACCCTGCCCAACATGCGGGGAACGGCGAGCGTTCGGATGGCCATGTCTGTATCTTGCCCCGCCATGCGGATGAAGTCCACCCTGAGCGCGTTTCGGCGGCGGGTGGTTGCCTGGTTCCGGCGCTACGGCCGGCCCCTTCCCTGGCGCGCGACCCGTGACGCCTACCGGGTGCTGGTGTCCGAGATCATGCTCCAGCAGACCCAGGTGTCCCGGGTGGAGGGCTACTACGCCCGCTTCCTGGAGCGCTATCCCACCATCCGACACCTGGCCCGGGCGCGCCCGGCGATGGTGCGGGAAAGCTGGGACGGCCTCGGCTACTACCGGCGGGCGGAGAACCTGCACCGCCTGGCGCAGGTCGTGGTCGAGCGGCATGACGGACAAATCCCCCGCGATGCCGCCACGCTCCAGTCCCTGCCGGGCGTCGGGCCGTACACCGCCGGCGCGGTGCTGTCGTTTGCCCACGGGGCGGCCGTGCCGGCCGTGGACACCAACGTGGCGCGGGTGCTGCGGCGGGCGTTCCACCCGACGGCAGGGCGGGGCGCTCGGGCGGAGCGGCGGCTCTGGGAAACCGCCCGGGCCCTGCTGGAGCGAGCCGGCCCCTCGGCCTGGGCGCTGAATCAGGGACTGATGGAACTGGGCGCCGTGGTCTGTACGGCCCGGCTGGCGCGGTGCGACCGCTGCCCGGTGCGGCAGGTTTGCCGCACCGGGCAGCGGCGCACCGCGCCCCTCAGGCCCGCATCAGGGCGCCGGTCACGAGCGCGAGGAACCCCAGGAGCGACGCCGCCATCCCGAAGCTGATCGTCCGCTGCCGGAGCGCGTCGAACACCGCGGCCTTCTCACCCACCGGATCGACCGCCGCCGCCCGGGACGCGGCGGGAACCACGAACACCAGCACGATCACCGCGCCGAGCAGGCCAGTGCCTTGCATCGCCATCAACCAGTGGCTCACGGTCGCGGTGGACCCGGGCCCGCCGTAGACCATCAGGGTGAGCACCAGCCCGGATGCCACGGTCAGGAGCGTGCCCGGCAGCATCACCAGCCGGTACACTGCCGCCAGCTGCCGTGCCACCACCCCCAGATTCTCCCGGGGCTCGCGCCGGGCGCTCGCCCCCACGGCCATGGCTGCCATCGCGGCGCCCAGCCACATCACGAACCCCAGCAGGTGGACGAAGATCCAGAACGGCTTCATGGCACGACCCCGCTGAAATCGGCCGCATCGATCGGCTGCCGGCCGGCAAACCCGGCGTCGACCTCGTGCCAGTGGGTGATGTGGTCTTCGCCGAGGCGCCAGCAGAGAAAGACGAGCCGGTCCTCGCGGAGCGCGTAGAAATCCACCAGACCGGCCTCGAAGCCCTTGAACAGGCAGCCGATCGACTCCAGCTCCGACAGAAAGGCATTGATCCTCGCGGCCGCATGGCTCACGGCCTCGCGGGCCTCGAGCAGTTCCCCGGTCTCGCCGGTATCCGCCCGGCTTCCGCCGGCGAGGATCTCGTAGGCCGAGAGCGCCTCGCGCCAGGTCTCGTATTCGTGGCGCAGGTCCGTGAGGATCCGGCGAAGGAGCGGCAGGGTCCGCTCGGCTTCGTCGAGGGTGAAGATCCGCATCTCGCTCACACGACCTCCTCGCTCGCGAGCCATCGACCCGCCGGTCGCCCTTCGCCACCAGCGGGCGCCTCAATCATCTCGGGGCCGCGGGGCCCGGTCAAGCACGCCATTCGGCCAGTGCCCGGCGGCCCGCCTCGCGTCCCGCGTCCAGGTAGCTCCCCATTTCGGCTACCGCGAAGGTCTCGCCCCGGCGCACGGCGGGGCGGATGTACAGGAGCGGCGGCCGGTGCGGCGTCGCCTGCCAGAGGGCCAATCCCAGGCGGGTGTTGGCGGCCATGAGGACGAACTGCGAGTCGTTATGGGCGCGGACCAGCGCGGGGGGCTGCCTGCCCGCGACCTCCACCGCGTCGAATCCGGGGCCCACGTCGATCGCCACCACCAGATCGCTCGGGAACCGGGCCGCCACCTCGAGCGGCAGGACAGCACGGAGCCCGCCGTCGGCCAGCCGGCGCCCGCCGAGCTCGGCCGGCGGGTAGAGGACCGGCAGCGCGCAGGAGGCATAGAGCGCGTCCCCGAGAGGCGCGTCCTCGCCGCCGGCTCCAAAGCAGACCAGCTCGCCGGTGTCGAGGTCGGCGGCGGTGACGGTGAGCGGCAGCACCAGATCGGCAAACCGCCCCACCGGCAGGAGGCGGTCGAGGGTGTCCCGAAGGCGCGAGCCCTTGAGCAGGGCCTCGGCAAAGATCCCGAGGAATAGCGCCTTCCGGTCGAGCGCGGCCACGTCGCGCCGATCCACCTGCCCCAGGCGGTCCAGCACCTCGGCCACGCTGAGGCCCGAGGAGAGGCCGGCCCCGATCACCGCGCCCATCGAGGTGCCGACGAACCGGGTGGGGGCCAGGCCGCCTTCGGCCAGCACCTCCAGCGCACCCAGCTGGGCGACGGTCCTGGCCCCGCCGCCCGAGAGCACCGCCGTCAGG
>CAZFSA010000028.1:0-39012 GCA_964521535.1 uncultured Gemmatimonas sp.
GTCCGCGCCAGCGGTCTGGCCGCTGCCCTGGCGGGCGCTGTCGCCGCGGGGTGGTGGAGCAGAGGAAGGCTGGCGGTCCGCCCGGCCACCCCCCCGACGGCCGAGGTGGCGGTCGACCAGTCACCGGCCCAGGCCGGCCGAACGACGCCGGTCGCCGCTCCCACCACTCCCCAGGAACCCCCGGCTCCGGAAAATGCACCCGGGGAGCGCGCCCTGGTGGCGCTTGGCGAGGCCGAGCCCCTCGGCGACGCCGCGCCCGGGGAGCCGCTCAACCCGGGCCGGAGACCGGAGTCTTCCGCGATGCCGATGGCTTCCGTCGAGCGGTCGCGCGTGCTGCCGGTCGTCGCTCGGGGGGCGCCCCTCGCGGTGGAGGTCATTTCGCTCGACGCAGGGGATGACGCCCCGGGCTTGACGCTCAGCGGGCTCTGGCAGTCGGTGGACTGGCAGACGGCGTGGATCCTGACCGGCGGCAACCTGCCACGGATCGGCGGCCTGCCAGTGCTCGACGTCCAGGTCCAGCGCGCGGCCGACGACGCCCGCCCCCTGGTGATCGTCTCCCAGCAGCACCCGTCCGGCCGGGTCGTGCGCACCATTGAGGGGCCGGTGGAGCGGGTCGCCGCGCTGGTCGAGGGCGACGGGCGCCGCCGGTTCAATGCCAGCGCCGTCTCGTTCACGCCCCCGGATTACCTGGCCGACGAGGCAGGGAACGCCCGCCGGAGCCTTCGAATCCTCACGGTCACCGGGGTGCTTCCTCCCGACACGCTCAACGCCCTGGCCCAGAACATCGGCATGCGGGAATAAACCCAGGGGGCCCCTCCCGGAGGGAACCCGGAGTCAGCCGCTCAGGCCGGCTGGCCGTTCGCCAGCTCCGGGGGATGGGCGTAGTCGGCCGGCTTCTCGTCGTGCTCGAACTCGTGCCCGTGCCCATGCTCGCGCTCCCGGGCCAGCGCAATTTCGGCCAGGCGAGGGGACACCATCGGGAATCGGCGGGCAAAGAGGGCGTAGGCGAGCAGGAAGAGCCCCAGCATCAGCGCCGTGGGCCCGGCTTCCGGGAGCCCGAACACCGGACCGTGCTCGGCCGTGACCGACGGCAGGACGAGGAGATAGCGCTCGAGCCAGAGGGCGCTCAGGCTGACCAGAGCCATCAGGCCGAGCCAGAGCGGCGATTTCTTGCCGGCCACGGAGAGCAGACCCCAGAACGGGATCAGGAACATCCCCACGAACACGGCCCGCCCCACGGGCATCCAGGGCCCCCAGAGGCGGGCAAAGACAAAGCCCGTTTCCTCGTGCAGGTTGCCGTACCAGATCACCAGGAACTGCGACCACATCAGGTAGGCCCAGAAGACCGTGAACCCGAAGCAGAGCTTGCCGAGGTCGTGGCGCTGCTTCCGGCTGACCAGGTCCGCCACCCCCAGGTGCCGGCGCCCGTAGAGCATCAGGAGCGCCAGCGCCATGTGGGCCCCGAGGAACGCGCCCATGAAGTAGAAGCCGCCCAGCAGGTTGGAGAACCAGTGCGGCTGCAGGGCCATGATCCCGTCGAACGCCACCAGGGTGAACACCAGGGCATACACCGGCACGAAGACACCGGCCAGGCGGTTGATCCTGGCGTGCTGGGCCGTCCTGGCCGCCTCCGAGCCGTCGAACCCTCGGGCCAGCCGGGCGTAGAGGTCGCGGCGATGGTCCGTGACCACGTCGCGGGCGAGGTGCACGTCCGGAACCAGGTCGGCCCGGATCAGCGCCCACCCGATCCAGTAGAGCGCGGTCAGGCCGAGGGCCAGCCGCCCGAACATGAAGCCCCTCGACAGCCAGACCGCCTTGCCGTGCGAGAGCGAGTGGAGCTGCTCGTGCATGTGGCCATAGATCGCCTCATACCCGAGCGTGAAGATCAGCACCAGCCCGATCAGCGAGACCACGGCGAAGAACACCGTCGCCTGGGCGAACCGGAGGATCACGCCGGACCACTTGGCGTTGGCCAGCTTGTGCACCGCCGTGATCGCCAGGCTGCCGCCAGTGATCCCGGTGAAGAACAGCCAGTTGACATGGAACAGCTGCCAGGCGCGTTCGCCGTGCCCGGACGCGATCGCGTACCCGAAGAGAGCCGCGCCGGCGACCGCGAGCGCCGCTCCCAGGGTGAGGAAGGTCCGGTATCGCCCCGAGGTCCCCCGGGTCAGGATCCGGGACCGCAGCTCGAGCCCGGTCATTGCGAGCCCCCGGCTGGTCCGTTGGCCCGTTGCAGGGCTCGCACGTGATTGACAATCGCCCAGCGATCGGGAATCGAAGGGATCTTGTCGCCGTACAGGGGCATGACACCCCGCCCGTAGCGCACGATGCTGTAGAGGTACCCGTCGGTATAGGCCCGGGCCCGGTCGGTGAGCAGCGACGGCGCCCCCATCCGCCGCCCGACCAGACCATCGCCGGCGCCGCCGGACCCGTGGCAGACCGTGCAAAAGACCTGGTAGAGGGTGTCGCCGCGCGCGGCCCGCTCGGTCACCGGCAACGGATTCACCAGGGCGTTGGCGGTCAGGGTGTCGAAGGCGTACACCAGGCGGGCCGGATTGCCGGTGCCCCAGTCGGCCTCGCCGCCGTCGATCGGCACGGTCCCGGGCACGGTCCGGCGGGGGACGTCGAGCCGGGAGTACGGGTGCACCGCGGGCGAGGTGATCATGTGGTCGAACCAGGGGACCAGTTTCATCAGGTCGTCGGGCGATGGCAGCTTGTCGTAGTACCAGTTGCAGCCGCCCAGCAGCGCCGCGGCGAGCAGCGCCGCGAGCCGCCGTCGCCGGGAGTCACGCGCCATGTTCGGTGACCTCCTCGGAGCCGACCTGTCGGAGGAACTCGCGGACCCCGGGCCGCTGCTCGGCCTCGCACGGGACGAAGATCCCGATCCGGTCGTCGCTGAACTCGGGGCGGAAGGCCCGTCCCTTGAGCGACTTCCGGGCCGACAGCACGATGATGCCGAGGATGGTGAACATCGCCCCGTAGAGGATCGTGAGCTCGAAGGCGAGCACCACGTACGGCGGAATCGGGGCGATCGGCTTCCCGCCGACCAGGAGGGGCCAGTCCCGCGACATCCAGATCGTCATCCCGAAGCCCGCCGAGACCCCGGTGAGGCCCCCGATCAGGGTGAACGCCCGCACCCAGCTCACGGGCTGGTCGAGCGCCTCCTCGATGTGGTGGTTGGGAGCCGCGGTGTAGACCGTGAGGTCGCGGAAGCCCCGCGCCTTCAGGCCCCGAATCGCATCGACAGCCGCGTCCTCGTAGACGAAGGACGCGAGCACGCCGCTCACCGGCTTCGGCATCAGTGGGCTCCTCGCGTGCGCCGCGGCATCGGGATCATCTCCTTGATCTCCTGGATCGCCACGACCGGGAACGTTCGGGCGAACAGGAGGAAGTACATGCCGAACCATCCGAACGAGCCGATCAGAATCCCCCAGTCAGCCCAGGTCGGATTGGCCTGGCCCCAGGCGAACGGCAGGAAGTCGTTGGACAGCGACGACGCGATGATCACATACCGCTCGAACCACATCCCGATGTTGATGAAGATCGAGATGATGAAGAGCGAGGTCAGGTTGGTGCGGATCTTCCGGAACCAGAGGAGCTGCGACACGAAGGCGTTGCAGATGATCATGGTCCAGCCCGCCCACCATTGCGGGCCGAACGCCCGGAGCCAGAAGGACGTCTGCTCATAGGTGTTGCCGCTGTACCACGCCACGAAGTACTCCATGGCATAGGCGTAGAAGAGGATGGACCCCGTCAACAACGTCAGCTTCGCCAGGTTGTCGAAGTGGTACTCGGTGATCAGGTGCTCGACCCGCAGGACCTTCCGAAGGGGGATCACCAGCGTGAGCACCATCCCGATGCCGGAATAGATGGCCCCGGCCACGAAGTACGGCGCGAAGATGGTCCCGTGCCACCCCGGGATGATCGACATCGCGAAGTCCCAGGACACCACGGAGTGCACGGAGAGGACGAGCGGCGTCGCCAGGGCCGCCAGGTAGAGGTACCCGCGGGTATAGTGCCGCCACTGGCTGTCCGCTCCGGTCCAGCCGAGGGACAGCGCGCCGTAGAGCTTCTTCCGCCATCCCGAGACCTTGTCGCGAACCGCCGCGATGTCCGGCACCAGGCCCACGATGAGGAAGGTGGTCGAGACGGTCAGGTACGTCCCGATCGCGAACACGTCCCAGACCAGGGGCGACTTGAAGTTGGGCCAGAGCCAGCGCTGGTTGGGATAGGGCAGGAGCCAGTAGAAGATCCACTGCCGGCCGATGTGGATGATCGGGAACAGGCCGGCCGTCATGACGGCGAAGACCGTCATCGCCTCGGTGGACCGGTACACCGCGGTTCGCCACGGCGAGCGGAACAGGAACAGAATCGCCGAAATCAGGGTCCCGGCGTGGCCGATGCCGACCCAGAAGACGAAGGTAGTGATGTAGACCAGCCACATCACGGGCGGCACATACCCCGCGTGTCCCAGCCCGTCCTTGAGGAGGACCAGGAAGGTGAGCGCGCCCACCAGGAACATCCCCACGGCTGCAAACAGCGCCAGGTAGTAGCCCCGACTCGGCGTCTCCAGCGTCCGCACCACGTCGCGGGTGACGTCCGCGTGCGTCAGCTCCGGGTGCGGATGATCGTGCGCGATCGCGGTCATGCCTCAGGCCTCCGGGCGGTGCAGCACCTTGGCGAGATACGTCACCGCCGGCCGCGTGTTCAGGTCCTCGAGCAGATGGTACCGGCGCGGGCTGGCCATCACCGCCCGCACCCGGCTGTCGGGATCGGTGGTATCTCCGAAGGTGATCGCGTTCGACGGGCAGGCCTGGGCGCAAGCCGGCACCACCTCCCCGTCTTGAACGGCCCGATCCTCCAGACGGGCCCGATGCTGCGCCCCCCGGATCCGCTGCACACAGAAGGTGCACTTCTCCATCACGCCCCGCGCCCGCACGGTCACGTCGGGGTTGAGCTGGAGGTTGAGCGGCTCCTTGAACGCCCGCTTGGCGTAGGGGAACCAGTTGAAGTAGCGGACCTTGTAGGGACAGTTGTTCCCGCAGTAGCGGGTCCCCACGCAGCGGTTGTAGACCTGGCCATTGAGGCCGTCCGGGGTGTGGTAGGCGGCGTAGACCGGGCAGACCGGCTCGCAGGGCGCGTTGTCGCAGTGCTGGCAGAGTACCGGAATCGGGCGCGCGGCGAACGGCTGCTCGTCCGTCCCCCCCTCGAAGTACCGCTCGATCCGCATCCAGCTCATCTCGCGGCCCCGGAGGACCTCGTCCTCCCCGACGAACGGGAGGTTGTTCTCGGCGTAGCAGGCCGTGACGCAGGCGGAGCACCCCGTGCAGCGAGACAGGTCGATCGTCATGCCCCACAGCGGATGCTCGCCGGCATAGGCGCCCAGACGGCGGCCCTCCCGCTGCTTGCGGTCGAAGCCCTCGATCGCCTCGACCTCCCGCGGGGGATTGATCTCATGGGGCTCGCCCCCCGCTTCGCGGTACGCCTGCTCCAGCGTCAGTCCCCGAGCGGCCGCGCTCAGCGGCATGGTCTCGGTGATGTGCCGCCCGAGCTGCCGCGGGTTGCCTTCGGTCTTGGCGAGCTTCCGATAGCGTCCTGTGGCTTCCGCGGCCACCCGGACCGCCAGATACGGGAGGAAGCCCCCGCCCTCGCTCCCCGGGAGCAGGTCGAGGGGATTGACTCCCCGGCCGCTGGCGTACTCGCCGAATTCGGTGTGGCCCAACCCCAGGGGCATCGCCAGGACGTCGGGCCGGACACCGGGATACACGTACACCGGAGCCTCGATCGTCCCGTGCGGCGACGTCAGGCGCAGCACTTCGCCCTCGCGGACATTG
Organism: uncultured Gemmatimonas sp.; assembly: GCA_964521535.1. GTDB lineage: Bacteria > Gemmatimonadota > Gemmatimonadetes > Gemmatimonadales > GWC2-71-9 > SHZU01. The sequence continues at coordinate 5,835 of CAZFSA010000028.1, forward strand.
AGCGCCCGGGCGGTGTCAGGGTGGACCTCGACCCACGACTGCCAGGTGATCTTGGTAACCGGATCCGGGTTCTCCAGGAGCCAGGGGCGGTTGGCGCCGCGGCCATCGTGATACATCGAGCTCGGATACGGCGCGAACACGAATTGCCCCTGCCCGTCGAGCGGCGGAATCGAGCCGTCGATCCGGGCCGCTTCGGGCGCGAGCCGCACCGGGACCGGCGCCGGCTCCTCGTACAGCCCGCCACGCATCAACGCCGTCCGCCAGAAGGCCTCAGGGTCGGTCGCGTTCCGGGCTTGGGCCAGCTGCATCCAGCGCGCCTTGAGATGCGCCTCGAAGCTGGGCGCCGTGAACCGGGCCATGGCCCCACCCACCTTGCGGGCGACCTGGAGCAGCACGTCGCCCGTGTGGAGATTGGGATAGACCGGCTCCATCACCGGCTGGAGCAGGCCCCGGACCCCCGCCCGCGGGCGGAGGTCGTCCCAGCGCTCCAAGGCGTGGAGGTTGGGAAGCAGCAGGTCACACGCCGCCGCGGTGTCGTCGAGGAACATCGACGTGGAGGCCGTAAGGCGAACCCGGGCCATCGCCGCCCGGAACCCGCCCGCGCGGGGGAGCGTATAGAGCGGGTTGGCCTCATGGATCAGCAGAACGTCGATCTCGCCGGCTCCCATGGCACGCTCCAGCTCCAGGACGGCCTGGTAGCCGTCCCCGCGCGCCATCCCGGCGCCGAAGCGCACCGTCCGCCCGACGTTGCCGGCGACGTAGTTGAGCAGGTTCACCGCCGCGCAAAGCTCTGCCGCGCCGCGGTGCTGGCTGCCGATCCCGCCCGCCACGGCCAGCGTGCTCCGGGCGCTCACGAACTCGTCGTACAGCCGCCGGACCTGGGCCGCGGGCAGGCCGGTGTCGGCGGCAACCCGTTCCAGCGAGTAGGCGGCCAGGAGCGGGCGTACCTGAGCCACGTCCGGCGGCAGGTCGGTTCGACTCGCCACCACGGCGCCCGCCAGGCCGAGCGCCAGCGAGGTCTCGGAGCCCGGCGTCACTCCGAGCCAGCGGTCGGCGTTGATCCCGGTCAAGGACATTCGGGGTCCGACATAGACGAACCGCCCCATGGTCCGGCCGTCGAAGCCGTGCGAGGCCGCAAAGCCCCGCTGGTGCTCCACCGGGGCCTGCCAGGTCTCCAGAAAGTCGGCGCCGAACGAGACGATGTAGTCGGCCGCCGCAAAATCATGCGCGGGGATCTCGTCGAGACCGAACGTTCGCCGGGCAGCCAGCCGCATCGGCTCGTGGTCGAACGCCTGGTAGCGCACCAGACGGCCGCCCAGACCGGCCACCCACTCGGCCAGGAGGTCGTCGAAGGTCCCGGGCCCGGCGCCGCTCACCACCGCCACCCTGCTTCCGGCCGCGCGCAGCGCCGCCGCCAGGCGATCGATGGCCTCATTCCACAGGATTTCCGTGTGGCGGCCCGCGGCGTTCCGTCCCACCGGGTGGCGGAGCCGCCCGGGGTTGTAGAGGCCCTGGAGCGAGGCCTGGCCCCGGGCGCACAGCGCCCCGGCATTCACCGGGTGCCCGGGATTGCCCTCGAGCTTGATCGCGCGCGCCTCCCGGGTGCGGACGTGCACCCCGCACCCGGCCGAGCACTCCGTGCAGGTGCTGGCGTAGATCGTGGGCAGGCTCGGGACCTGGTCTTCCGCCTGCACCAGATACGGAATCAGGCGCTCCACCTTCCCGGTGGAGCATCCCGAGAGCACCGCGGTTCCCGCCCCGGTCGCCCCCAGCACGGTGAGGAACCGGCGGCGGTCGAGCGGAGGCGTCCCGTCACTCATCGCGACTCCACGCAGCCCGCAGGGGTCGGCAGGCCTCGGCTAGTAGTGGCATGAGGTGCAGTCCCGGTTGACGTTCCGCTCCACGTGGCACGAGATGCAGAACCCCATGTTGTTGATGTTGTTCGCCTTGAACACCTGCGGCATCCGGGCCACGTCGCCGTGGCAGGTGCCGCAGGCATTCGGACCCATGGCCTTCACGTGCCGCATGTGGGGGAAGTGGGCATGCTTCGCCAGGGTGTGCACCCGAACCCATTCCACCGGCCGCTGCTCGTTCCACGCCGTCCGGAGCTTCCGGATCTCCACCCGATGGGTGCTGTCGGTGCCGCCGATGGCCAGGTGGCAACCCATGCACGTCTGCATCGACGGGATCCCGGGCTCGCTCGCGGCGGCCACCGAGTAGTGGCAGTACTGGCAGTCGATCTTGTACTGGCCGGCGTGCACGTCGTGCCGGAAGAAGATCGGCTGCCGAGGCCCCCGCAGGCGTCCGGAGTCGCTTACCGTTAGGCGAATCGCAACCACCGAGTCGGGCTCGGCCGGTGCCGCCTCCTGCGGGGCCGCTGGCGTTCCCGAGCGCGCGAGCCCCAGCCCGGCGAGCCCAAGCACCCCGACCACCGCGACGACCAGGAGTTTACGCATGCCTGTGCTTCCGCCAGTCCGATGTGGCACGTTTATGTGAATCTTTTCACGAGAACGAGAGAAGCGCCGCAAGTGCAGGAGCACCAAGGCCGATGAAAAAATAAGGCGACGGCCCGCTCAGACAAGCCGAGCCGCAACATTGAATTCCGACCAGTTCATTCGGCTTCATCGGATGGCGCTCCCCCGTCCGTCGCACCCCCGGGGAGCGCCAGACGGGCCGGCAGGGCGAGCGGCACCCCGTGCCGCTGGAGACAGTGGACCGCTTCGAGCGCCACGGCCCGAAGCAGCTTGAGTTCCCGGGCGTCGAGCTCGGCCCGGTAGAGCACCTCGCGGAGCGACCGCATCACGTTCGCGGGGTTGCGGCTCTTGAAGAAGTCGACCGCCCAAAGGGTTCGTTCCCAGTCGTGAAAGAGCAGCGCGAGGTCCCCCGCCCGGGCGCCGGGGGCGCGCCGCCGCGGCGGTTTGCGGGCCTGCTCGATGCCCTCGCGGCTCACCCAGCACTCGTAGGCCATGATCGCGACTGCCTGCGCCAGGTTGAGCGATCGGTGGGCGGGATTGGTGGCGATGGTGGCCAGCGCGTGGCAGCAGTCCAGCTCCTCATTGGTGAGACCCGAGTCCTCCCGGCCGAACACCAGTGCCACCGGGCCACCGGCGCTGCGGGCGGTGAGTTCGCTGGCAGCAGGCCGGGGCCGGAGCATCCGGCGTTTGGCGGTGCGTTCCCGGGCCGTGAGGGCCACGGTGAAGGCGCAGTCGGCGATGGCATCGGCGAGGGTCTCGAACAGCCGGATCCGGGCGACAACGTCGCCTGTCTGGTGGGCAATGCCCTCGATCCGGTAGGGATCGTACACCGCCGGGTTGACCAGCCGGACATCGCTCAGCAGGAAGTTCTTGGCGATCCGGACCGTGGCCGCGATGTTCACGAGGTCCTGGGGCTCCACCAGGACCGCGATCGGTGCCTGGCTCACCCGTCGGCCACGAACGACCCGCCGAAGCCCCGGGCCTTGAGCGCGACCGCCATGCCCGCCCGGTCCACCGCCCGCCGCCAGGCCTCGTCGGGTTCGATCCGATCCCTGGTCACCAGGTCGAGCAGGGCGTCGCCCAGCGTGACCATGCCGACTCGGCGGCTGGTCTGCATGATGGACGGAATCTGAAAGGTCTTCCCTTCCCGGATCAGGTTCGCCAGCGCCGGGGTGCTGAGCAGCACCTCGTAGGCCGCAACCCGACCGCCCCCCTTGCGCCGGCAGAGCGTCTGGGCCACCACGCCACGCAGCGACTCGGCAAGCATCACCCGGATCTGGCTCTGTCGGTCCGTCGGGAACTGATCGATAATTCGATCCACGGTCGACGCCGCGGTCGTGGTGTGGAGGGTGCCGAACACCAGATGCCCGGTCTCCGCCGTTTCGATCGCGATGGCAATGGTTTCGAGGTCGCGCATCTCGCCCACCAGGACCACGTCGGGATCCTCACGGAGGGCGGCCCGAAGCGCCGCCTTGAAGGACCGGGTGTGCTGTCCGACCTGCCGCTGGGTCACCAGGCAGCCGCGGGACTGATGGACGAACTCGATCGGATCCTCGATGGTGACGATGTGATCGCGGCGGGTCCGGTTGACGTGGTCGACGAGCGCGGCCAGGGTGGTGGACTTGCCCGAGCCGGTCGGGCCCGTCACCAGCACGAGGCCCTTGGTCAGCTGGCAGAGGGCCTGGACCTCTGCCGGGAGACCGAGCTCCTCGACCGTTCGAATGGTCGCGGGGATGATCCGGAAGACGCCGATCGGTCCGAGCCGGTCCCGGGCGGCATTGCAGCGAAACCGGGCCAGGCCCGGGACTTCGTGGGCGAAGTCGGCGTCGCCGGACTCCCGCCAGGCGGCGAACACGGCGGGGGACATGATGCCGCGGAGCATCAGCTCGATCTCTTCCGCCCCGAGCGGCGGCTCCTCCAGGTGGATCAGCTGACCGTCGCGTCGCAGAATGGGCGGCGACCCGCAGCGCAGGTGGAGGTCGCTCGCCCCGTCCTGGTGGAGCTTCGCGAACAGCGCTTCCAATCGCTCACGGGGCGCGCCCAGGTCCGGCTCGCTCGAGGCGACGGGCCCGCGACGACCGATCGGAGGGAAGAGGGATCGGAGGGTGGCCTGCAGCGTGCCGCCGCCCGGCGCCACCTGCACCTCGATGGCGCCGACGGGGCTCTCGTAGGTGAACGCGGTCTCGACCGACGGTCCGAGGTGCTCGGCGACGGCCGGGGGAGCCACCTCCCGAAGCAGGGACAGCACCTGCTGTTCCGTGAGCGGGTCCCGGGTCATCGCCCGGACCATGCCGTTCTTTCGGAGCGCGACGGGTTGTCCGGGCGTGAGCCGCAGAGCGTCGGCCTCCTGGTCCCGCATCACCTCCAGAAATCGGTCAAGCCTGGGCACGGGGCACCTGAGCGAGGGGACTGACGGCCCGGACGTGATCGCGGTTGAGCACCCGGACGGCCTCGGGCGTCGAGAGCGCGAAGAAGCGCGGCGTGAGGTTGAGGAAGTCGAGGAGCCGGGCGCGATCAGGCGGCAGCTCCATCATCACCACTCCTTCGAACAGCGACCCGTCGGTCAGTTCCACCTCGAGCTCCAGCCGCCGGGCGGCCGACTCCCGCGCCGGGTCGTCCAGCGCCGGCTGGGGCGGCAGGGTCGCCGCGAGCACCTGTCCCTTGGCGACGAAGATCGGCTGCTCGGCATCGAGGGTGACCGCGAAGAACAGCTCGTCCCGGTTGAACAGGTCGAGCGGGGCCTCCGGCCCGCTGTGGTTCTGCGCCAGCAACTGGAGGTGGATATCCCCGACGATGACCCGGCCGCCGCTCAACAGCAGCTCGACCCGCTGGCGCCGGGTGTCGAGCCAGTGGGTCATCCCCGCACCTCCACCCCCGCCCGACGCTCGGCGAGGCGAATGGCTTCCAGGTAGTCGGCCTCCTCCCCGAGTTCGGCCCGATCCCTGGCCAGCGCCTCCTGCACCTGCTGCAGTACCGGGGCATCCAGCCCGAGCTGCCGGATCAGGTCCATGGCGATGCCCACGTCCTTGTCCATCAGGGCCAGACGGAAGGTCTTGGGCCAGGCGCCGGTGAGCACCCGCTCCGGGACCAGCACCTCGCTCACGAACGACCGGCCACTGGAGGCATTCAGCACCTCCAGCCCCCGGCGCGGGTCGACCCCGGCCTTGACCATCGCCGTCAAGGCCTCGCCCAGGGTGAGAATGTTGCTGGCCAGCAGGATCTGATTGACCGCCTTGATCGTGTCCCCGGCCCCGACCGGCCCCACGTGCACGATCAGGCGCCCGAAGGCCTCGAGGTACGGCCGCGCCCGCTCGAAGACCGGCGCCGGCGCGCCAACCATCACCGTCAGCACGCCGGCCTCGGCGCCGTTGGTGCCGCCGCTCACCGGACAGTCGGCGAAGTCCACGCCCGCCCTTCCCAGCCGGTCCGCCAGCCGCCGCGACGTCGCGGGATCCCCGGAGGTGCAGTCGAGGACCAGCGCCCCCGGTCGGAGCGACGACGACGCCCCATCCGGTCCGAAGAGCACCGACTCGACGGCCGCCGAGGTGGAGAGGCAGAACACGACCACATCGGCCTCCGCCACCGCCTCGCCGGCGGACGAGGCAGCCCGGGCATTGACCCGGGCCACGAAGTCGGCGCTCCGCTCGGCGGTCCGGTTCCAGACCGAGAGCGGATGACGGGCAGCGAGCCGGGCGGCCATCGGCCGGCCGATGGCCCCAAGTCCCAGAAAGGCGACCCGCGATCGCTCGGCCATCACCTAGTCGCCGGCGCCGCGGCGGCCGAGCTCCTTGTCGTACATGTAGAGCCCGGAGGCGCTGTCCCCGATCATCCGGAGGGTCTCGACGATCTCGCTGCTGGTCTTCTCCTCCTCGACCTGCTCCGTGATGAACCACTGCAGCATCGCCTGCGTGGCCCAGTCCTTCTCCGAGCCCGCCATCTCAAAGAGCGCGTGAATGCCGGCCGAGACCTTGGCCTCGTGGTCGCGGGCGTGCTCGAAGACCGCGAGGGCTGAGGGGTAGTCAGGCGGGGGCCGGTCCACAGCTTCAAGCGTGACCCGGCCGCCCCGGTCTTCGACGAAATCGAAGATCCGCATGGCGTGCTTGGCCTCTTCCATGGCCTGCATCCGCATCCACCGGGCGAACCCGTTGAGGTTCTTCTCCGCGAAGTACGCCGCCATGGACAGATAGAGGTAGGAGGCGCCGAACTCTTTCCGGATCTGTTCGTTGAGGGCGCGCTGCATACTGGTGCTGATGCGCATCGATCGGAGCCTCCAGAGGCGAACGGGGATACCAGTCGGGACACGCCCATGGGCGGCCCCGCGCCGAAATATAGACGGCGGGACCAGGACCGCAGAAACGAACGCCGTCCGGCCAGATAACCGACCGGACGGCGCTGGTCTCGCGCCCCTGGGGAACCGCCCTCAGGGCAGGATCGTGAATGTCACCTGCTGCGACGAGGATAACCCGCCCGCGTCCCGGACGGTCAGCACCCAGGTGCGGGTGCCGGTCTGCGGGAAGGTACGGGTCCACTTGGCCGCCGTGGACAGCACGCCCCCCTGCAGCGTGGTCCATTCGTAGGCCACGACCCCCACGTCGTCGGTCGATCCGGTGCCGTCCATGGTGCACGTCCGACCGGACACGCAGGTCACGACCGCGACAGCCACGGGCGGCTGGTTCACCGGCGGGGGCGGAGGAGGAGGAGGAGGAGGCGGCGGAGGAGGAGGTGGTGGCGGCGGGGGCGGGGGGGGCGGCGCCGGCGGCCAACTCACCGTGTTGAACGTGAAGGTGACCGTGTTGTTCAGGCCGGCCGCATCGAACACGGTAAGCGACCAGGTCCGGTCGCCGGGCGGAGAGAAGGTCCGGGTGTGGACCGCGGTGGTTGCCATGAGGTACCCGCTCCCGGACCGCCACTCATAGGCCGTGACCCCCTGATCGTCGGTCGACGATCTTCCGTCGAAAGTGCAGACGTTGTTGTTGCAGGTCACGATCGCGACCGCGACGGGGGCCTGGTTTGGCGGGGGCGGCGGCGGCGGCGGCGGGGGCGGCCCGGCATTGAGCCAGCCCATGTACAGGAGCTTGTTGGGGGAGCCAGTCCCCGGGCTGGTCACCTTGCCGGAGAGCGCGTTGTTCACCAGCGCCGCAGCCACCTGGGCCGGCGTCGCGGTGGGATTCTGCTGGAGGTAGAGCCCTGCCACGCCAGCCACATGGGGCGCCGACATCGAGGTGCCGCTCAGCACCGCAGTGCCGGAGGGGATGTAGGCCGCGGTAATCCCGGACCCCGGCGCGAACAGGTCCAGGCAGGTTCCAAAGTTGGAGAAGCCCGAGCGGGCATCGGTCTGGGTGGTGGAGCCCACGGTGATCGCGGAGGGTTCGGACGCCGGAGAGAAGCTGCAGGCGTTCGCGTTGCTGTTGCCCGCCGAGACGGTGTACACCACGCCGGAGGCCACACTGTTGGCGACTGCGGTGTTGAGCGCGCTCGAGAAGCCGCCGCCCAGGCTCATGTTCGCCACGGCGGGCTTGACCGCGTTGGCAGTGACCCAGTCGATCCCAGCGATGACCTGGGCGTTGGTTCCGGAGCCGCTGCAGTTGAGCACCCGGACGCCGATGATGGTCATCCCCTTGGCCACGCCGTAGGTGGAGCCGGCGGCAGTCGACGCGGTGTGGGTCCCGTGGCCGTCGCAATCGACCGCCCCACCTCCCGGCGTCACCGCGTCGAAGCCAGCCGAGGCTCGTCCGCCGAAGTCCGGATGGCTGTAGAGGATCCCGGTGTCGATCCCGTAGAAGCGAACTCCGGCGCCCGTTCCGGAATAGGTGTACGCGTTGTCGAGCGGGAGGTTCTGCTGGTCAATCCGGTCGAGCCCCCACGAAGGGGTGGGACTCTGGGTGACGTGCTTGGTCACCACCTGGTCGAGTTCCACGGCCTTGACCCTGGGATCCCGCCGCAGCTGCGCTGCCTGCGCATCGGTCAGGTCGGCCGCAAAGCCCTGGATGGCCCGCTCGTAGACGAACCGTTCCCGCACGCCGAGCTGGGTCGCCAGCGAGGCGCTGAGTCCCCGCGCGTTGACGGTCTGATCCTGAAACACCACGATGTGGCCCCGCGCCTGCTGAGCCACCTGGAGCACCGGCTGGGCGTCGGGCCCGAGCGGTGCTTCCGGACCCGCGCACGACGCCACCAGCATCGCCAGGCCCGCGACCAACGGCCTTCGCATCATGGGATCTCCGCAGCTTAGGGATCGCCCTGCCGGGGGGGAGAACGGCGGCAGGTCGCGGTGACTACAGTACTGAAACACCTCCTGCCCGGCAAGACGTTCGAATTCCGGTCACTTCGGACGGCAGCTGGCTACCGCAGGTCGCGATCCTCGAACCGGAGCCCAACCGTCCAGGACCGTCGGTCAACCTGGGGCCCGAGATCCCGGAACATCGCGGATCGGCCCGCGGGATCGATCGCGCGAACGGTGGTGTTGACATACAGCGGGTAGTAGCCCACCGGAACCCGGACCGCGCCAGGCTCGACGGTGCACTCGCAGGACCTGGCACCGGCCAGCCCGAAGTTCACGACGACTGTCAGGGGCCGGCTGGACCCGTTGGTGACCAGCGGCTCGAACATCGGCACCCGGCTGTCGTCGAGGCCCACATCAACCTGAGTGCGACCACGCCCGGCCTGGAGGTCGATGACCCCGGCTGGCGAATCCCCCATCACCCGCCCGTCCGGGGTGCGCCGCGGGGCCGCGGTCCATTCCACCCGCGCCGCTCCCGGGCCGGGTAGTCGAATCACGGTGCTGCCCCCCGGCGGCACGCTGACCGGGGTTCCCTGGGAGAGACGGGCCTCGAGCGGAGTGCCGAACCGGTTCTCCAGGACGACCAGGACCGGCCGGCCCAGCGTCCACCAGGCACCGGCTCCGAGCAGGGCCACCGCCAGGGCGGCGAGCAGGTACCACCTCCGGGTGCCGTGCGCCGGCGCTGCCTCCTCAGGGAGCTCGGGCCGCTCGGCCTGCTGGCTTACTCGCTCGGCCACCCGCTGGGCAGCCTCGGTCCGCGAGCCGCCAGACGCCCTGCCCGCCCGGATCGCGTCCAGGAGCGCCGCGGCCGACTGAAACCGATCAGCCGGCCGCTTGGCGAGGCATCGGACAATGATGTCGGAGAGCCAGACCGGGATTCGAGCGTTGCGGTCCACCGGCACCGGCACCGGCTCGGCGATGTGCTTGCCGACTATCTCCTGCGACGACTCCCCTTCGTAGGGCGGCGCCCCGGTCACCATCTGGAACAGCATTGCGCCGAAGGCGTAGAGATCGCTCCGACCGTCGAGGCCCATCTGTCCCAGGGCCTGTTCCGGGCTCATGTATTGGGGCGTGCCCACCACAAAACCGGTCTGGGTGTGTCCGGCCTCGCCATCGATTCGTTTCGCGATTCCGAAATCAACCAGCAACGGTCGCCCGGTGGAGGCGTCGATCAGCACGTTGTCGGGCTTGATGTCCCGATGGAGAAGGCCCGCCTCGTGCGCGTGGCCAAGGGCCTCGAGGATCGGCGCGGCGATCTCGAGGGCTCGGTCGGCGTCGAGAGCCCCGGCGTTGCGAAGGTAGAGGCCCAGGGACTGCCCTTCGATGTAGGGCATCACGTAATAGGTCAGGCCTTCGCCCTCACCCACGAAGTGAATCGGAACGATGTTGGGGTGGTTGAGGCGGGCCAGCACCCGGCACTCGTCCCGGAACCGGGCCAGCATGCCCTGAGTCCAGGCCACGTCGGGCCGGAGCACCTTCGCGGCCAGCCGACGCGACAGCGTCCGGTCCCAGACCTCGAAGACTTCCGCGAAACCGCCCCGCCCGATGAGCCCCCGAACCTCGTAGTTGGGCCCGAGAACGCGGGCCAGGGTCTGCCCGGTGTCGACCCCGGGCTCCGGCGGGGCCCCCGGGGGTGCGGAGCCCGACGCCGGCATCCGGGTGCCGCACCGCGGGCAAAACGCGGCCTGAGCCGGCACGGGCGTGCCACAGGATGAGCAGGGGATGTCGGTCACGAACGCGAAGGCGGCGGGCCCGAAGGGTGACGGAACAAACTAGCGGGAAAGACGGGATCGGGCGAAACCGGCCAGGGCCTTCGGGGACGGGGGCTTGAGGGAACTGTCACGGCTGCTTATACTTGCTGAACGTTCAGCAAGTACTGTGATGACTCCTGCTGCCTTCCGCGACAGAGAGCGTAACGCCGCCCGCACCCGGGAGCTGATCCTCGACGCGGCCGAGACCTTGTTTGCCGAGCGAGGATTCGAGGAGACCAGCCTCACGGACGTGGGACGGCTGGCCGGCGTGTCTCGGGCGACGCCGGGGTACTTCTTCGGATCGAAGGCTGAACTGCATCGGGCGGTCCTGGAGCGCTCCTTCGAGCAGGTACGAGAAGCGGTCCGCGTCGGACGCGAGCGAGCCCGCCGAAGCGGGGAAGCCCCGGAGGTGGTGCTGGCGGGCGTGGTGTCCGACTACTTCGACTTCGTTGCTGCCCGGCCGCGTTTCGTGAAGCTGATTCAGCGACAGGCCCTGACCGAAGGGGCCCTGCCGAGGCTCGACCAGGTTCCCCTGGGTGTCGCCATGGGCAAGGAGATGATCGCGGCCCTGGCCCAGGAACTGGACCTGAACGAGGCCGACCAACCGGAGGTCGCCCACCTCCTGTTCAGCCTGATCGCCCTGACCTGGTTTCCTCATCTGCACGGTCGGACGCTGGGCCGGGTGATTGGACTCGACCCCGAGGATCCCGGGCTCGATGAAGCCCGTAAGCGTCACGTGACCGAACTGCTGCTGGGTTGGCTTCGGGCCCGGCATGCGGCTGCCCATCCCTGATCCGGACTTCTCCCCGGGAGGAGCTTTGATGACCACCGCGACCCGACCGACCGACGCCCCGCTCCGGCCGACGCCGCCTCCGGCTCCCTCCGCTGAGGAGGCCCGCGAGGTTGCCGAGGCCGCCCGGGAAACCGAGTGGAACCCCAGCTTCGTCAAGGAATTGTTCGAGGGCCGGCTCCGACTGGACCTGATCCATCCCTTCCCGGAGCCCACGCCGGAGGACCTGGCCCGGGCGCAACCGTTCCTGGATCGGCTCGAGGCGTTCCTCCTCGAACGTGTCGATGGCGACGCGATCGACCGGATGGGCAAGGTCCCGCCGGAGGTCGTCGATGGACTCCGCCGGCTCGGGGCGTTCGGGATCAAGATCCCGACTGCCTTCGGTGGGCAGGGGCTGAGCCAGCTGATGTACACCCGGGCCATCGCCATGGTCTCGAGCGTGTGTGGGAGCGTGGCCGCCCTGCTGTCTGCCAGCCAGTCCATCGGCGTGCCGGTGCCCCTGAAGCTGTTCGGGACCGAGGCCCAGAAGCAGAAGTACTTCCCACGGCTGGCCCAGGGCCAGATCTCGGCCTTTGCCCTGACCGAGAACGCGGTGGGGTCGGACCCCGCCGCGATGTCCACCACGGCGACGCTTTCCGACGACGGCACGCACTGGATCCTCAACGGCGAGAAGCTGTGGTGCACCAACGGCACCGTGGCCGACGTGATGGTGGTGATGGCGCGGACCGGCCCGAAGCGGATCACCGCGTTCATCGTGGAGACGAACTGGCCGGGCGTGGAGGTGGTCCGCCGGCTGGAGTTCATGGGGCTGAAGGGGATCGAGAACGGCCTGCTCCGGTTCCACGACGTGAAGGTTCCGGCGGAGAACGTGCTCTGGGGCGAAGGCAAGGGTCTGAAGCTCGCGCTGATCACGCTCAATACGGGCCGCCTCACCCTGCCGGCATCCTGCGTCGCCGGGGCCAAGCGAATGGTCGAAATCGCCCGCCGCTTCGCAGGGGAGCGGATCCAGTGGGGCCAGCCGATCGGCAAGCACGATGCGATCGCGCAGAAGCTGGGGCGGATGGCCGCCAATACCTTCGCGATGGACGCGGTCAGCGATCTGTGCTCGCTGCTGGCCGATCGTCCGAGGACCGACATCCGGCTGGAAGCCGCGATCGCCAAGATGTGGAACTCGGAGACCGGGTGGCGGATCGTGGACGACACGATGCAGATCAAGAGCGGGCGGGGCTACGAGACGGCCGACAGCCTCCGGGCGCGGGGTGAGCGTCCCGACCCGGTCGAGCGGGCGATGCGGGACTGGCGGATCAATCTGATCTTCGAGGGGACCTCGGAGATCATGCGGCTGTTCATCGCCCGGGAGGCCGTCGACACCCACCTCCGGGTGGCCGGCGACCTGATCAACCCCAGGGCCTCGGTGGGCGCCCGCCTCGCCGCCCTCGTGAAGGCCGGCCTGTTCTACGCCTGGTGGTACCCCAAACAGTACCTGGGCTGGAGCCTCTGGCCCCGGTACGCCGAATTCGGGCGCCTGGCGAAGCACCTCCGGTTCGTGAATCGGTCGTCGCGCCGGCTGGCCCGGACCGTCTTCCACGCCATGGTCCGGTTCGGCCCCCGCCTTGAGAAGAAGCAGGGGGTGCTCTTTCGGCTGGTGGAGATCGGCGCGGACTTGTTCGCCATGAGCGCCGCCGTGGCCCGCGCCCAGCTGCTGGCCCGCCGGGACCCCGGCAACCGGGGACCGGTTGACATGGCCGACCTCTTCTGTCGCGAGACCGCCTGGCGGGTCACGGTCAAGTTCGCCGAAGTGTTCGCCAACGAGGACGACCGCACCTACCGGCTGGCGCAGGAACTGGTGGCAAAGCAGCACCTCTGGCTCGAGGAGGGGATCGCGGGCCGGGAAGGCAGGGCATAGCGTCCGAGGAGCGATACCGAAACCGGGGGATGGCGGCTAACGTTGGGTGACGGAGCCGCGCCCCCGGGACGCGGTCCATTCCTCCGGAGACTCCATGTCCACCCGACGCGACTTTCTGCACGCCACCGCTGCCGGCGTTGGCGCCCTCGCCCTCCACCGCCCGCCGTCGCCAGGCCAGACGAACCTGCGGCCGCTCGCGTACCCCGCGGCCTCCCGCCAGGCCCTCAGCATCCTGATCCTGGGCGGCACCGGCTTCATCGGCCCGTACCAGGTAAGGTACGCGGTCGCTCGGGGCCACCGGGTCACCGTGTTCAACCGCGGCCGCCGTCAGGCGGGGCTCCCGGCCTCGGTGGAGCACCTCACCGGCGACCGGGCGACGGGCGACCTCGCCGCGCTCAGGGGCCGCCGATGGGACGTGGTGATCGACAACCCCACCACCCTGCCCCGCTGGGTGAAGGACGCCGGCGAGGTACTCCGGGGGGCGACCCGGCAGTACGTGTTCATTTCCACCATCTCGGTGTACGACCGGCTCACCGCGCCCCCGGACGAGACGGCGCCGCTCGCGAGGTGGGATCGAGGGGACGACCCGCTCTCCCACCGGCAGATGACACGCGAATTGGGCCCGTACTACGGGGCGCTCAAGGCACTGTCAGAGCAGGAGGCCGAGAAGTGGTTTCCTGGCCAGGTGACGGTCATCCGGCCCGGCCTGATCGTCGGCCCCGAGGATCCTACCGACCGGTTCACCTACTGGCCGGTCCGGATCGATCGGGGGGGCGAAGTGCTCTGTCCGGGTACTCCGGCGGACCCGGCGCAGATCATCGACGCCCGAGACCTCTCGGAGTGGACCGTCCGGTTGGCCGAACAGGGCACCACCGGGGTCTACAACGCGACCGGCCCCAGGGCACGGCTCTCCTTCGCCGAGATGCTCTACGGCATTCGGGCCGCCACCAGCGGCGACAACGTCGTGCGGTTCACCTGGGTGCCGGCCGAGTTCCTCGCGAAACACAACGTCCGGGCGTGGACCGACATGCCGGTCTGGTTTCCGCCAGGATCGGACCTTGGCCCGCTGGCCGAGACCCGGATCGATCGGGCGGTTGCCAAAGGTCTGACTTTCCGCCCACTGGCCACGACGGCGCGGGACACGATCGATTGGTTCCGGACCTTGCCGCCGGAGCGCCAGTCGGGGATGCTCGCTGGCCTGCCTGCCGCTCGGGAGGCGGAGGTGCTCAAGGCCTGGCACGATCACAGCGACCGTTGACCCTGCCCGGCCCGGTGACCCAGGCCGGCGGGCCCGGTGTTCGCCTGCTGCAGCGGATCGTGGACGTCCGCCGGGAGGAGATCCCGGCGCTCCTCTGGTCGGGCGCCTATTTCTTTGCCCTCCTCGCTGCCTACTTCGTGATTCGTCCGCTCCGGGAGGAGATGGGGGTGGCCGGGGGGGTGGCCAACCTGCCATGGCTCTTCAGCGGGACCCTGCTGGCCATGCTGGCGGTGCATCCCCCTTTCGCCGCGCTGGTGTCCCGGCTGCCGCGGTCCCGGTTCGTGGCCGTTGCCAATCGGTTCTTTCTCGCCAACCTTCTGCTCTTCTACGTCCTGCTCCAGGCCGTCCCGGCGGAGCAACGGGTGTGGCTGGGCCGGGTGTTCTTCGTCTGGACCAGCGTCTTCAACCTGTTCGTGGTCTCCGTGTTCTGGGGTGTCATGGCCGACGTGTTTTCGCCGGCCCAGGGCGCCCGTCTTTTCGGCTTCATCGGGGTTGGCGGGACCCTGGGCGGGCTGGCCGGGGCCACGCTGACCGCCGAGTTGGCTCCCCTGGTCGGTTCCGCCACGCTGGTGCTGCTCTCGGCCATCCTGCTGGAGCTCAGTACCCGCTTCGCCGGACGCCTTGGGCGGGTCGCCGCTGCCCTGAGCCGCGACCGGCGACTGGTGGCCCCGCCGCCCGATGCAGTCATCGGGGGCAGTGCCCTGGCCGGGATCACCCGGGTGGCTCGCTCGCCCTACCTGCTCGGCATCTGCGCCTACATGCTGCTCTTCACCGTGGGATCGACGGTGCTCTACTTCCAGCAGGCCGAGTTCGCGAGCACGATCGACGACCCCGGCCGCCGGACCGCCTTCTTCGCCCGGCTGGAGCAGTATGTCCAGGCCCTCACCCTCCTCACCCAGACGTTCCTGACCGGCCGGGTCATCGCCCTCCTCGGGGTAACCGCGACGCTCGGGCTCCTCCCGGCCCTGTCGGTCCTCGGCTTCCTGTCACTCGGGGTGGCGCATGCCGTCTGGGTGTTCGTCGTCTTCCAGGTGCTGCGCCGCGCCGGTGAATTCGCGCTCGCCAAGCCCGCCCGGGAGGTGCTGTACACCGTCGTGAGCCGCGAGGACAAGTTCAAGGCCAAGCATCTGATCGACACCTTTGTCTACCGGGCCGGAGACCAGATCGGGGCCTGGTCCTACCGGCTGCTGGCCTCGCTGGGGGTCGGTTCGGCGGGGATTGCTCTCCTGGCCGTGCCGATCGCGGCCGTCTGGCTCGGCCTGGCCGTCTGGCTCGGGCACCGGCACGCAGGTCTGGTTGGGGGCGGCGGGTCGGGAGCGGCCTGAGCAGGTCGGGAACCGAACCACCCCGGGGGGCCGCCTGTGGGGTCGATCGCTGGGATTCGCGGGTCCTGGTTAGATTGGCCTGACCTCGCGAGGGAGCGCGATCATGGCCGAGGCCGAGGGAGCCAGACTGCCGTTCGTGGGGCCCGAGGCCATTCAGGCCAGCGTGCTCGAGGTCTTCCCCTATACGGGACCGCGGCAGGAGATCGTGACCGAGACCGCCGAGTTCAGCGCGGTCTGCCCTTACAGTGGCCTGCCCGACTTCGCCCGATTGACGATCAGCTACATCCCGCGCCAGGCCTGTGTGGAGTTGAAGAGTCTCAAGTATTACGTCACCAGCTTCCGGAACGTGGGGATCTACCAGGAGCACGCCACGGCCCGGATCGCCGAGGACCTGATGCGGTTGCTGGACGCCGAGCGGCTGACGGTGCGAACGGTGTACAACGTGCGGGGTGGCTTCGAGACCACCTGCACGGTGGTTCTGCCCGCTACGGCGGGGTGACGCCGGCGGCGGTGAGGCGCGACAGATTGCCACCGTCGCCCAGCTGCCCTTCGAGTCCCCGGCCCCAGCAGGCAGCCGAACCGAACGTCGTCCGGACGCAGGTGTGCTCGGCCCCAAGGGCCAGGGCGGTGGCACGTACTGATCCGGCTACCAGGGTCGGCGACAGGCGATTGGTGACGGTGCCGTCTCCCAGCCGCCCATTGGCGTTCTGTCCCCAGCAGCGGACCGTCCCGTCAGCGGAGATGCCGCAGGTGTGACCCTGGCCGGCCGCCAGCGAGGTGAAGACGTGCCCGCCGGCCACCGGGGCAGCCGTCAGCTGATTGGCAGCGTTGCCGGTGCCGAGAGCGCCTCCCGCCCCGGCCCCCCAGCAGAACGCCGCGCCGTTCAGATCCAGGGCGCAGGTATGGAAGCCGCCAGCCGCCACCGACGCGAACGACGCGGCGCCGGGAGGCACCACCACGGCGACGGGGGTGGACCGGTCGGTGGCGGTGCCGTCGCCCAGGCGGCCGCTGTTGTTGGAGCCCCAGCAGAAGAGCTGGCCGTCGGCCTGGAGACCGCAGGTGTGCGCCGCCCCCGCCGAGAGCTGGGTGAAGGCATGACCGCCCTGCACGGCTACCGGCGCGGCGCTGGGTGTGGTGGTGCCGTTACCCAGGCGCCCGTTGGCGTTGCTACCCCAGCACCAGGCCTGACCCGCAGTATCCAGGGCGCAGGTATGAACGTCGCCGACCGCGATTCGGGTGAAGGTGTGTCCGCCCGAGACCGGCCCGGGTATGGACCGATCCGCCGTGGTCCCGTCACCCAGCTGGCCCGAGAGGTTGGTGCCCCAGCAGCGCGCCTCCCCAGCCGGCGTCAGGCCACAGGCGTGGCCAGCGCCGAGGGCGACGGTCTGAAATGTCCCTCCTCCCTGGACTGCCGTGGGCAAGGTGGCCGCAAGCGTGGTCCCGTTGCCCAGTTGACCCGCCCCATTGGCTCCCCAGCACCAGCCGCTCCCGGCCGGACTCAGTGCACAGGTCGAGAACCCGCCGGCCGCCACCATGCCGATGGGGAAATCGGTGGCAATCGCCGCGACCAGTGCCGGCGGAACGCCCGCCCGGGTGACGCTGAGCGACTGTCCTCCAGGAACGAAGCCCAGCACCCAGCTGCCGACGCGGGCCACGCCCGTGGCATCCGTGACTGGTGTGGCCCCAGTTACCAGCCCGCCGCCGGAGGCCACGGTGAAGGTTACGGTTACGCCGCTGATCGGGTTGCCGAAGGCGTCCGTAACCTTCACGGCCGGTGGCACGGCCACCGGGAAGCCGATCACGGCGGTCTGGGCGTCACCGGCCTGGATCTCGATCCTGGCGGCCGGGCCGACGATCCCGGTGGCGGTGAAGACCTGCGAGAGCGATCCTGCCGCGGCTGTGAGGCTGTTGGGGCCCACCTGCGGTCCCAGCGTCCACCCGCCAACCCGGGCCATACCGTCCGCACCCGAGGCCACCGAGGGTCCCGTCACCGAACCGCCGCCGGACGTCACGGAGAAGAGCACCATCACGTCGGGCACCGGGTTGCCGGCGGCGTCCTGGATCCGAACCGCTGGCGCGATCGGGACTGCCGTCCCGGCTGGAGCCGTCTGGTTGTTGCCCGCGGCCGGCGCCAGCGTCGCCGGCAGGCCGGCAGCAAGGTTGATCGACCGGGACAGCGCGGGGGTGAGCCCCGGGGCGCTGAACCGCAGGGTCCGGACCCCGACCAGTCCCTCGATGCCCAGGTCCGTAAAGACGGCCCGACCCTGGTCGTCAGTCCGAGCGGAGGTAGTCCCGGTGAGGGTCCCTCCGCCGGTCGCCACCCCGGCCGTCACCAGCAGGCCCCGGGTGTTGACGACCCCCCCCAAGGCGTCCCTGAGCTCCACAGCCGGCTGAGCCGGAAACGGGATCCCGCTCCGGGCGTCGGCCGACGGCTCGGCGACGATCGCCAGCGCAGCCGGGATGGCGGGGGTGATGACCTCCGACTTGCAGCCCCAGACGGCGAGAAGCAACGCCGCAGTCGCCCAGGTTGGCTGAATGTGCATCAAGCTCCCCTCGCAGCGTCTTCGGGCCACCCCGGGCCGCATGATACGTGACCTGGGCGGCCAGGTCCACGGCCCGGGCGGGGGGCCCGGGCGAGTCCGGGGGAGCAAGATCCGTGCAGGGGGGAACCGCCCGCCAGGAACACGGGCCGGCAGGGTATCCGCGACCTTCGCGGGGCGACTATTTTGAGCAGCGCCGGGGTCCAGGGCGGGCCCCGGGCACCGTGACTCGCCGACTGGAAGGAAGGCGCCGCGTGGCCAAGCACACGCTCTCCATCACCGACAATCGGACCGGCCGGACCTACGAGCTGCCGATTACCGACGGCACCATCCGGGCAACCGACCTCCGGCAGATCCGTACCGATCCGGACGACTTCGGCCTGATGACGTACGACCCCGCCTTCATGAACACGGCGGCGTGCCGGAGCGCCATCACCTACATCGACGGCGACCGGGGCATTCTTCGGTACCGGGGCTATCCGATCGAGCAGCTGGCCGAGCAGGCCAGCTTCCTGGAGGTGGCGTATCTCCTGGCCGAAGGTGAACTGCCCAACCGGGAACAGCTCGAGCGGTGGACCACCGATATCCGGTACCATACCTACGTCCACACCAACATCATCAAGTTCCTGGAGGGCTTCCGCTACGACGCCCACCCGATGGGCATGTTGCTGGGGGTGGTGGGAGCGCTGTCGACCTTCTATCCCGATGCGAAGAACATCGGCGACCCGGCCAGTCGTTACATCCAGCGGGTGCGCCTGCTGGCCAAGCTGCCCACGATCGCCGCCTTCATCTTCCGCCATTCGCGGGGCCTGCCCTACGAGTTCCCCCGGAACGACCTCGACTATATCGGGAACTTCGTGAACATGACGTTCTCGATCGGGGGTCGCCACGAGCCGAACCGGATTCTGCAACGCGCCCTCGAGATTCTCCTGATCCTTCACGCCGACCACGAGCAGAACTGCTCCACCAGTGCGGTGCGATCGGTGGGCTCGTCGCACGTGGACCCGTTTTCGGCGGTATCGGCCGGCATTGCCGCCCTCTACGGACCCCTGCACGGCGGCGCCAACGAGGCCGTTCTGGTGATGCTCGACGAGATCGGGGACAAGCGCAACATTCCCGGGTTCATCGAACGGGTGAAGCGGGGCGAGGGCCGCCTGATGGGGTTCGGCCACCGGGTGTACAAGTCGTACGACCCCCGGGCGAAGCTCATCAAGCAGACCGCGGACGCCGTCTTCGCCCAGACCGGGCTCAACCCGAAGCTCGAGATCGCGCTGGAGCTGGAGCGGATTGCGCTGGAGGACGACTACTTCATTTCACGCAAGCTCTACCCCAACGTCGATTTCTATTCCGGGCTGATCTATCAGGCCATGGGCTATCCCACGGACTACTTCACCGTGCTGTTCGCGGTAGGGCGGCTGCCGGGGTGGCTGGCGCAGTGGGAGGAACTGCTGGGCGACAAGGACCAGAAGATCGCCCGACCGCGGCAGATCTACACCGGCCCGGAGATCCGCGACTTCGTCCCGCTGGACCGGCGGTGAGGGCCGGCCGGGTCGCCTCAGGCGCCGCCGACCGGCTGCTCCGCGGGAATGTCCCCCTCGAGGTAGGTATATCCCTCCAGGCCGGCGACATAATCGGCGATGTAGGCGTTGGCCTCGGCGCGGGATAGGCCGGGAGCCGCTGCCACCTTCCGGCGGAAGGTGGCCAGCAGATCACCGGCGTGGAACTGCACGTAGTTCAGGACCTCGGTGACCGTGTCTCCGTGCACCAGGTCGCTCACTTCGTAGCCCCCACCCTCGGTCAGCTTGATGTGCACGGCGTTGGTGTCGCCGAAGAGGTTGTGGAGGTCGCCGAGGATCTCCTGGTAGGCGCCGGTCAGGAAGATGCCGAGGATATAGGGCTCGCCGGGCCGGTAGGGGTGCAGTTCCAGGCTGGGCTTGCCCTTCCGCCCCCCGGCGAACCGATCGATGACCCCGTCGGAGTCGCAGGTCATGTCCTGGAGGGTTCCCCGCCGGGTGGGCTCCTCGTCGAGACGGTGAATCGGCATGATCGGGAAGAGCTGGTCGATCGCCCAGTTGTCCGGAAGCGACTGGAAGACCGAGAAGTTGCAGAAGTAGCGATCGACCAGCACCGCCTCGAGGTGATTCCAGATCTCGGGATGCGCCGCCCGGTCGTCGCCGATGAGCCGCGCCAGGGCGTTCATCGTCGCCAGGTACAGCTCCTCGATCTCGGCCAGTTCCCGCAGATTGATCGCGTCGCTGGCGAAGAGCTCGCGCGCCCGCTCCTTGGCCAGCACGGCGTCATGGAAGACCTCGTCGATCCGATCCAGCGCCAAGCTCTCCAGGTTCTCGTGCAACTCCACCAGCACCCGGTGCGCATCCGGCCGCCGGGGCGGCACCACCGCCTCGGTCTGGGCGTCGACGTCGTTCACGTTGATCAGCAGGAGCGCATGATGGGCGGTCAGGGCCCGACCGGATTCGGAGATGAGGTGAGGCATCGGAACCCCCTGCTCCCGGCAGAGCGTACCCAGCACGTACACCACGTCGTTGGCGTACTCATGGACGGAGTAGTTCATGCTGGCCGGACGGGTGGTGCGTGATCCCTCGTAGTCGACCCCCAGCCCGCCGCCCACATCCACGTGGGTCAGGTCGAAGCCGAGCTCCCGGATCTCCACGTAAAACCGGCCGATCTCCTCCAGCGCCGCCTTGATGTACCGAATGTCGGTGATCTGGCTGCCGAGATGGAAATGCAGGAGCTTGAGCGCTTCCCGCCGGCCCAGGGTATCGAGTCGCTCGAGCAACCGGAGAAGCTGGGGCGCGCTCAGGCCGAACTTGGAATGCTCGCCCCCGCTCTTGGCCCACCGGCCCCGCCCCTCGGTCGACAGCTTGATCCGGGCCCCCAGCGTGGGCGCGACCCCGAGATCAGATGCCACCTGGAGGGCCAGGTCGAGCTCCGCGAGCTGCTCGATCACGATGAACACCTGGTGCCCCAGCCGCTGGGCGATCAGGGCAAAGCGGAGGAACTCCTCGTCCTTGTACCCGTTGCAGACGATCAGATGGTCGGTCCGGCTGGTGAGACCGAGCACCGCTTGGAGCTCCGCCTTGCTGCCGCACTCGAGGCCGACCCCGTGCGGGCCGCCATACTCGACGATCTCCTCGACGACGTGGCGCTGCTGATTGACCTTGATCGGATACACCGCGGTATACGTCCCATCGTACCGGAACTCCTCGATCGCCCGGCCGAACTCCGACGCCAGCAGGTCGATCCGGGCTTTGAGAATGTCGGAGAACCGGACCAGAAGGGGCAGCTGCATCCCCTGGGCGTTCAGGTCCAGCGCCAGGCGATAGAGGTCGAGACCATTGCCCGGCTTGCCGTCGGGGTGCACCGTGACGTGCCCCTCGGCGTTGATCCGGAAGATGCCGCGGCCCCAGCCGGGCATGTTGTAGAGCTTCTCGGAATCCCTGGTGGACCAGGAGGTGGGCGTAGAGATGGGGGCCTCCGGCGACCCGTGAAGGCGGGGAATTCTAAGGTGGCGGGATGGTCGAAGTAAGCCCGGGGCGACCGCCCGGCCGCCGGGACCAGCTACCTTTCCGTCATGAGGTCGCCAATCGACCCCGACCCGGATCCGGCACCGGCAGCCGAGGGCCTGTGATCGTCGAGCATCGGAGCCAGCTGTCGGTCCCGGCCGACGAGGCGTGGGCCTGGCATGCCCGTCCTGGGGCAGTTCAGCGACTCACCCCGCCGTGGGAGCGCATTCGGCTGCTGGAGCCGCACCCCGGGATCGCTGAGGGCAGCCGGGTACACCTGGAGGTGCACGCCGGACCGGCCCGGTTCCGGTGGATCGCCCGGCACGAGGACGTCACCCCCGGCCGCGGATTCGTCGATGTCCAGGAGGAAGGGCCCTTCGCCCGGTGGCGTCACGCCCATCGGTTCGAGCCGACTCCGGGTGGGTCCGAGTTGGTCGACCGGGTGGAGGTCGAGCTGCCCGGGGGACCGGTCGGCGAGGTGGCCGACCCGTTCGTCCGCCGTCGGCTGCTCCGCCTGCTCCGCTACCGACATCGGATTACTGTCGGAGACCTGGCCCTCCACGCCCGTTACCGCGGCCCGCGCCTGGTCGTCGCGGTCAGCGGAGCCTACGGGCTGATCGGGTCGGTGCTGACGGCGATGCTGAGCACTGGGGGCCATGAGGTTCGGCCGCTGGTCCGCCGTCGACCGAACCCGGGGGAGATCCCCTGGGACCCGAAGGCCGGCCGTCTCGACCCCGGCGCCCTCGCCGGAGTCGACGCCGTCGTTCACCTGGCCGGGGAGAACATCGCCGGGGGCCGGTGGACGGCGGTACGGCGGGACCGGATCCGGCGGAGCAGGGTCGAGGGGACGCGCCTGATCGCCGACGCCGCGGCCCGCGCCGTTCCGCGACCGCGGATCCTGGTATCGGCCTCCGCCATCGGGGTCTACGGCGACCGGGGCGACGAAGTGCTCACCGAGACAGCCCCTCCAGGCCGCGGCTTCCTCCCCGAGGTCGGTCAGGCCTGGGAGGAGGCGACGGCGCCCGCCCGCGCCGCCGGAATTCGAACGGTATTGGCCCGGTTCGGCCTGGTGCTCACCCCGGCCGGCGGGGCGCTGGAGCGAATGCTCCTCCCGTTCCTGCTTGGCGTCGGGGGGCCGCTTGGCCACGGCCGGCAGTGGATGAGCTGGATCGGCATCGACGACGCCGCCGGCGCCGTGGTCCACGCCCTGGCAACGGATACGCTGAGCGGGCCTGTCAATGTGGTGGCCCCCACCCCGCTCACCAATCGCGACTTCAGCGCGGTGATGGGACGGGTTCTCCGCCGGCCGGCCATGCTCCCGGTCCCGTCGTCGGCGCTCCGGCTGCTCTTCGGCCAACTGGCGGATGAGGCGCTGCTGGGAAGCACCCGGGTCCGACCGGCAGCACTGGTCGCCTCGGGGTTTGACTTCCGTCAGAGCGAACTCGAGCCTGCGCTCCGGCACATCCTGGGAAGGGGGGCGCCGTGACCCGGCCGGCGGTGGTGCTGCTGAGCGGGGGGCTCGACTCGGCCACCACGCTGGCGATTGCCCGGGCCCAGGGCTTCGCGGTGCACGCCCTCTCGTTCCGCTACGGCCAGCGACACGCGGTCGAGCTGGAATCCGCGCAGGCGGTGGCGCGGTTCTTCGGAGCGGTACGCCACCAAGTGGTGGAGATCGATCTGGGAGTTTTCGGGGGCTCAGCCCTGACCTCGGACCTGCCGGTGCCGAAGGACCGCTCCGAAGCCGAGATCTCGATGGGGGTGCCGGTCACCTACGTGCCCGCCCGGAACACGATCTTCCTGGCCTACGCCCTCGCGATGGCGGAAACCATCGGAGCAGCGGACATTTTCATCGGCGTCAACGCGGTCGACTACAGCGGATACCCCGATTGCCGGCCAGAGTATATCGCCGCCTTCGAGACGATGGCCAATCTCGGCACCCGCGCCGCCACCGAGGAGGGACGCCGACTCACGATCCACGCCCCGCTGATCGCCTTGTCCAAGGCCGAGATCATTCGCCGTGGGATCGCCCTCGGGGTCGACTACGCGCTGACGACCAGTTGCTACGACCCGGGACCCGATGGCGGCGCCTGCGGCCGCTGCGACGCCTGCCGCATCCGGCTCGCCGGCTTCCAGGCCGCCGGAGTCTCCGATCCCGGCCGCTACCGGTCGGGCGGGGTGGCCGGCCGTACCGGGTGGGAGCCTTGAGCTACGCGGTCAAGGAACTGTACTACACCCTGCAGGGCGAGGGCACCCGCGCCGGCCGCCCGGCGGTGTTCCTGCGATTCGCCGGGTGCAATCTCTGGTCGGGCCGGGAGGCCGACCGGGCCGGTGCCGTGTGCCGGTTTTGCGACACCGATTTTGTGGGCACGGACGGGCCCGGTGGCGGGCGGTACCCTACCGCGGGCGACCTGGCCGCAGCGGTGCGAGCCGCGTGGCCCGCGGGCGCGGAACCGCCGGCCCGCCCGTACGTGGTCTGTACCGGCGGCGAGCCCCTGCTGCAGCTCGACGCCGGGCTGATCGAGGCCCTGCACCAGCGGGGCCTCGAGGTCGCGGTCGAAACCAACGGTACCCTGCCCCTCCCTGCGGAGCTTGACTGGGTGTGCGTGAGCCCGAAGGCCGGGGCACCGCTGGTGGTCACCCAGGGCGATGAGCTGAAGCTGATCTACCCCCAAGACGGCGCCCCACCGGAGAGATTCCAGCACCTCGGCTTCCGGCATCTGCTGCTCCAGCCCATGGACGGCCCCGACCTTGCTGCCGCCACGGCCGCGGCGATCGCCTACTGCCTCGAGCACCCGGAGTGGCGATTGTCGCTCCAGACCCATAAGATGCTGGGCCTGCGATAGGGCCTCCCGATGCTCCACGGCTACTCCGACCGGATTCACCACGCGCTGGCGTTCACGGTGAAGCACTTCCCGGAGCCGGTTTCCCGCTATGACGGGCAATCATGGCTGATTCGGGCCTCGAACGTGGCCGTGATCCTCGCTCGCTTCGGGTGCGACGAGTCGACAATCGCCGCGGGGGTGCTGAAGCAGCTGGTCGACGCCTGCCCCCTGGAGCGCCAACGGACGGTCGCCTCGGACATCGCCGCCAAGTTCGGGGACACGGTCGCGTCCGCGGTGGCCGCCGCGGCCGAGCCACGCTTCGATGTCCTCGGCCGAACCCGAACCTGGAAGGCATGCCGATTCGAGTATCTCACCCGACTGGCTGTCGCCACTCCACGAGCGGTGGACGTCGTGGCCGCCGACGAGCTCTACCGGATGGGCTCGTCACTGGTCTCGATTCGGCGCCTGGGGGTGGAGTACCTTCAGGCGGCCGGTGCTCCGGACCCCGGCGAAACCCGCTGGTGGCTTGGTGCCTTGGCCGAGGCCCTCCGACGTCATCCGACCTGGAGCCGGCCGGCGCTGCTCAGCGAAGTGCAGCAGTTGGCGGCCGAGCTGAACCGGGTCCTTCCGGCACCTGGCCGCTAACTCGCGAGTCCTCGGAGCGGCCGTTCGTCGCGACGGCGCCCGTGGCACGGCCCCTGCTGCGCGCGCAGCTCACGCCCTGGCGGACGCCCGGAAACGCGATGCGACGCCGAATGTTGGGCGCCGTTCACACCTGCTCTTGATCCATCTACATTTGGCCACGCCCGTGGAGCAATCTGCCACCCAAGCCGCATCCGGCCTGCCCGGCGCGTTCGCCCAGGCCTGCCGCCGCTCGCGCAGCGAGGCCGAGCTGCTCGAACGATGCCGCCGTGAACTCTGTGACCGGCTCGGCACGGACAACGTCCGTCTCCTGGTCCGGAGCGATGACGCCACCGAGTTCGCTGCCGGACCAGAGCCCGGCCTGACGGCGGGGGTGGAGGTCGGCCGCCTACGCTGCGGGAACACCGAGATCGTCGTCTGGGCCGAGCGCTCGGTCGAGCCGGCCCTTCGGCCGCTGGCCATGCCCCTGGCCTTCGGACTGGCCCTGGTGATGGACCTTCGAGCAGTCCTGCTGGACCGCCAGGCGGCGCTGGATGACGCGCTGTTCCAGCTGCGAGCCCTGCGCCAGGTCGCCCGTCTGCTCAGTTCGGCCCATTCGACCGGGGAGACCGAACACCTGGTGCTCGACTTCATGGCCGAGGTGTTCTTCTCCTGGTGGGCCTGCCTCTACCGTCCATCCGGCACGGCGTTCGTGCCCCGCTCACTTCGCTCGTTGGACCGGGAGCGGGCGCCGGAGAGTATCGGCCAGGAGCAGTTGGAGGCCGCGCTGCCGCTCGGCAGTGGAAGCGCCGACCCGAGGGAGGTTGGCCTCGCGGCGTTGGTGCCCGCGGACACCGAGTTGCTGGTACCACTCGACGTCGGCGGCGACCGGGTGGGGGTGGTACTGCTTGGCAGCCGCCTGAACGGCCGCCCCTACGGATCGGCCGAGCGCGACCTGGCCGCGACCCTGGCCTTCGCTGGTGCGATCGCGGTCAAGAACGCCGAGCTGATCGAGCGGCTCCAGAACGCCGCCAGCACCGACCAGCTCACCGGACTGCTCAATCGCCGGGCGATCGAGGAGCGCCTCGAGGCCGAGATCTCCCGCAGCGTGCGCCATCAGATCCGGACCACGGTCGTCCTCCTCGACCTTGACCGGTTCAAACTGATCAACGACACCCTCGGGCACGCCGCCGGCGACCGGTACCTGATCCTCGTGAGCCAGCTGCTCGAACGGGAGGTTCGGGCGCTCGACGCCATCGGCCGGTTGGGGGGCGACGAGTTCCTCGTGCTCCTGCCGGTGACCAGTCCGCAGGAGGCCATGGGCTTCATCGAACGGGTCCGTGCCGCCTTCGAGGCGCTGATCCGCGAGCATCCCGAGTTCGGGCTCGGCTCGATGAGCTTTGGGGTGGCGGAAGCGCCCCGGGACGGACGGACGCCGAGCGCCGTGGTGGCGGCCGCCGACGCGGCCCTGTACGCGGCGAAGCGACGGGGAGGAAACGCGATGGTGATGGCCGAGGAGATGTGATCGCCGGAAGCCCCGCCGAACTGTTCCGGGAGACCGAACGGCGGCTCGGCCAGCGGTACGGTCTTGAACGGCTCGTGGCGGCTTCGGCCGAGCGCGTGCTCTTCGTCGGCCGGGACCGCCTGCTGAGTCGCCGGGTCAGCATCCGGGTCAACTTCTACTCCAGCGAGGCGCTCCGGGCCTGGTTCCTCCGCGAGGCGGAGGCCCTGGGGCAGCTCGACCATCCTGCCATCCGGCACGTCTACGACGCCGGGATCATCGACGAGATGGCGTTCCGGATCGGCAACTGGATCGAGGCGGAGGGCCTGGCCGAGGCCAACCAGCGGGGACCGAGACCGATTCCCCAGGTGCACGTCCTGGCCCGCGACCTGCTCCGGGCGCTGGAGCACGCCCACGCCCGGGGGATCTGGGTCCGTCGCGTGGTTCCGACGTCGCTGCTGGTCGGCGGGACCGGCCGGGGAACGATCACCGACCTTCGGTTCTCGAGCTATACCCTGCCGGCGGTCCCTCCCGGCGAACAGCCCACCGGCCTCGCCTACATGGCGCCCGAAATTCGTGACGGGGCCGTCGGCGACTCGGCCGGCGACATCTACGCGGCCGGGGCTGTGCTCTACTATGCCGTGACCGGAAGCGAGCCGGCCGCCGACCCCGCCGCGATCGTGGCGCCGAGTCAACTCCGGGCGGCCTGCCCCCGGGCCTTGGAGCGGGTCATCCTCCGAGCGCTCCGTCCGGTGCCGGGCGAGCGGTACCTCACCGCGTCAGAAATGCTCGAGGATTTCGCATCGGACGCGGGGGCCTACACCACGGTGCCGACGCTCGACGCCACGCCGGCGGGGCCTTCGGGCCAGGACGCACGCGCCTGGGAGAAGCGGCTCCGACGGGCCCTGGGGGACGACTATGAACTCCTCTCCGAGATCGGCTCCGGGGGATTCGGCCGGGTGTACCGGGTCCGGGACCTGTCGCTGGAGCGGATGGTGGCGCTCAAGGTGCTTCATCCCAGCCTCACCGACGACCCCGCGGGCGTGGAGCGGTTCCGGCGGGAGGCCCAGCTCGCCGCGCGGGTGATGCATCCCAATATCGTGGATATCTACGAAATCGGTGGGCGGGCGGGCCTGGTGTGGTACACCATGGAGCTGGTGGAGGGACCCAATCTCGCGCAAGCCGTCGAACGAGGCGGCCCACTGGCGGTCGATCGGGTGGTCCGGCTGCTCCGGGAGGCGCTCTCCGCCCTGGCCCATGCCCACGCCCTGGGCCTGGTCCACCGGGACATCAAGCCTGAAAACCTGCTGCTGGCCCGGGGCGGCAGCCTCCGCATCACGGACTTCGGCCTGGCGCTCGCCCTGGCTGGCCAGGGCCGGTTTGGCGGCGCCACCAGCCGGAGCGGCACTCCCCAGTTCGCCAGTCCCGAGCAACTCTCCGGCGAACGGGTCGACGGTCGGTCCGATCTCTTCAGCCTCGCCGCGGTGGCCGTGTTTGCGCTCCTGGGCTATCCGCCGTTTTCCGGCGCCACGCCGGAAGCGATTCTGCTCCGCCAGACCACGGAGCAGTTCCCCCATCTTCGGGAGGCGCGGCCCGACCTCGGCCCCGAAGTGGCCAAGGTGCTCCGGCAGGCCCTCAAACCCGATCCAAACGCCCGGTATCCCACGGCGACCGAGTTCCTCACCGCCCTCAACCGGGCCTACCGACGGGACAGCCGGGCCGCCCGGCGGACAGCCTGGCTCCGGGTGCTCGCCCACCGGCTGGGCGCCCTGCGCGGCCGACCGGACTCTTGACAGGTGGGCCGCCGGTTCCCAGATTGTCGGCGCGAGTTTGCGGGGCTTTTCTTGGTACCCAACCAACGTCAGGCTGAAGTCGAGTTGATCGACTGACCCGCGGCAGTGCTGCCGGGGGTCAGGTGTGCTTTCATGGCGCGAGACGGGCTCGCGTTCCTGAAGAGGCCAGAGGCGCGTCCTACGCAGGCCGACCGCCCCGGTCGCTGGTCCCACAACGAGGAGTTAGGCGTAATGGCTCGAATTACTGGCACCGTGAAGTGGTTCAACGACGCGAAGGGGTTCGGCTTCATCACCCCGGAGAACGGCGAGAAGGACTGCTTCGTCCACCACTCGTCCATCAAGGCCGACGGCTTCCGGAGCCTGTCGGAAGGCGAGAAGGTGGAGTTCGACATGGTAATGGGTGCCAAGGGCCCCGCGGCCGAGAACGTGATCAAGCTGGGGAAGTAGGGCGCTTTCGGTCGGCCCCGCAACAGCACGACGGGCCGTCCCCTCGCCGGGGGCGGCCCGTCGTCGCGCCGGCACCCGCTACTTGTGGCGGTAGATCACCCGACCGCGGGTCAGATCGTAGGGAGACAGGACGACGCTCACCCGGTCACCCTCGAGGACCCGGATCTTGAACTTGCTCATCTTGCCGGCGGCGTAGGCCAGGATGGTGTGACCGTTATCGAGCAGCACGCGGTAGTTGCGGTCGGGCAGAACCTCCTGCACCACCCCTTCCATCTCGATCCCTTCTTCCTTGGCCATCCAGGATGCCTCGTTGGGGTTCGGGACGCACCGGCCCGGGCCGACGCGCCCCTAATCTCGCCCCGGACGCCTCCGGCGGCAACCAGGGCCACGCTCCCCTTCGGGGCTCATGCCAGCTGGCCCCGGAGCCGGTCCAGCTCCTCCTCCACGGCCGTGACCAGGCCGCGCAGCCGCGGCGCATCGAACACCAGCTCGGCGCCGGCCTCCCGATAGAGATCCGGCAGACTCACGGTCGCCCCGAGCGAGAGGAAGCGACGATACCGTTCCAGGGCATCGGCCGGCGAGCGCCGGTGGTTCTGCCAGACCTGAAGGGCGCCCAGCTGAGCGATCCCGTATTCGATGTAGTAGAAGGGGTAGAGGAAGATGTGCAGCTGCCGGTACCAGCGAGCCACTCGCTCGTCGCGCAGCCCGGTCCAGTCCACCGTGCGCTCGAACCGGCTCCGGATGGCAAGCCAGGCCTCGTCGCGCCCCCCGGCATCCGCGTCCCGACCCTTCGTGTAGAGCCAGCTCTGATAGGCGTCGATGGACGCCACATGGCAGAGGGTCACCAGCACGTCCTCCAGGTGCTCGAGCCGGGCGATGGCTGCGTCGCGCGGAGCCAGGAACGTGTCCGGGGCGTCCAGCAGGGGGCTCGCCAGCAGCTCCATCGACATCGAGGCCAGTTCCGCCGCCTCGGCCGTCGGGTGCCGCTGCCAGATCAGAGGCTGGGCGTGGGAGGCGAAGGCGTGGAACGCGTGGCCAGCCTCGTGCAACAGCGTCATGACGTCATCCAGCACGCCAGCCGCATTCATGAAGATGAACGGCCGCCCCCGGAAGTGGAGGGTGTCGCAATACCCGCCGGGGGCCTTGTTCTTCCGGCTGTCCAGGTCGAGCAGCCCTTCCGCCATCATGATGGCGAACTGTTCCTCGAGCACGGGGTCGAGGCGGGCCAGCAACCGCCGGGTCTTCTCGGCCAGCTCGGCCCCCGTGGTGAACGGGCGGATCGGCTGGTCCCGGTAGAGGGTCACCGCGAGATCCCAGGGCCGGAGCCGGGACAAGCCGAGGCGTTCGGCCCGGATCCGGTGCATCCGCTCCACGGCGGGCACCACGACCTCCTCCACCGCGTCGTGGAGGCGGGCGCAGTCGGCGGGACCGTAGTCGAACCGGCACTTGGCGGCGAACGAGTAGGCCTGGAAGTCGTCGAACCCGGCCTGCGCCGCCACCCGCTGCCGCAGAGCAAACTGCCGATCGAAGATCGCCGCCAGCCGGTCCCGCACGTCGAGGTACGGGGCGGTGGCGGCGCGGAATGCCCGTTCCCGCACGGCCCGGTCAGGACTCTGGAGAAACGGGCCGAGCTGCGGGACCGGCCGCCGCTCTCCCTCCCACTCCGCCAGCAGGCCGCCCGTTACCCCCTGGTATTCGGTCGCGGTTTCCTCCAACTCCGCCAGGAGGGGGACGTTCTCCGCCCGGAACACCTCGATCGCCCGGCGGAAGCGGGCGATCACCTGCTCCAGGCCGGGTCGGTCATATCCCAGGGCCACCAGTCGCCGCGCGAGGCGAACTCCACGCTCCTCGGCCCTGGGCGCGACCTCGATGGAGAATCGGCGATGCGCCGCCTCCTTGGCGGCATCAGCCGTATCGCAGGTATAGGCGATCATCGCGCTCGAGATCGCTTCGCTCAGGACCTCCTCGAACGCCGACCAGCGGGCCAACCAGCCCTCGGCGGTCGCCGCGTCGAGCGGAGCGCTCTCCAGTTCGTCGAACGCGGGCTCCAGGTCGGCCCAGGTGGCGTCGGCAATGGCGGCGGGACTGGCGGGCAGCATGCCGAAAATTAACCCCGCTCGCCAGGCGCCCGCGGCGCGGCTGGGTCGGGCAACCGGAAGGCCAACACGCCCACGATCGCCACGATCCCCGCCGCCCCGTAAAAAGGCGTTGCATCCCCGAATCGCTGGAAGGCGGAGGTCGCCAGCAGCGGGGCGGCCACCCGGGCCAGCCCGGCGAAGGTCTGGGCCACACCCATGGTGGTCCCGAGTTCCGAGGGATCGGTCAGGTGGGACACCAGCGCGGTCGTGGCAGGGAACAGGAGGGCGGTGCCGATCGGAACCAGCGGCATGATCGCCGCGAGGAGCCCAAGGCTGGTGGCCGAGGGATACGCCAGCAGTCCGAGGCCCAGGAGCACGGTCCCGGTTCGCATCGCTCCCCGCTCGCCGAGCCGGCGGATGACGGGCCCGAGCAGCAGGGACCGCATCAGGAGCGAGAGCACGCCCACATAGAAGAAGTAGTAACCGATGGTGCGTTCGGTGACGCCGAACCGGCCCTCCAGAAAGAGGGCGAATACGGCCGTCATCGACGTGAACCCGAGCATCCCGGCGCCGTAGATCCAGATCAGCCGCGGGACCGAGCTGCCGGGCTGGCGGACCACCCGGCCCATGGCATGCAGCACCGGCACGCGGGTCCGGGCCGCCGGTCGGTGCGATTCCGGGAGCCAGCGCCAGGCGAACGCACTGTTCGCCAGACAGAGCGTGGCCGCAATCAATCCGGGCGCCGAAGCGCCCAGGCCGGAAGCGAGCGAGCCCACCACGGGACCGAGCATGACGCCCAGCGAGGTGGCGGCCGACAGCCAGCCCAGCGCCTGGGCCCGGTCCCTGGGCCCGATCGAGTCCGCCACATAGGCCTGCGCCACCCCGGTGGTGCCGCCGCCTGCGCCCTGGATCAGCCGCGCCGCCAGCAGCAGCCAGATCGAGTTGGCGAACGCGAACACCACGTAGGCCACAGCCGAGGCCAGCAGACCGGCCAGGAGAGCCGGCCGCCGCCCGTAGCGGTCCGAGACCCGACCCCAGAGCGGCGCGGCGGCGAGCTGGGCGATGGAGAAGGAAGCGATGAGCAGGCCGATCATCTCCGGCGTCGCCTTGAGCTTGAGCGCGTAGAAGGGCAGCAGCGGGAGCACCATCGCGAAGCCCAGCATGTCGATGCCCGACGCCGCGATCAGGACCGACAGCCGCCGCAGCATCTCCCCCCGCGAAAGTGCCGGTCCGGTCACCCGGTCTGCCCCCCGCGCTCTCCCGCGAGGTAGAAGACGGCTCCGCTGACGGCCATCAGCAGCACCCCGTATGCCGCGGCGACTCCCAGGTCGGACTGCCGCAGACTGCTCAGGATCTCGATCGAGATCGGCCGGGTGTTGTAGGTGTAGAGCAGGATGGAGGTGACGAAGTCGCCGAACGCGGTGACAAAGGCCAGACTCGCCCCCGCCACGATCGCCGGGCGAAGCAATGGCAGCGTGACTCGGCGCGCGACGCGCCACGGGCCCGCCCCCAGAGAGGCCGCGCTCTCCTCCAGGGACGGGTCCAGTTGGCGAAAGCCGGCGAGCACTGCCCGCCCGGTGATGGGCAGGTTCCGGACCAGGTAGGCGAGCGGGAGAATCCAGGGGGTGCCGACCAGGATGATGCGGCCGGCCCATGGCAGGTGGACGCTGAAGGCCGTGGCGAGGGCAATCGCGAACACGGTCCCCGGAACAGCCCACGGCAGCGCGGTCAGCGCCTCGAGGGTCCGGCCTACAACGACCCGACGCCGTACGGCGAGCACGCCGACCGCCAGCACCAGCGCCAGCGCCGCCACCGTTGCCAGCGCCGCCATCCAGGTACTGGTGATGATCGGGGCGAGCCGAACCGGGTCCCGAAAGAGCGAGAGATAGTTGCCGATGCTGAACACCGGGGGCAGTGGCTGCACCGTCCACGTGCCGCGAGGCACCAGCGAGACCACGAGCAGCGCAAGGTGCGGCAGAACCAGCAGCATGGCCATGGTCCACGCGGCGGCAGGCAGAAGGAGGCGGCCGGCCCGGCCCGCCAGCGGGCGGGGGGCGGGGGCCACGCCCTT
>CAZFSA010000029.1:0-38506 GCA_964521535.1 uncultured Gemmatimonas sp.
GGGGCCTCGGCGGAGCCCCGGCTGAGCAGAGCATAGCCGAGGGAGGCGAACGCGATCACCCCCGCCACCCCGGCGAGCGGCAGCAGCCACCCGGGCCGCTTCCGGGCGGCGGGCAGCTCCTCGGTGGGCGCTTCCGCGTCGCCCGCTGTCGCGGCCCTGGCTGGCTCCGACGGCCCGATGGTAAGCGTCTCGGGACCGTCCAGCGCCTCCCGGAACGCCTCCATCGACGGGTAGCGGGAGCCCGGCTCCTTCGAAAGGGCCCGCTCGATCGAGAATGCCAGGTTCGCCGGGACGTCAGGCACCAGGTCGCGGAGGCTCCGGGGCACTCCCACCATCTGCTGGAACAGCACCGCGCGGGTGGTTTCGCCGTCGAACGGCAGCTCCCCGGTGATCATCTGGTAGCCCACCACGGCCAGCGAGTACTGGTCGCTGCGGTGGTCGAGGTTGAGCTCTCCAGAGGCCTGCTCCGGACTCATGTAGTGGGGCGTGCCGACCAGGATTCCGGTACTGGTGAGTCCGGAGCCCTCGCTGGCGTCGAGGGCCTTCGCGATCCCGAAGTCCATCAGCTGCACCCGCCGTCCCTTGCCCTCGAGCATGATGTTCTCGGGCTTCACGTCCCGGTGCACCACGCCCGCCTCGTGGGCAGCGCCCAGGGCGTCGGCGGCTTCCCGGAGGATTCGGAGCGCTTCCCGGGGTGGCCGGGGTCCTTCCCGGGCCAGCAGGCTGCGAAGGCTCTCTCCCTGGATCAGCGGCATGATGATGTACATCACGCCCTCCGCCTCGCCGATGTCGTAGATCGGGACGATGTGCGGGTGCCGGAGGGCGGCGACGGTCTCGGCCTCGCGGCGGAACCGGGCCATCAGCTGATCGGAGAAGGTGAGCTCGGTGCGGAGCGCCTTGAGCGCCAGGTCGCGCTTCAGCCGCTGATCGTGGATCACGAACACATCGGCAAACCCGCCCCGACCGATCATCTCGCCCAGGACGTAGCTCGACCCCAGGGCCTTCTGGAGCCGGGCCAGCTCGCGCGATGCCATCGGCTCGCCGGTGGCGGCGAGCATCTCGCCAGTGATCTGGTTGATTCCCTGCGGGGTGGCGGTCCCGCACATGAAGCAGAACGCCGCCTGGTCAGGCAGCGGAGTGGTGCAGGATGGACAGACCCTGGTTGCAGGCATCGCCCAAAAGTCCGGGGTCCGAGCACCACCGTCAAGCGGTCCGGAAGGGGCGGGGACCGGGTCCCGGCTGCGGGGCCCGCGCAGGCCGACCCGTGGGCGTGCCCGACGTCGACCGGGCGGCCCGGCGGTTCGCAGACCGGGCCGTTCGGGGATATATTTCCAGGCTGTTTTTCCCCGGACGGTCACGGCTCGTCCGGACAACCCCAGCGCAGGTGTGCAGGTATGGGTATCATCGCGAGCGACATCCGACGGGGCATGGCGATTCTCTTCAACGGCGAACCCTGCCGGGTGCTCGAGTTCCACCATCACAC
Organism: uncultured Gemmatimonas sp.; assembly: GCA_964521535.1. Taxonomy (GTDB): domain Bacteria; phylum Gemmatimonadota; class Gemmatimonadetes; order Gemmatimonadales; family GWC2-71-9; genus SHZU01. The sequence goes on from CAZFSA010000029.1 coordinate 1,484, forward strand.
TCCGGGCAACCTCCGCGCCCTGGTACAGGCCAAGCTCCGGAAGCTCCGGACCGGGGTCCAGTTCGAGCACCGGTTCCGGGCCACCGATACGGTGGAGGTGGCGCCGCTCGAGACGCACGAACTCGATTTCATGTACAAGGCGGGCGACACCTATCACTTCATGAACGCGGAGAACTTCGATCAGCTGGAGATCCGCGAGGACGACCTGGGTGAGAGCGCGAAGTGGATCACCGAGGGGATGCGTCTCATGGCCGAGTTCTACGACGGGCGGCCGATCGGGATCCAGTTGCCGAACGCCCTGGTGTTCGAGGTGGTGGAAACGGCGCCGGTGATGAAGACGGCCACCAAGACCGCCTCCAGCAAGCCGGCGCTGCTCAACAACGGCATCACCGTCAACGTGCCCGAGTTCATTCAGACCGGCGAGAGAATCCGGGTCAACCCCGAGACCGGCGCCTACATCGACCGCGCCAAGGAGTAGCGAGCGGGCGCTGCGGGGGCTACCATCCGCCCATGCTCGCGCTGCTCCTCGCCCTGCAGGGCGCGGCCCCGCCGGCGGCCGCTGCCCAGGACTCGATTCCGTTCGCCCGGCTGGTGGAGCAGCTGTCCGAGCCGGGTGGGTACTTCGACACCGACAACCTGATCTCCAACGAGGCGTCGTACCTGCACGTGGCGGGGGCGCTCCGCACCCTGGCCGTGCGGGGTCAGGCCTATCTCGGCGTCGGGCCAGACCAGAACTTCAGCTACATCACCGCCGGGCGTCCGTCGCTCGCGTTCATCATCGACCTCCGGCGCGACAACCAGCTGCTTCACCTCCTCTTCAAGTCGATCTTCGAAACCGCGCGCACCCGGGTGGAGTTTCTGGGCCTCCTGTTTGGCCGGGCCCCGCCGACTCGGCCGGCCGCCTGGCGGGCCCGGCCGCTCGCCGACCTGCTCGCCTGGGTGGATTCCACCCCGCCCGACACGGCGTCGCATGCCGGGGCCCATGCCGCGCTGGTCCAGCGGATCCGGAACTACGGGCTGACGCTCGCGCCGTCCGACCTGGCCACGCTGCGCCGGTTTCACGACGAGTTCCGCCGGGCCGGACTCGACCTTCGGTTCACCAGCTACGGGCGCGGTCCGCGCTCCTACTACCCGACGATTCGACAGCTTTACCTGGAGCGCGACCTGAGCGGCCAGGTGGCGAGCTTCCTGGCGCGGGAGGAGGACTACGAGTTCCTCCGCGACCTCCAGCGGCGGGGGCGGGTGATCCCCGTGGTCGGCGACTTCGGGGGCCAGCGGGCCCTGCAGGGTATCGGTCGCGAACTCGCCGGTCGGGGCCTCAAGGTGGGCGTGTTCTATACCTCCAACGTGGAGTTCTACATCTTCCGCCAGGGCACCTTCCGGCGCTACGTCGAGAACATGCGGGCGCTTCCGTGGGCGGAACCGGGACTGATCGTGCGCAGCTATTTCGGCGGCGTGATGGGGCAGGCCCATCCTCTGGCGCTTCCCGGCTACGCCAGTGTCCAGCTGGTGCAGACCGCGCAGAGCTTCCTGCAGCTGACCGCCGAGCCCGACGCGGTGTCGTACTGGGACCTGGTGACGGTGGGGGCCCTGGACCTTCGCCGGCCGGCGCGCTGAACCCGCAGGCGGCGTGGCAGTCGGGTGTCCCCGGTGGCGGTAGTCTGAATCAGGTGCCTCTCTTCCATGACAGCAAAGCTCCGGCCCCTGCCTTGCCGCCGCCGGACGGCCTGGGCGTTTTCTCCCCTCGAAGGGTCTTCGAGCCCGGGGTCTCGCCGATCGCCGACCGGCCGCAACTCCACGATGTTCCTCCGCGGTTGCCGATCGGCAGGGGGCGCGGCGCTGGCGGCGATCTCGCTTGCGGGATGCGGCGAGACGGGACCGCAGGGCACCCTGGTCAACATGTACGACAACCAGTATGCCAGCGCGGTACTGCGGATTCCCGTGGGGACGCGGGTCACCTTTCTCAATCGCGGCCGGAGTCCTCACAACGCGGTGGCCGCGGACGGCAGCTGGCGCACCGACGATCTGCCCGCTCACTCCGGCGACGGCGGGCGGGGCGGCGACGTGGTGTTCGATCGGCCGGGGGTCCACCCCTACTTCTGCAGCTACCACGGCACCGCGGCCGGACAGGGGATGGCCGGCGTCGTGGTGGTCGGCGACGTTCCCTACAGCCCGGGGGCGAAGGGACGGATCGAGCCGGTCGCCGAGGCCACCGGCCGGACCCGGCGTGTGCCTGGCGAGTATCCCACCATCCAGGCGGCGGTGGACGCCGCCGACCCCGGCGACCTGGTTCTGATCGACGCCGGTGTCTACCGCGAGGAAGTCACGATCACCACCCCGTCCCTCGTGGTCCGGGGCGTCGACCGGAATACGGTGATCATCGACGGTGAGTTCGTCCGCGGCAACGGAATTACGGTCCTGGCCGACGCGGTGGCCCTCGAGAACCTCACCGCCCGCAACGCCCTGCTCAACGGCTTCTTCTGGACGGGCGTCACCGGGTTCCGCGGCTCCTGGCTTACGGCCTACAACAACGGGGACTACGGGATCTACGCCTTCGGGTCGTCCGACGGCCTGTTCGAGCATTCGTACGCCTCGGGGTCTCCCGATTCCGGCTTCTACATCGGGCAGTGTTATCCCTGCTGGACCGTCCTCCGTGACCTGGTAGCCGAGGGGAACGGGCTTGGCTATTCCGGGACCAACGCCGGAGGGGCGCTGTACGTGGTGAGCTCGGTGTGGCGCCACAACCGCGCGGGGATCGTGCCGTCCTCCCTGGATGTGGAGCTGGATCCGCCCCAGCGGGAGGCCGTATTCGCCGCGAACCTGGTCCATGACAACAACAATCGCGAGGCCCCTGCCACCTCCCTCACCGCGATCGCCTTCGGGAACGGCATTCTGCTCGCCGGGAGCGTCCGGGATACGGTCGTCGGCAACCTGGTCCTGAACCACGAGGGCCACGGCGTTCTGGCGAGTCCGATCCGCGACCGCGCGTACTATCCTCCGGTCGGCAACGTGGTCCGTGACAACGTGGTCCTGGGGTCCGGGCGAGCCGACCTGGCGCTCGGCGGGCCGGGGGCCTCGGGCAACTGTTTCGAGGCCAACGAGCACGGGTCCGGGGCTCCCCTGGGCCTCCAGCGGGCTCAGCGGTGCGAGGGTGCCCGGACGCCATGGTGGTCCGATCCGGTCGCCCTGGCCACGTTCCTGGTGAGGGGGAGCAGCGGCGTCGACCTTCCCGATTGGAAAACCCGGCCCGCCCCCCCGCCGCAGCCTGGCATGCCGGATCCGCTCACGGCCCCGGCCCGGCCCGCCATGCGGGTCTTCGCCGGCCTCGAATTCGATCTCGGGCGGGTGACTCTTCCAGATACCGCGGCCCTGGTGCTGGAGCGGTGGCGGGCGACCGGCCACCGTCCGGCCGGGACGTCCGTGCCCGGCCGACTGGCGGCCAACGCCGTCTGGCTGGCGGTGCTGGGGGTGTTCGGCTGGTGGGGAAGGATGGCGATCGGGTCACGGCGCTCGCTCCGCCGCGGGTGGGGTCGCTGGCTCGCGGCGCTCGCAGGGGGCGCCGCCGTTGTCCTGGTCGCCCTGGTGGCGAGCGCCCTGTTCTACGGACGGATGTAGGAGAGGCGTCAGGTCCGCGCCGGGCGTTTGGCCGGGCCTTTGGGGTCGGACCTGCCGCCCGCCGAAGGTTCGGTTCGCGCGAGGGCCGCGCGGATGCCGTGCCGGACCATGTCGCCATACCCGCCGGCCGGAAGCACCGCCGCGGTCGCCGCGGCGCGTTCGTACTCCCATCGGGCCTCGCCAGGGCGCCCCAGATCCTCGAGCGCCTTGCCGAGGCTGAGGTGCAGCGAGGGGTAGAAGCCCTGCACTCGCTCGTCGCTCACCCGGTCTGCCAATCGCAGCGACTCGGCGTTCCAGTGGAGGGTGGTTTCAGGGCTGGGTTGGTGTCGCGCCAGGTAGTGGGCGGCCACACACCCCTCGAAGTCGTCCCGCCGGGCGTTCCATGCCTGGCGGAAGAGTTCGGCCGCCAGGTCATCCCGCCCCCCGAGTTCGGCCTGCATGCCCTGGGCACAGAGCCGCACCACCGGGTTGTCGGGATCGATCATCCTGGCCTCCCGGCCGCGGGCACGGGTGGCGGCCGCCGCCCGTGCCCGCGGCCACCTAGTACCGGTAGTGCTCCGGCTTGTAGGGGCCCTCTTCCGGCACCCCGATGTAGGCCGCCTGTTCCGGGGTAAGGCGAGTGAGCTTCACGCCCAGCTTCCCGAGGTGGAGCCGGGCCACCTTTTCGTCGAGGTGCTTGGGGAGGACGTACACCTTCTTCTCGTAGGTGTCCGCCTTCCGGTGGAGCTCGATCTGGGCCATGACCTGATTGCTGAAACTCGAGGACATCACGAAGCTCGGGTGCCCGGTGGCGCACCCCAGGTTGAGCAGACGGCCCTCGGCCAGGATCAGGACGCTGTGGCCGTCAGGGAACACCCATTCGTCGAACTGGGGCTTGATGTTCACCCGGCGGATGCCCCGCACCTTCTTGAGGCCGGCCATGTCGGTCTCGTGGTCGAAGTGGCCGATGTTACCGACGATGGCCTTGTCCTTCATCCGGGCCATGTGGTCCGCGGTGATGATCCCCTTGTTGCCGGTCGCGGTGATGAACAGGTCGGCGGTCTCGACCACGTCGTCCAGCACCGTCACCTGGTATCCCTCCATGGCCGCCTGGAGGGCGCAGATCGGGTCGATCTCGGTGACCACCACCCGGGCGCCCTGCGCCCGGAGTGACTGCGCGCACCCCTTGCCGACGTCACCGTAGCCGCAGACCACCGCCACCTTGCCCGCCAGCATCACGTCCGACGCGCGGAGGATGCCATCGGTGAGCGAGTGGCGGCAGCCGTAGAGGTTGTCGAACTTCGACTTGGTGACCGAGTCGTTGACATTGATGGCCGGGAAGAGCAGGGTCCCGGCCTGCATCATCTCGTACAGCCGGTGGACGCCGGTGGTCGTCTCCTCCGACACGCCGCGGATCCCGGCCGCAAGGCGCGTCCACCGCCCGGGATCTTCGGCGAGGGAGCGGCGGAGCAGGTTGAGGATCACACCCCACTCCTCGGGGTCGCTGTCCGGACGGAAGGCGGGGACCCGGCCAGCCTTCTCGAACTCCACCCCCTTGTGGACCAGCAGCGTCGCGTCGCCGCCGTCGTCCAGCAGCAGCGTGGGGCCGCCGCCGTCGGGCCAGAGCAGCGCCTGCTCGGTGCACCACCAGTACTCCTCCAGGGTCTCGCCTTTCCAGGCGAAGACCGGAACCCCCCGAGGATCGGCGACAGTGCCGTCCCTGCCGATCACCACCGCGGCTGCTGCCTGGTCCTGGGTGGAGAAGATGTTGCATGAGACCCACCGGACGTCCGCGCCCAGCTCGGTCAGGGTCTCGATCAGGACGGCGGTCTGGACTGTCATGTGCAGCGACCCCATGATCCGGGCGCCGGCGAGCGGCTTCTGTCCCCGGTATTCCTCCCGGAGCGCCATCAGGCCCGGCATCTCGTGCTCCGCCAGGCGGATCTCCTGCCGGCCGAGATCGCCCTGGTAGAGATCCTTCACCTTGAACGGCTCGCGGCCGATCTCGCGGGCCTGGGCGAAGGGGTGTAAATCGGTGGCGGTGGGGGTCACGGGGAAGCTCCTTGGGCTGATTTCAGTCGGTTCGCTCTGCCGTCATCACAAACAGCGTCGGTCCCTTGGCGGCGGGATCGGGAATCAGCGGCTGATACCTGACCCGTCCGAGTCCGGCGGCCCCGCACCACCGGGCCATGGTAGGGCCATCGAACCCCAGCCACTGGTGGCCCATCAGCTCGCGGTACTCCGCGTGCTCGTGCGGGACCATGTCCACGATCACCAACCGCCCTCCGGGTCTGAGAATCCGCGCCGCCTCGGCAATGGCCCGGCCGGGATCGGCCAGGTGGTGCAGAACCAGGACGGCGAAGGCCAGATCGACCGCCCGGTCCTCCAGGGGGAGCGCCTCCAGCGAGCCGGCCCGAACCTCCACGTTGGGAAGCGGGGCGGTCCGGATCCTGGCGGCCTCCAGCATCGCGGCCGAGTCGTCCACCGCCAGAATCCGGGCGGCATGGGGCGCCAGCGTCGCGGCGAGTTCGCCGGTGCCGGCCCCGAGATCCGCGACCACCCAGTCGGCCCGAACCAGCCCGAGGAAGGGTGCCAGCAGGGCTGCGCGGCCGAAAAGTTCCGTTCGAAGGCGCTCCCACTGGCCAGCGCCGGTGGCGAAGAACTCCCGCGATCTGCCCTGCCGCTCGGCCACGACGGCCCTGGCCCGCTCGGCATCCCGCAGTGCGGCTGCCGAGCCTCGGGCTTGCTCCCGGACCACGTCCCACAGCTGGCGGGCGGAACTGGGCAACTCGCCCGACATCCGATACCAGTTGCTGGTTCCGCTTGACCGGGCAGCGAGCCAGCCTTCGTCGGCCAGGACCTTGAGATGGCGGCTGACCGTGGACTGGGGTAGCTGGAGGACTTGCTGGAGCTCACGGACGGTCAACTCCTGCCCTTCGAGAGCGAGGAGGAGCCTGGTCCGCACGGGGTCGGAAAGCGTCGCAAGTTGTTCAAATACAATCGGCTCACTGGCGCGTTGGTCACGCGCCTCCGGTCCATGCAGAGTGATCAATCCGCTCATCCGGATTGAAAGATTGCATGCTTGAAGTTTGGGGTCAAGTTCTTCGGGCTCGAAAGCGGAGGGGGGCCGGTTGCCCGGCCCCCCTCCGATCTCCGCCGGGTCGCGGAGGCCGATCAGGCGTTCCGATCGATGCAGCCAACAAAGTTGGGGTTCTGGTTCTCGACGTTTGGAACCGCGAAGGTCACGTCGGGCCCATAGTTGCCGCCCTTGCGGTAGGGACCGGTCGGGAAGACGGTCTCCGCGTTCCGCCCGTACTGGCGCACCATCCGACGGAGGTCCATCAGGCGGCTGCCCGTACCGTAGAGCCAGAAGCCCCGCTCAGAGAAGAGCAGGTCCACGCGGCCTGCCGGGGTCCCGGGATCGGTGAGGGGGGTGAGCCCGTTCACCGTGGTGCGGAGGGCGTTCAGCTTGTTGATGAAGCCGGTCACGTTGCCGGCCTCCAGGTCGGCCTCGGCCTCGATCAGCCGGGCCTCTTCGCCCTTGCCGAACGGGTGGGCCACGTCGCGGCCACCCGAGCCCAGCCAGTTGTACTGGGGCGAGGTGTTGTCGAAGCCGAGCCCGGTGAAGGACCAGGGGAGTCGGGGATCGGCCTGGGCCGGGTTGGTGCCGTCGCCGGCGCCCCGGAACGGCAGGCCGTTGACGCCGTCGCGGTGGGCCATCGACCAGCGGCGGCTCAGGTGGTTGAAGACGAAGACGCCGTTCTCACTGGCGGAGTTGGTGATGGAGTGTTCGGTGAGGGCCCGGAAGTTCGTCGGAATGCCAGCCACCAGCGCTGCCGCGGCGCCCAGGTTGGCCCGGCCGCGCATCACGAGGGCTCGGGCCTTCATGAGCCGGGCGGTGTGGTGATTGACGTTGTTGGTGCCGGCGGGGCCGGCCAGGGCCTTGTCGAACTCGGCGATGGCGGCGTCCAGCATCTGGGAGGTGGTGAGCGGCTGGCCATAGACCAGCTGCCCGCCCTCGATGTCGCTGAAGATCACCCCGCTGCAGTAGTTCATCGCACCGGCCAGGTACACGTACCCGATCCGGTTCTGCAGCGCCGGGATCCGGGCGTCGGCCGAAACGTTGGCCGAAGTGTTGGTGATGGCCACGATGGCCCGTTTGGCGGCCGTACGGGCGTCATTGAGCGCCCGGTAGACGCCGGCCAGGGTCCCGTTGTTCAGGTCATGCGCCCGCATGTCGTAGTCCACCCGGGTGCTGAAGGTGCCGGAGTGGAAGAACTCGTCGGTGAGCATGCCAGAGATCAGGGTCTGGCCCTCCGTGGCGCCCGCGTCGCCGTCGATGGCGAAGCCGAATCGCTGAAGGGCCCCGGCGTAGAGGGCCGCCGCGCCCGCGGAGGTGGTGAGCTGATCGGGCGGGATCACGTCCCGCTCGGTGACGTTCACGATGTCGTCGAGGCAGCCGGCGGTGCCCAATGCCAGCACCCCGGCGGTGAGGACGCCGGCCGATCGACGGAGGAATGTCGGGTTTCGCATTGCGTATGACTCCTGGCCTTAGAAGCCGAGGTTCAGGCGGACGTTGAACGACCGGAGCGACGGCAGGCTCAGGAAGTCACGCTGGGCGAAATTCGCCTCGCCCTGGCCGTTCACCTCGGGGTCGATCCCGGTGTACTTGGTGGTGGTCCAGAGGTTCCGGCCGCTCAGCGTCAGGCTGGCGCGCTCGGCCCGGAGTGAGCGGGCCAGCGACTGCGGCGCGTTGAACGTGACGGACAGCTCCCGCCACTTGAGGTAGTCCGCCGTCTCCTTGAAGCCGGCGTTGGTGTTCCGGGCGCCCAGGAACCGGAGCGCCACGATCCGCGCCTGCCGCGCCAGCGGGGTGGTAATGTCGTACAGGTCGCCGCAGTTCTGGGAGCTCCGGCACCGGAAGTCCTCGGTCAGGTTGTAGAGGAGCGCCCCGCCGCGGTAATCGAACTGGGTCGAGATCTGCACCCGGCCGTTGAGGAGGCCGACCTGGCTGCTCATCGCCAGCTCGCGGGTGGGCTGCGAGGGACCCATGTACTCCAGCGAATCGCCCGCGGTGACTTCGCTCGCGACGATGATCCCGTCTCCGTTGGCGTCGTTGAAGGTGTAGGGACGGCCCCAGTACCCGCCCAGGGGATAGTTCTCGCGGTGCTGCTGGTCGACGCCGTTGGCGTTGATGGGCGGCAGACCGCCCAGATCCAGCAGCTTGTTGCGCAGGAACGAGCCGCTCAGGGTGAGATCCCAGGTCAGGTTGCGGGCGGTGAGGACCTGCGCGTTCAGGATGTATTCGATCCCCTCGTTCCGCACCTTCCCCAGATTCCGGAACTGGCCGGTGGGGTTGCCCGCGGAGACCGGCGTGGGCACGAAGATCAGGGCGTCCTTGGTCTCCTTGTGGAACCCGGTGACCTCGAGCGCCACCCGGCTGTTGAAGAAGTTGGCGTCGAAGCCGGTCTCGTACTCGATGCTCTTCTCGGGCTTGAGGCTGGGATCGCCCAGGTTGTTGATCAGCACGGCCGGCTGGACCACGCCGCCGACGATGGCGGCGGAGGCCGCGTAGGACTCCAGTGCCACCGTGCCGGAGGGTTGCTGGCCCGAGTGGCCGTAGCCGGCCCGGAGCCGGAACGAGTTGAGGAAGCTGCCCTTGGGGAAGAAGCCCGATTCGCTGATCAGGTACGAGATCGAGGCCTTGGGGTAGACGATGGTCTTGGCCAAGGTGCCGGCGGCGCTGTTCCGGTCCACCCGGGCGCCGCCGGAGATGAAGAGCCGATCGTCCAAGGAGAAGACCTGCTGGGCGAAGCCGCCGGCGGTCTTCCGGATGTCGTTCACCTCCGAGGCCTGCTTGTTGGAGCCGGCCGTGACGGTCACCGCGCCCGGCGGCAACGGATCACCCTGGGCGTTGGTGCCGCGGAAGTTGTTCTCGTTGTAGTTGACCCCGACCGTGGTCTTGGACTGGATCCGGCGGGTGAGGTCGAAGGTCGCCGTGCCGTTCACATCCACGGTGTAGGCGGCGATGGTGCGCCGGCCTTCGAAGGCGATGCCCTGGCGGTCCAGCGAGAAGAACGGCCCTTCATCGAACCGGTTGAGCAGCTGATCGGTGCGGCCGGTCAGGTCCAGTCCGGCGATGGCGCGGCCAGTGAACCAGTTGAACGGGCTGTAGTTGGCGGTGACGCCGGTGGTGAAGCGCTGGACGGTCTGCTTGGTGAGCCGCTGGAAGGTCTCGCCCGGCCGATGGAAGCCCCAGGCCCGCGATACCGACTGGCCGTTCCCGAGGACGATGTTGACGCTGGGCTCGCCACCCCGGCCGTCACCGTTGAGGCCGCTGGAGTGAATGCCGCGGACGTTGTTGTCGTTCTGGGGTAGCCGGAGGCTGCTGGTGACGTAACCGATGTTCACCTGCACGTTGGCCTTGGGCGAGAGCACGGCCGACAGGTTGGTCCGGACGTTCACCTTGTCGATGTTGTTCGGGTTGAGCTCGTCGTCCCGAAGCTCGGGCCGCCCGCTGTAGGCCTTGATCCGGTCCTGCTCGGCGGCGGGCATGAAGTAGACGCCCTTCTCGCTCTCCCGCTCGCCCGTGATGTAGTACTGCACCAGATCGCTCCCGCCCGACACGCTGGCGCCGTACTGCTGCCGGTACCCGTTGGTCAGGGGCGACTCGACCGGATCGCGCATCGGGTTGAAGCGATAGATCGAGGTGATGGTGCAGACGCCCGCCGCCTGATCCACCAGCCGGCAGATGGCGCCGGTCGGCAGGCTGGTGCGCGACCCGTAGACGTTCTCCGGATACGGGTTCCTGTCGCTGCTGGTGCCCTGCTCGGTCCAGAGGTTCCACCGGGCGCGGCCCGCCACGCCCTTCTTGGTGGTGATCAGGATCACCCCGTTGGATCCGGAGGTCCCGTAGATCCCGGCTGCCGAGGGGCCCTTCAGGATCTGGATGTCGGCGATCTCGTCGGGGTTGATGTCGTTGATCCGGCTCGGGGCCTGGCCACCGACACCCACTGCGATGGATCCCGTGCTGCTCTCGATTCTCACCCCGTCAACGATGTAGAGCGGCTCGTTGGACAGGGACACCGAGTTGGAGCCGCGGATCCGGATCCGCTGGCCGCCGCCGATGGTGCCGGTCGACGAGAACACCTGCACGCCAGGCGCCCGGGCCTTGAGGACGTCCGCCAGGGTCTTGATTGGCGCCTGCTCGGCCAGGGGCGACACGTTGATGGTGTTGACCGTGTGGCCCACCTCCACCTTCCGGGCGTCGCCGATGGCCGTGGTGGTGATCTCCTCCAGGGTGTACGGCGCCTGGGTGAGGCTCACATCGAGGGTGGCGGTCTGGCCCGCGGCCACCGTCACTTCCCGGGTGACCGTGGCGAAGCCAAGCGCCGTGAACCGCACCATCACGGTCCCGGGCGTCACCCCGCGCAGGGTGTAGACCCCGTCGCGGTTCGACAGCACCAGGAGCGGCGTGCCGACGACCTGGACCCGCGCCGCCTCGATGGGCGTGGGCGTGTCGGCGGCCGTGATCTTGCCGGTGACGCTGCCGGTCTGACCCAGAGCCGTCTGGCTCCCGAGTCCGACCAGGGCGCCACCCAGCAGACCGAAGAGAACGTTCCGTCGCATCATCCTGTCCCTCGGTTTGTAGGGTGGTCCTGCATGACCCGGACACTGCCGCTCGTACGGCCCAAACGGGGAATCGGCGAGTTGAGCGACGGCTCCGGGCCAGCGAGTCGACTGAGTCGAGGGCCTCCCTGCGAAGTGGTCTGTCCCGGGTCCCTGGCCCGGGCTGGGCGTCCACACTCGCCGACCGCGGAACCCGCGGTCCAGCCCCCGACGACTGCTGTCATGACCGGGCCGAGAGATCAGTCGGCCGGGCCTGGACAAGCCCTTCCCGCAGTATCACGATCCATGCCCAAACTTGGGACCGTAACTTATTGATAAACAATGAATTAGGGCAGTCGACCGCCGCGTCGAACCGACACACCCGTGTCGATTCGACGCTCGGTTGAAGGGACGGTGAAGCAGGCGTGAGGCTGCCGGGGTGGCGGGACGGTTGCCCTGGGGCGGTGGTGCGACCGGATCTGCTACCGCGGAGCCCGCAGGTGCCAGTCGGTGGCGGCCTGGAGCGCAGCACCAGCGGAAAGGAGAAGCGCCTCCTGCCCCCAGCCGGCAATCAGCTGGACCCCGACCGGGAGGCCAGCGCCCATCGGCCCAGGCAGCACCAGCGCCGGGACGCCAGTGAGGTTCTGCGGCGCGTTGTACCGGCAGAGGGCCTCCGAGATCGGCAGGTCCGTGCCTCCCAGGCGGATGGTCGTGGTGCCGATCGGAGGGGGGAGCACCGGGAGCGCGGCACCCACAAGGACGTCCAGGCCCCGGAACATCCGAAGGTACTCAGCTGTAAGTAGCACTCGCTGCTCCTCCGCTCTAACAAATTCCACCGCAGTGAGTTGCCTGCCACTCTCGAGCCGAGATCTGACCCGTGGTCCATAGGCCTCCGGCCGCTCGCGCAGAAACCGATCGTGGAAGGCCAGCGCCTCCGCCGAGACGATGACCCGTGACGCCTCGAGGGCCCGTTCGAGCGTGGGAAGCCTGGTCTCGAAGACGGGCCAACCCAGGTCGCGGAAAACCCGCAGCGCCGCTTCCACCGCCCGAACCACCGGGCGTTCGGCATCCCGGAGGTAGAACTCCGAGACCCCGATGCGTAGCCGGCGTTGCCGGTGATCGACGGCGGCCAGGTGGCGGGCCGTGGCCTTCCGGCTTCCCTGCATCGCGCCGAGGAGGAGCGCGGTGTCCTCGACCGAACGGGCCATCGGCCCGACGTGGTCGAGTGACGGCGCCAGGGGTACTACCCCGTCGGTAGGGATCAGGCCATAGGTCGGCTTGAGCCCGGTGATGCCGCAGCAGGCGGCGGGGATTCGGATGGAGCCGCGGGTGTCGGTGCCCACCGAGCCGGCACCCATGCCCGCCGCCACCGCCGCGGCCGAGCCGCCGCTCGATCCCCCGACGATCCGGGTGGGATCCCAGGGATTGCGAGCTGGGCCAAAGTGCTCGTTTTCGGTGGTGACCCCGTAGGCGACCTCGTGGAGGTTGGTCTTGCCCAGAATGACGGCGCCGGCGCGGCGGAGACGGGCGACGACCGGGGCGTCGCCCTGGCCCGCGAGACCGTCGCCGAAGACCCGCGAGCCCGCGGTGGTGGGCGCGTCGCGGGTCAGGATCAGGTCCTTGACCGAGAGGGGCACCCCGAGGAGTGGGGGAAGGTCCGCGATCCGAGGCCGCCCGCGGGTGAGCCTGGCTTCTGCCCGCCGGGCAGCCGCCCGAGCCGGCTCGGACGACACCGAGATGAAGGCGTTGAGCGTGGGCTGGAGGGCTTCGATCCGGGCCAGGGTTGCTTCGAGCAGTTCTACCGGAGAAAGGCGGCGCCGGGCGATGAGGCGGGCGGCCTCGCGAAGCCCGGGCAGGGCAGGAGAGGGCATGACCGGAAGGAGAGCAGGGGAGCGGACCGGAAGGCAAGAGCGCCGGGACCGGCTTCCCTTGCCCGGTGCTGCGATCCCCTGTTTTCCTTGCTCGGCCCTGGCCTCCTTCCGTCATGAAGATTGCCGTCGTCTTCGACACCCCATACGCAGGCTGGGACCACGAGGCTCACCTCGCCCAGCTGGAGCGCGAGATCGGCGTGATCGACGAGCCGGACATCGAATACCAGCTCGCCCACGTACTCAGGATCCTGGGGCACGAGATCCTCCTCGTGGGCGTGCGAGACGATGTCCGTCCAATGCTGGAGCAGCTGGGTGCCTGGGGTCCGGATCTGGTGTTCAACGCCACCGAGACCTTCCACGGTGAGGAGCGGCTGGACTACCTGATTCCGGGGCTGCTGGAGGCCGAGGGTTACCGGTATACCGGGGCGTCGCCGCTGGGCCTGCTGGTCACCCGAAACAAGGCGCTCAGCAAGAAGGTGCTGGCCTTTCACGGGATCCCGGTGCCGGGCTTCATCACCTACCGAACGCATGAGCAGGTGAGGGAGGCGCCGGAACTCCGCTTCCCCCTCATCGTCAAGCCGCTCCAGTCGGATGCGTCCGCGGGGATTGCGCAGGCGTCGGTGGTGTGGGACCGGAGTGCGCTGGCCGACCGGGTGGACTTCATCCACGAGCGATTCCAGATGCCGGCGATCGCCGAGGAGTTCGTGGACGGCCGGGAGCTGTACGTGGGGATCGTCGGGCCGGAGGACGATCCGGAGATCCTGCCCCCGACGGAGATGGTGTTCGACAAGCGGAAGACCCGGCCCGAGGAGCGGATCGCGACCACCGCGGCCAAGTGGGACCTGCCCTACCGCGAGCGCAAGGGAATCCGTAACGTCTTTGCCCGCCGGATGTCCCGGGCGGCCCGGGAGCGGATCGAGGAGATCTGCAAGACGGCCTATCGGGCGCTCTGGCTTCACGACTATGCCCGGCTGGACGTGCGCCTGACGCCCGGGGGCGAGGTGTGGGTGATCGAGGCGAACGCGAACCCGTTCATCAGCGACGGGCACGACATGGCGAACATGGCCTGGAAAGCGGGCATGGACTACCCGGCGTTCATCCAGCGAATCGTGGACGAGGCCTGGCGCCGGTATGAGCGCGCGTAGGCGGCGCCGGGAACCGGTGCCCCGCCCGGAGCACCGCTGCGTCTGCGAGTTCCCGCTCCAGCGGTTCTGGCCCTACTGCCCGAGCTGCGGCCGCAGCCAGCGTTGGGGGGACCGACCCCAGCTCACCGGGGCCGAGTGCTACCGCTGCGGCTGGGTGGTGTCGGACAGCTTCTCGTGGTGCCCCTGGTGTGGCACCGACATTTACGAGGACGGCCATTCCAGCGAGACCCCGCTCAAGGAGCCCAAGGGATTCCGAATGGATGCCCGCTGCGACTGGGGGTGTGGCGGCGGGGTGCAGTATCCGATGCCGTTCTGCCCCTGGTGCGGGCGGGAGCAGAAGTGGGCCAACGTCGACCACCAGCGGTTCGAGGGCGACTGTCCCCGTTGCGGTCGGGGGGTGGACGACTGGATGAACCACTGTCCCTGGTGCGGCGAGGACGCGACCGGCCGGGACCTGATCCAGCCGGCGCTCCGCCGGGTGCGGCGGCTCCTGGTGGCGAGCCGGATCACCGACTGGGGCTATCGGGTGCTGCTGCGGCCGGGCGTGTCCGGGGTGGACCCGGTGTATCCGAAAATCGTCGAGATCGAACAGCGGTACGTGGTGGGCCGGGGCAAGGACGAGATTCCCTGGTCGATGCTGGTGGGCCTGATCGTGCACGAGCTGGGACACAGCTTCCTGTACCACAACTGGCCCTGGGCCCGCTCGGACCGATTCAGGCGCACGTTCGGCGAGGTCAGCAAGACCTACCGGGGGATGGACGACACCTGGGTGTATTTTCAGCGACGCCGGGTGGCGATCGCGCCGGCTCGCCACGTGAGCGCCTATGCCGCCAGGCATCCGCAGGAGGATTTTGCGGAGACCTTCCGCTTTTACGTCACCAGGCGGGGCAGGCTGCGGGAGCTGTTTTCGGAGTTCGGCCAGAAGCGGAAGGCGGTGGTGGTGTACGAGAAGTTTCTGGCATTGCACGACTACGTGCGGTCGCTCAGGGGATGGCGCTGATGCCCCGGCGACGGGCCGTCGGGGGATCGCCGGCCGGGGCGTGTCTCCGGCAGAACGAGTGGAGAGGACCTCAGATGACGATGACGCGACGAGCACTGCTGGCCCTGATCGTCCCGCTGGCGGTGGCCGCAGGCGCAAGCGCGGCTCCTGCCGCCGCCCAGCAGGCCCGGCAGAGCACAGCGCTCGACCCCGCCAAGGTGGACTTCAAGAGACTCCGGTTCATGGCCGGCTGCTGGACCGGCCGCCTCGACAAGGACACCATGGTCGAGGAGATCTGGACCGAGCCGGCCGACAACCTGCTGCTCTCGACCACCCGGTATCTTCAGAAGAACAAGGCCACCTCGTTCGAGTTCAGCAAGATCCAGGCGACCGACTCGGCGGTGGTCTTCGCCGCCTCCAGCGAAGGCGGCGCCTTCGATACCTATGTCCTCACCTCACTGGTCGACGAATACGTGGTGTTCGAGAACCTGACGAAGACCTTTCCCCAGCGGATCATCTACCGGCTCGCCTCCGACAAGGCCCTGATTCCCCGGAACGAGGGCGAGGGCCGGACGTCGATCGAGGTCCGGCTCCGGAAGGGGAAGTGCCCGGGTAGCTGACCGCCGGGCCGGGCCGGGTATCTTTCCCGGGCCGATGATGTCCGTCCTCTGGCTCGCGCTCGCCGCGGTCGATTCGCTCTCCTGCGGCGGGGTTCCCGCGTCGCAGCATGTCGCTCCACCCCGGATCGAGACCGAGATCCGGGTGGACGGCATCCTCGACGAGCCGGTGTGGAGGGAGGCGGCCTGCCTTTCCGGGTTCACGCAGTTCAGCCCGGTGGACGGCCGGCCGGCGGAGGAGGCGACCGAGGTTCTGGTCTGGTATTCGCCCGCTGCCATCCACTTCGGGGTCCGGGCCACGGCGGCCCCGGGTACGGTCCGCGCCCGGCTCGCGGATCGCGATCGGGGAATCGTGCCGGACGACTACATCGAGATCCAGCTCGGCACGTTCAACGACCGCCGCCAGGCGTTCGTCTTTGCCGCCAACCCGCTCGGGGTTCAGGCCGACGGCATGCTGGTGGAGGACGGGCGGGGCCGCGACGAGTCCCGGGAGCAGGCCGACCTGAGTCCCGACTTCACCTGGCAGGCGAAGGGACGGCTCACCGACCGGGGCTACGAGCTCGAGGTGAGGATTCCGTTCCGCAGCCTCCGGTACCAGCGGGCCGATCCCCAGTCCTGGTCGCTCCAGATCATCCGGAAGAGCGCGCTCCGGGGCCGCGAGGACACCTGGACTCCGGTCCGCCGGGAGGCGGCCTCCTTCCTGGCGCAGGCGGGGACCCTGGCGGGGCTCACGGGCCTCCACCGGGGGCTGGTCCTCGAACTCAATCCGGTGGTGACGTCGTCGGTGAGCGGGAGTCGGCCGGAGGGAGCCGGACCGTGGCGCTACCGGGGCGGCGTTCCCGAGCCCGGCGGCAACCTGAAGTGGGGCGTCACCAACGAGGTCAACGCCAACCTCACGGTGAACCCCGATTTCTCGCAGATCGAAGCCGACGCGAGCCAGATCAGTCCCGACCCCAGGCGGGCGCTGTTCTTCCAGGAGAAGCGACCCTTCTTTCTTGACGGGGTGGAGTACTTCAGCGCCCCGAACCAGCTGATCTACACCCGCCGGATCGTGGCCCCGGTGGCGGCGGTCAAGGTCGCCGGCCGGAGCGGGAGGGCGACCTTCGGGCTGCTCTCAGCGGTGGACGACCGGGCCTTCTCGGCGACCGGCCGGCACCCGGTCTTCAACCTGGCGCGGCTCCAGCGCGATGTGGGAGGGACATCGCGGGTGGGGCTCACCTGGACGGACCGGATCGACGGGGATGACTTCAACCGGGTAGGGCAGATCGACTCCCGGTTCGTGTTCGGGGGAATCAACAGCCTGGCGCTGACCGGGGCTCTGGCGTGGACCCGGCGTGACGGCGTCCTCCACTCGGCACCGGCGTGGTCGGCGAACTTCGCCAGGACCGGTCGGACCTTCGGGATCTCGGCCACCGTCAGGGGCTTCGATCCCGGGTTCGAGGCGCAGAGCGGGTTTCTGGAACGGGGTGGTATCGCCCAGGCCAATCTGACCCCTTCGGTGACCCTCTACGGGCGGCCGGGCTCCCTGATCGACCGCTTCACGGCGTCGGTGTCTGCCGACCATCTCTGGAACTACCCGGACTTCGCGACCGATCGGGTGCTGGAGCGGAAGAACTCCATCCGGACCAATTTCGCGCTCCGGGGCGGACTCAACCTTGGCCTGTCCCTGCTGGTGGAGCGCTTCGCCTACGACCCACGTCTCTACCAGGACTACGCGGTAGAGGTCCCGACCGCGGCGGGGGCCGACACGGTTCCGTACAACAGCCGGCCGATGCCGTCCCTTCCCAACCTTGACCTGGTGCTGAACGTCAGCACGCCGGATGTCCACGGGTTCCGGCTGAACGGGTTTATCATCGTGGGCCGGGACGACAACTTCTTCGAGTGGAATCGGGCGCATATCTGGTTCGGCCGGATGAACCTGGGGTACCGGCCGACCGAGCGGCTCCGGCTCGACGGGAGCCTGGCCGTGATCTCGTACCGGCGGCCCAGCGACGGCACGATCGCGGGCGACACCTTCATCCCACGCCTCAAGACCGAGTACCAGGTGTCGCGGGCGATGTTCCTCCGGGTGGTGGCCGAGTACGCCGCGCGCCGCCGGGACGACCTCCGCGACGACGGCCGGACCTACGCCCCGATTCTGATCCGCGATCCGAGGGATGGCGTCTATCGGCGAGACTTGGCGCTCGGGTTCCGCCGCAACGATCTCCGGGTGGACTGGCTGTTCTCCTTCCAGCCGTCTCCGGGAACCGTCTTCTTCGCCGGGTACGGAAGCAGTCTGGTCGAGGACCGGGCGTTCCGCTTCCGGGATCTTGCCCGACAGACCGACGGGTTCTTCACCAAGCTGAGCTACCTGTTCCGCATCTGAGGAGATGCGCGCCTCCATGCCCCGCTTCGTTCCGCTGTCGACCTATCGCCGGTTTCCCGAGGCCGAGATGCTGGAGCGCGCCCTGGCCTTCCGCGACGACCTCAGACGCCGCCGAACGGTACGGGTCTTCTCGGCCGAGCCCGTCCCCCGGGCGGTGATCGATGCCTGTCTGGAAGCCGCGGGGACGGCGCCCAGCGGGGCGAACCTCCAGCCCTGGCACTTCGTGGTGGTGTCCGATCCTGATACCAAGCGACGGATCCGGGAGGCCGCCGAGAGGGAGGAGCACGACTTCTACCACCATCGCGCGCCGCCCGAGTGGCTCGCCGCGCTGGAGCCCCTCGGTACGGACGAACACAAGCCCTACCTCGAAACCGCGCCCTGGCTGATCGCGATCTTTGCCCGACGCTTTGGCGAGCGGCCCGACGGCGGCAAGGTGACCCACTACTACGTGAGTGAGTCGGTCGGGATCGCCACCGGGCTCCTGATCGCGGCCCTGCACCACGCCGGGCTCGCCACGCTGACCCACACGCCGAGCCCGATGGGTTTCCTGAACGAGGTGCTGGACCGGCCCGCCTCGGAACGCCCGTTCCTGCTGCTGGTCGCGGGCTATCCCGCCCCCGATGCCACCGTGCCCGACATCGCCCGCAAGCCGCTGGCGGAGATCGCGACCTACCGCTAACTGCTACGCGCCCCGCTTCCGCTTCACCAGCCAGTTGCCCGTGGTGCGCCGGCCGGAGAGCTCCGCGTACGACGCGTAGGTTCCTTCGATCCGGTCACCCTTGAGGACCCCGTCGAAGGTGGTGAGCACCTTCTCTCCGGTGTCCGGGTCCGGGTAGGGATCGATCCAGCCCGTCACCGCGGTCCCCTCGCAGCGGACGAAGCTCACCCGGAGCACCTGCGGCTGGCGCCCTCCCGGATCGGCGTCGCGGGGCATCGCCGGAGGCGGCTCGGCGCTCCGGGGGATCATCAGGATGTCGCCCCGGGCGGTGTCCGTACCGGCCGCCAGGGTGAAGACAATCGAGCCCACCCGACCGGTCTGGGGGCTCGAGTACTCGCCTTCCCAGCGCCCGACCAGGGGCTCCAGGTCACCCCGAACCGGGATGGGGGTCCCGGGCCCGGTACAACCGGCGACCATGGCCAGGGCGGTGGCGATCCAGGGTGCCCGTGTCACTGCTGCCTCCGAGAAAGGGGCCGCCCCGAGAATGGCCCGCAGAGGATGAAGAAGTCGTTAAGAAACCGGGAAGCTACTTCCAGCGAAAGATCCGGAGGGCTACCAGGAAGCAGCCCACCAGCCAGGTGCCCACCACGGCCAGCTTTCCGCCGAGCTGGGTCAGGGCCGCTCCCTCCAGCATCACCGCCCGGAGTCCGTCGTTGACGGCGGTGAGGGGCAGGGCCCGGATGAAGGGCTGCATGGCGTCGGGGAAGTTGCTGGAGGAGAAGAAGACCCCGGAAAAGACCCACATCGGGAGCATCACCACGTTCATCAGGCCGGACGCTCCCTCGATGGTCCTGGGACGGGCGGCGATGAGCAGACCCAGCCCGCCGAAGGCGAGGGCGCCGAGCAGACAGAGGGCTGCCACGGCGGCGAGGGATCCCCGGATCGGCACCCCGAATACCCAGGCGCCGATGCCGAGGAGCAGGGCGACTTCGAGGACCAGCCAGGTGAGCCGGGCGACGATGAAGGACAGGAGGTAGTCGGCGCGCGACATCGGGGTCGCGATGAAGCGCTTGAGCAGTTTCTTCCGCCGCTGATCCACGACGGTGAAGCCGATGCCCCAGATGCCGCTGGCCATCAGATTCATCCCGATCAGGCCCGGCACCAGAAAATCGATGTACCGGGATCCACGCTCCTCGACCAGCGTTCGGCGGACCGGGACCGGATCGGCGCGGCCGGCCGCGCGCTGGAGGGCGTCGTCGACGATCCACCGGCCCGAGGCCGCGTCGGCCCGGGTCTCATCGTAGATGTATTCCACCTCTCCCGTGGCCAGCGGGCGGACCGTGAGCGCCACCTTGCCGGTCCGAAGGGCTTGCGCGGCGGCGGTGTCGTCCAGGACCCGGACGTCGAGGGCCGGCTCACGGCTCAGGCCCGCGGCCACCGAGTCGGCGCGGGGGGTCTCTCGGACCACTGCCACCTTCACGACCTCGGGGGGCTTGCTCCGGAAGGCCAGGCCCAGCCCGGCTGCCATCAGCACCGGGAAGATGAAGGTCCAGAAGACGGCCTCGGGCTCCCGGTAGAACTCCCGGTAGCGGGCCAGGGTGAGTTGCACCAGCGGGAGCTCCCGCCAGCGACGCCGCGGGCTCGCCGGTTCAGCCATCGCGGAGCTGCCGTCCAGTCAGGTGCACGAAGACGTCCTCCAGGGTGGCGGAATGCGTGCGGAGCTCGGCCAGGGCGGCGTCGCGGTCGCGGAGTGCCGCGAGGATCCGCGGGACCGTCTGGTGAACCCGGGTGACCTCGAGCTGATACCGGTCATCCGCGCGCCGCACGTGGGACACGCCCGGGATCGCTGCCAGATCGTCCTCTTCCACCAGGCGGCCGCCGTCGAGCCGGAATTCCAGCACGTGTTCGCTTCCGAGGCTCCCGATCAGTTCCGTGGGGGTACCCAGCGCGATAATCCGTCCGTGGTCCACGATCCCGACCCGGTCGCAGAGCCGCTCGGCCTCGTCCATGTAGTGCGTGGTGAGGAGGACGGTTCGGCCTTCGGCCTTGAAGCCCTCGATCAGCTCCCAGAGCTGGCGGCGCGACTGGGGATCGAGGCCGGTCGTGGGTTCGTCCAGGAAGAACAGCTCGGGATCGCCCACCAGGGCGCAGGCCAGGGCGAGCCGCTGCCGCTGGCCGCCGGAAAGCTGTCCCACCCGGGCCCGGCGCTTCTCTCCCAGCTGGACCGCGTCGATCACGCTGCCGACGGGGCGTCGCCTGGGATAGAAGCTGTGGAAGAGCGCCACCGTCTCCTCGACGGTGAGCTTTTCGGCGAGCTGGGTCTCCTGGAGGGAGATCCCGATCCGGCCGCGGAGTTCCCGGGGGTGTTCGCGATGGGTGAGGCCGAGCACCCTCACCTCGCCCTGGTCCGGTGCGGTGAGGCCTTCGCAGATCTCGATGGTGGTGGTCTTGCCGGCCCCGTTTGGTCCGAGGAGGCCGAAGCACTCGCCCCTGGCCACGGAGAGGTCGAGCCCGTCAACGGCGACGACCTCGCCGTAGCGCTTCCTCAAACCGGAGATCCAGAGCGCGGGCGGGGGAGCCGTCATGGGGTGCTAACGAAAGCCGGGCCGTGCCTGGCGCTCAAGGCCGCGGCGAGGGGACCCCGCCAGCCGACCGTCCCCCGGCCGCCAGCAGCCTCTCCGCGAAATCGACCCGGTTCTCCAGCTCGGCCACCCGGCTCTCCAGGGCCGAGATGACCTCGAGCCGCCGGTCGAGCTCGGCTTCCAGGCGATGCCAGTCCCCGGGAGCGGCCCGGTCGGCGCCCCGTCTCGACCGCCCGGCGCCCCAGCTCCACCGGAGGGCGGGGCCAAGGAAGAACAGCACGAGAAAGACGGTCCAGATGTTGAACTCGATCCCCGAGAGCGTGACCATGGTCCCCTCCGGTCTCCAGCCAGGACGGTGAAATCAGGCCTCCCAGGCCCGCTCGATCTCGTCCGCCGAGCGGCGGAGAATCTCCACCACGCGCTCCAGCGCGGGGTGATGGGGGCCGTA
Source organism: uncultured Gemmatimonas sp. (assembly GCA_964521535.1). GTDB lineage: Bacteria > Gemmatimonadota > Gemmatimonadetes > Gemmatimonadales > GWC2-71-9 > SHZU01. Next base: position 23,351 of record CAZFSA010000029.1, read on the forward strand.
CCGCCAGGCCCGCTTGTAGGTGGTCGACGCCAGCCGGGCGAAGGCGGCATGCAGCTCCCCCATGCGACCGCCGGCGAAGCCCTGAACCGTCTCCCGCACCCGGTCGAAGATGTCGTCCAGGGTCTGGGAGTTCTCGTCGAGGAACTGCTCGCCTTCCGGCGTGATCCGGTACACCTTCTTGCCGTCCTGATCCTCGGCGCGAACGTATCCCTGGTCTTCCAGCATCTGGAGCGTGGGGTAGACCGTGCCGGCCGACGGGGTGTAGCAGCCGCCGAAGCGCTCTTCGAGTTCCTTGATGATCTCGTACCCGTGGCGGGGTTTCTCGCGAAGCAGGCGGAGGATGACGAACTTGACCTCGCCCGATTCGAACATCTGCTGCCGGCGTCGCTTGGAACCGCGGCCGCGGTGTTCTGCCCGGAATCCGAACCCGCCGGGACCGAAGTCGAAACCGAAGAAGTCCTTCACCCCACCGAAGCCCCAGTCGTCGTCCCTGTCCTTGCCCATGGTCTTCCTCCGTTGAGACGCCCCGGCGCAACCCAGGCCTGGGTCATGACATATCGCACGATATGTCGTGCGAATTCTACGACATATCGTCTATCCTGTCAAGATATATCGTATGTTCATCACTGAAACCTTACTGCCGACGCTCCGTACGAGCACGGCATCCTTCCATCGAAGACCGTGAACGACATAGTGATTCGGGCCCAACGGCTCACGAAGCAATACCGGGGCGTGGTAGCGCTCGATGGGCTCGACCTCGAGGTTCGCCGCAACTCGATTTTCGGGTTTCTGGGACCGAACGGGGCGGGCAAGACCACCACCATCAAGCTCCTCCTTGGCCTGGCTCGCCCCACGGAGGGAACGGCCACCCTCTTCGGGTTCGATGCCGAACGGGACACGCTCGAGGTTCGTCGGCGGATCGGGTATCTCGCCCAGGACCCCCGCTACTACGACGAGATGACCGCCCGGGAGACGCTCCGATTCACGGCCCGGTTCTTCTTCCGCGGCCCTGGTCCGGCCATCGGGCGCCGCGTTGCGGACACCCTGGAACTGGTGGGCCTCGCTGACAAGGCCGATCGGCCGATCCGCGGCTTCTCCGGCGGCGAGCGGCAGCGGCTCGGGATTGCGCAGGCGCAGATCAACGAGCCCGAGCTGCTGATTCTCGACGAACCGGCGGCCTCGCTGGACCCGATGGGGCGGCGCGACGTACTGGAGATCATGGCCCGGCTGCGGGCGCACACCACGATTTTCTACTCGACCCACATCCTCGACGACGTCCAGCGGGTCAGTGACACCGTGGCGATCCTCAACCAGGGCCGTCTGGTGGCTCAGGCCCCGATCGAGGAGCTGCTGGCCGGGAGCGGACACACCACCTTCGTGGTGGAACTCCAGGGAGCGGTGGACCGGGCGAGGGACCGGGTCGCGTCGCGTCCCTGGGTTGTCTCGGTCGACGCCGAAATCAGCAACGGTGGGGCTCGCTGGTTGGTGGCCGTCGCGGACGATGCGGCGGCCGACGCGGAACTCCTTCGGACGATCCTGGCCGAGGACGGGGTCCGGGTAACGAGCTACGGGCGGCGCCGGTTTCAGCTCGAGGAGGTCTTCATGAGTCTGATCGAGCGTGAGGAGGCCGCGCGATGACCCTGCAACCGGCAGCGGCCCGCGGATGGCGTGCGGGCTTCGCGAACCTCCTGGACCGGGAACTCGGCACCTGGTGGCGGACCCGGCGGTGGCTGGTTCACCTGGTCCTCTGGCCATCGGTGATCGGCCTGTTCTGCCTGATCATCTGGCTGGAGGGTCGGAAGACCATGGCCCCTGCGGACGGGCTTCGCGAGTCGACGCAGCTCTTCTTCCAGCTGGGCGGTTTCTTCGCGCTCATTGGAGCGGTGCTCGCCACCCAGAGTGCCATCGTCGGCGAGCGTCGCTCGGGCACCGCGGCGTGGGTTCTGACCAAGCCGACGACCCGCCGGGCCTTCGTGCTGGCCAAGTTCGTGGGGATCACGCTTTCGTTCCTGACCCTGTCGCTGGTGCTGCCGGCGCTGGTGTGGCAGGTGCAGATCTGGCTCCAGTGGCGCACGCTGCCGGCGCCGCCTCACTTCCTGGAGGCCGCCGGGATCCTGGCGCTGCACCAGACGTTCTACATCGCGCTGACCCTGATGATGGGGACGCTGCTCCAGCATCGCGCCGCCGTCGCGGGCTCGGCCCTGGGCTTCTGGATCGCGGGCAACATCGTGCCCAGCTTCGCGCCCGCCTGGGTGTCGGCGATCCTGCCCTGGCCCCTGGTGGGCGCGGCGGCCTCGATCGCGCTCTGGCGCCCCGTGCCGTTCCTGCTCTGGCAGCCCGCGCTCGCCACGGCGATCTGGTCTGCGGTCTTCATCGCGGTTGCCCTGTGGCGGTTCGAGCGGGAGGAGTTCTGACCGGGCCCCGCCGCAGGGCTCACCGCGAGGCAGCAAACCGGCGCCGATAGTCGAAGAAGGTGCTGATGCAGGGCCCCAGGTGATCGCGGTCTGGCCCGATCGCCCGGAGAACCGAGACCAGATCCAGTCCGCGCCGCAGGCCTCGAAGGGGACCATGACCGAGTGCAGCATCGCCGTGCGGGTGGCGCGACTCTCCTGGTTGGGTGGTCCCCGCGACTGAGGCTGCTGCCAGGCCGTGCGCGGCCGGCTGGCACGGCCATTGCCCCTTGGGGTACGTTGCTGCGGCGCGGCCCGGCCCGTACGGATGGCCTCGGGGCGGCCGCCGATTCTCGAGGGCACCCACGGTGACCAGCTCCCTGCACACGACACCGCTGTTTCCTGATGTCGGTCTCGTGGGGTTCGTGCCCGACCGATGGACGATGCCCTGGCAGCCGCGGCATCAGGTGATGCGCCGCCTGGCCGAGTTCTTCCAGGTGACGTGGGTGACACCGCCGCTGGAGTGGCGTCGGATCCTCCGGCCGCGGCGCCGCGAGGATCCCAACCCCCTCCCCGGCCTCGAACTCTACGAGCCCCCGCGGTACCTCCCGCTGGTGTACCGGCCCGCCACGGTGGGGCGGTTGTTCGAGCATGGCCGCCTGCGGCAGATTCGTCGCCGGCTGGCTTCGCGGGGGGCGACCCGCCTCGTCATCTACCTCTGGCGACCCCACTTCGCCGGAGCTCTCGCAGCGCCCCACGACCTGAGCGTCTATCACATCGACGACGACTACTCGTTCGACCAAGCGCGAGTGGGGATGGGGCCCGGTGAACTCGATCTCCTCCGGCGGGTCAACCAGGTGATCATCCACTCGCCGAGGCTGATGGAGTTGAAGGGCGGGGTCAATCCCCGCACCGTGTGGGTGCCGAACGGCGTGGATTACGCGGCCTTCGCCGCGCCGGGTCCCGAGCCGGCGGACCTTGCAGCGATCCCGCGGCCCCGGGTGGGATATGCCGGGTGGCTCAAGCCGCAGCTCGACTGGGGCTTGCTCGACGCCGTGGCGGCCCGCTGCCCGGACCTGTCGTTCGTGCTGGTGGGCCGGGCCAAGCAGGTTGACGAGCTTGGGAGCTACCGGGCGTTCCTGGCGCGGAAGAACGTGTTCTCCCTGGGGGAGAAGGCGCCGGCGGACCTGGCGGCCTATCCGAAGCATTTCGACGTGTGCACCATGCCCTACGTGGTGGACCGGTACACCGACTGCATCTATCCGCTCAAGCTGCACGAGTACCTCGCCTCGGGGCGGCCGGTCGTCGGGACCCCGATCCGATCGCTGCAGGGGTTTCGGGAGGTAGTCGCGCTGGCCACGGGGCCCGACGCCTGGTGCGAGGCCCTCCGGGGCGCGCTCTCTCCTTCCCCGGACGATCGGGAACGGACGCGCCAGCGGCAGCGAGTGGCCCGGGCGCACGACTGGTGGAAGCTCACCGGGCGCATCGCCGAGGTGATTGCGGCGGGGCTCGACCTTCCGGACGCGGACCGGATCGCGGCCCGGGCGGCGGAACGGGTTGGCGCCCACGGATCGGGCGACGAACCCTGGCCGCTGCCCGCCATTTCAGAAGACCATACCTCTGCGGGTCGGATCACACCGTGAGGACCAGTCCGAGGCCGGGAACGCTCCGGCCCTGCCGACCGCTGGCTCGGCCCCCATTTCCGCGATGGCGGCCCTGATCGCCGCGTCGGGGGCGAGACCGTGATCGACCAGCTCGCTCACGCGCTCCAGCCGGGCCACCGTGGCCGACCAGGCGACGTCATCCAGCATGGCCTCCCGCCAGAGGATGGTGGCAACCCGCACCAGCTTGCCGCGCCGGGGCGGCGACAGCGGGAAGTCCAGTCCGCGGGATGGGGATGGCAGCACGTTCGCGAGCAGCACCGCTTCGACCGGGGTCAGGGCCTCGGGCCCTCGCCCGAAGAGTGCCTCGCTTCCGGCAGCGACGCCCCACACGCCCTCGCCCCACTCGACCAGGTTGAGGTAGAGTTCGAGCTGCCGGTCCTTGTTGAGGAGGCGGGAAAGCTGGAACGCGAGCACATACTCGCGGAGCTTCCGGTGCGGGGTTCGATCGGGGCTCAGGAAGAGGTTACGGGCCAGCTGCTGGGAGATGCCACTCGATCCTCGGGAGAAATCGCCCCTGAGAATCCGACGGACCAGTTCCCGCTGGTTGTGCCAGTCGAGGGCCCCATGCCGGAAGAAGTTGACGTTCTCGGACGCCACCACGGCGCAGACCACCGGAGCTGGAAGTGACTCGAGCGGAATCCATCTTCGAAGTCCGGGCGGCCGCCCCTCGCTCGCGCGACGAGCCATGTACGCCGTGGTGGCCGGGTCTTCGGTGGCCAGAGCCTCCACGAGGGGGCGATGTCGGATCCAGGTCCGGACCACGTCGGCGAGGATCAGCGTCGGGATGAGAAGGGCCACGGCCGTCCCGGCGAGAAGTGCCAGCAGGCCGGGTCGCGTCACCCGACGGGGCAAGGTCCTGGTCCGGATCCTGGCGCTCATCTGGCTGGCCGTGGCCTGCCGGCCGGACCCGTCACCGATCCCCTTCGTCGACGGGCCGCTGGTTCTCGAGATCCGGTATCCGAGCGAGGAACCCATCGCGGTGGCGGATTCGGTGTCGGTGTGGGGTTCGGTCGGCAACGGCCGGGCGAGACTGCTGGTGAACGGCCGACGGGTTCGGGTAGAGCCAAACGGGGCGTTCGCGGCTTTCGTGGAACTCCCCCGATCCGGATCCCCCGCGCTCCACCTGGAGGCGCGGCTCGGTGACTCCGTGGTCCGGCGGACCGTCGCGATCACTCGGGCGACCCACACGCCTCGCCCCCAGCTCCCGGTCCGCTCCGCCGGGGGGTGGGTACGGCTACGCCGGCTACCGAACGACACTCTGGACGCCGCCGGCCAGACCCGGCCGGTCTACTCGCGCTGGACCCCGGGCGGGGCCCTCGCCCTGCCTCTGCCGCTCGGGGTTCGACTGCCGGTCGAAGCCGAGACTGACGATGCCCTCAGGCTCCGACTGGCGCTCGGGGTCTCGGTCTGGATCGCCCGGGTCGACGCGGAGCCCGTCGCGCCGCGGACTCCGGAGACCGTGGCGGTCGGGGGGCTGAGCGTTACCGCGGGCCGCCTTGGCCCGGTGGTGGAGATCGCTGCGGCGGAGCAGCTGGCAAGCCATGTCGAGGCCATTCCGGGCTTGATTCGCTGGACGCTCTTCGGCGCCGTGGCTGGCCCGGCCGCCGTGGCGCCCTCCACCGGGGCGGTCCGACGCGCCGGGGTCCGGAGTGCCAGCGCGGGTCAGGTTGTCATCGACCTCGAACTGGCGGGACCCGTTCTCGGCTGGCGGACCACCTGGCACGACGGCCGGATGCGGTTGGAGCTTCGTCCGGAGCCGGTCGTCCGGCAGCTCGAGGGGCTGGTCGTGGCACTCGACCCTGGCCATCCGCCACTGGGGTCGATCGGGCCGGCGGGCCTGCGCGAGGATTCGGTCACGCTGGCGGTCGCCCGGGAGGCGGCGCGTCGACTGGCGGCGCTCGGCGCCCGACCCATCCTCACCCGGGAGGACGCCGGTCCGGTGTCGCTGGAACAGCGCCTGGCCCTTGCCGAGGCCGCCGATGCCCAGGTGTTCGTGTCGATTCACCTGAACGCGCCGGGTGACGGGCGACCCCCCGAATCGGTCGATGGTACCCGGGTCTACTGGCTCCATCCCCGCACCCAGCCGCTCGCCTGGGTTCTGCGAGACTCCGTGGCGGCGGCGCTCCGGCAGGTGCCGGTGGCCACCGTCCAGTCCAACCTGGCCGTGCTTCGGGCAACCTGGTTTCCTGCGGTGCTGGTGGAAGGCACCGCCCTGTCGCTGCCCGCCAGAGAGGCGCTCTTCCGGACGCCCGAGGGGGTCGCAGCCTATGCCGCGGGCCTGGTGGGTGGCCTTCGGGCCTGGGTCGCGGCGCCGCCCTGAGCGGTTGAGGCCCTGGGTCATCAGCGAGCGACGATCCGATATCCGACCAGGACGCCATTGACGAAATCGGCCTCGAGGGTGGCGTCCTGCCAGCGGTACTTGTGGGTGGCGACGGGCCCGTTGGCGGAGGTTTCCAGGGGCCGCCCGGCCAGGGCCTCGACCTCCTGCAGGCTCATGCCCTTGCGAATCCCGCCGCCTCCACCCGATCCCCCCCGCTTGCGGACCTCAACGGCCACGCTGTTGTAGTAGTCGACCTCGTGAGTCGCGTAGGTCCGGGTTTCCACTGGTCCGTTGGTCGAGGTGGCCTGGGGTGACCCCGCCAGACGCTCGACTTCGTCGAGGGCCATGCCCTTCCGGGGCTCCTTCGCCTCACCGGCCGGCGCGGCCGGGGCAGCCGGGGTCCCCGCAGCCGGCAGCGCTTCTTCGCGGCGGGACGACGAGGACCGGGCGGTGACGGTGGCCGGGAAGGTCGCGTACTCGGCGAGGGCCGCGACGATGGCGTCGGGCTCCAGGTCGTCGGGGGTGATTCCGTTCGGGTAGCGGAGGTTGAAGCGCGAGCCCGACGCCAGCCGCTGGGTCCGCTCGTTGCTCTTCTGGAGCTGCTGGGCCGCGCCGCTGTCCGCGCCCTGGTTGCTGAGGGCCGAGCCAAGGATGTCGCCGAAGGTGCCGTACCCTCCACCACCGAGCTGGATCTCGATCAGGTCGTCCTTGACCCGGATCTTGGTGATGATGCTCCGCTCGCCCTCCTTGATGGCCGTCCCGTTGTCCTTGAGGCGGGAGGCGTATTTCTGGTAGTCGAGAGGCCGGCTGCTGCCCGGGAACAGATCGACTCCCTGGGAGGTAGCGGGCATGTCGATGAGCACCGTGACCCGCTTGCCTTCGAAGACCTGCTTCAGGCGGCGCTCGTCCTGGGCGTCGGCGCCCGCCGCAAGCGACAGCATCAGACCGGCGGCGAGCAGGGCTCCCTGGCAGCGGGGCGACAGGGGGGCCCGGATCCCGGCTCCCGGTTCCGGGGCGGCCTCGGCCTCGGCGGGTGAGCAGCCGGCGGGCGGCTGCGAAGGGGCAGGCTGGTGGGATGCCAGGCCCAGCACCCGCCGGAGCCACTCCAGGCGCCCAAGAGTACGGACTTCCAGTGCGGTCATTGGAGACCCCCGAGGTCGAAGGAGACGTGAGTTGGCCGGGCGAAGTCCCCGATCCCGTCCGAGTCGAACACCGCGACGACAGTCCAGGAATGGGAGCCCGGCGGAAGCGACACCTGGAAGAGCACCCGGTCCGGGGTCCAGCGGTCGGCGTTCTGCGGGTTGACCCGGTACTCGCGCGAAGAGAGCGCCCACGTACCGGGGTCGATCCACCGGCCCTGCAGCACGTATTCGCGCGCCTGGGGGACCGGATCCCATTCGAACAGCACCCGCGCATCCGCCCCGGGCCCACGGGGCGCGAGCAGCTCGCTGGCGCGAAGCGTGGTTGGGTTGGTGAGCACGGCGGGATGTCGCCCGGGCGGTTGGCCTGCCGGGGACTGGGCGTCGGCGCGGGTCGGGAGGAGTCCCATCACCGCGATCAGGACGACGAAGGGGCACGATCTCATGGCAGAGCCCGCTCGGCGTAGTTGTTGGCGGGGTCCGGATCCGGCGTGCCGCTGATCACGAACACCGCGAACCGGGCGGTGGGCGCCATGGGTTGGGGACGCGTCGTGACCAGCGTTACATGACGGAGTTCTCGGGCCTTCACCGCACCTACGTCGCAGGTTACCCGGCCGACGGGGGTTGGCGTGCCCGAGGCGACCGGCTGGCATCCGGTATCGACCCTGAGCACGTCCAGTCCGACCGGCACCAGGATCTCCAGCCGGGTGTCGCGGGCGACCTCGCCGGCCTGGTTGAGGATCCGAACCCGGACCGACAGGCTGGCCTGTCCCACAGGCTCGATCTCGAGTGCCTCGATCCGGAGGTCAGCCTGCCAGGTTCGCTGGCCAGCTGCTCGGGCCGGCGTTACGCCGGTGCCGGCAAGCTCGAGGGCGATGAACAGGGCGGGATAGCGGATCAACATTCGGCACGGTTCGTTTCAAGTCGACGCATGGTCCCGGCGGCTTGCTCGGGCCCGTCCGCAGGGGCTAGGTTCGCGGCGGAAGCTGGGAGGACGACATCAGTCACATATCATTTGACGGCATGGCACCGATCATCTGGCCGTCACCTGAGTCATAACGTGCTGCGGATCAACACATTGGGAGGATTGTGGGTCGGGAGCACCGATCCCGGCCCCGCCCCGGTTCCGAAGCCCCGCCGGTTGGCCCTGCTGGCGGTGGTGGCTGCATCGGGCCCGTCCGGGGTTACCCGGGATGCCCTGCTCGGCCTCCTTTGGCCGGACCGAGACGAGTCCCGGGCCCGCCACGCCCTGTCGCAAACCCTCTACAGTCTGAAGGCCGACCTGGGGGCGGACCCGCTGCTGGTGGAGCAGACCCTACGGCTCAATCCCGAGCGGATGACCGCGGACCTCGACGAGTTCCGGGCCGCGGTCGAGAGTGGTCAATGGCTGCAGGCCGCCGGGTTGTATCGCGGTCCGTTTCTGGAGGGATTCCACCTCGACGCCGCGCCGGCGTTCGAAGCCTGGGTGGCGCAGCGTCGGCAGTGGCTGCACGCTGAGGCGACTCGGGCGCTGGAAGAAGCTGCGGCCAAGGCGGTCGCCGACGGCCAAGCCCGGCAAGCGGTGACCCTGGCCGCCCGTCTCACCGAACTCGATCCTCTGAGCAGCCGGTTTGCTGTCCGCTACATGGAACTGCTGGCCGGGGTCGGGGATCGGGCCGGGGCGCTCGCGCACGAGCGGCGTCATGCCGAGGCTGTTCGCGCGGCTCTCGATTCGGATCCTGATCCGGTGGTGTCGGCGTATGCGGCGCGGCTTCGGAGCCGGGTCCACGGCCGGGAGGGACCACCGGGCCCGAGCGCTGTCACGCCGGGCACGGTGGTGGCGACTCCCGCCGGGGCCAGACGCCGGGCGCCGCCGTGGACGCTCCTCCTCACGGCAACAGCGCTGGCGGTGCTGGGCTGGATCGGGTTTCGTCTTCTGGCGGCGACCGGTGCCGAACGTGAGGGCCCGAGGGTCGCCGTGGCCCGGATCCGTGACCTGACCAGCCCCGATTCGGTTCAGGTGAGCGAGATCCTGGCCGACATGATGACAACGAGTCTGAGCCGTGTGGCCGGGCTCGAGGTCGTCGCCAATTCCCGGATTCTGGAGCTGATGCCGGCCGGGGCCAGCCCGACCGAGGGCCGGGCGCAGGCGGCTCGCCGGGCGGGTGCAACCGAGTTGCTCGAAGGGGAGGTGGCTCGCCATGCGAGCGGCCAGCTCCAGTTGGATCTCAGGCGGGTGGAGGTCGCCTCGGGCACCATTCGGCGGGGATATCGGGTCACCGGGGCCAATCGATTCGAGCTGATCGACAGCGCAACGGCCGCGATCGCGGCCGACCTTCGAGCCCCCTACCACCAGGTCTCCGTGGCGGAGCTGACCACCCGGTCGCCGCTGGCATATCGGTTCTACGAGGAAGGCCTCCGGGCCTTTCATCAGTTCGATCACTTCGCGGCGCGGCGGCTCTTCCAGTCGGCGCTGCGGGAGGACTCGACGTTTGCGTTGGCGGCCTACTACGACTGGCGAAGCGCCCTGGCGTCGGGCGACACCGGGCAGGTGGCGCTCGGGGCGCGGGCGCTTCGCCTGTCGGCGCGGGCATCAACCCGCGATCGCTTGCTGATTCGGGCCCACCTGGCAGCCGTTCACGACGATCCGTCAGGCTTTGCCGTCGCCGAATCCCTGAGCGTGGCGTTCCCCAGCGATCCGGACGCGTTGGCCCGGGCCGCCGGGGTCTTCCGGCAGGCGGGGGAGCCGCTCGCCCGGGTGGCGGGGCTTCTGGCCCGGGCGTCGCAGCTGGACTCGGCGGCTTCGGTCGAAGGCGAAGGCTGTCGCGCCTGCGTTCACCTTGCGGCCCTGGCCGACGTCTACCGGGCGGCGGACTCGGTTCCCGCCGCCGAGGCGGTGGTGCGGCGGTGGGCCAGGATTCGGCCCGCCGATCCCGCGCCGTGGCTGGAACTGGGGCGCCTGCTGGAGGCCGCGGGCCGGTACCGGGACGCGGATACGGCGTACGCCGCGGCTCGGAGCAGAGGGGGTGTGGACCCCGACAGCGCTGCGCGCGTGATTTTGCGGGCGGCGGCTGCGGCCGATCCGGGGCCGGTCGAGGCAGCGTGTCGCGCCGCCGAGGTCGCCTCGAGGACCTCACCCCTCCGCCGTACGTGCCGGCGGGCCTATCGGACGCTCGGGCGGCTCCGTCAGGCGTTGCTGCTGGCGGGATCGCCGTCGGCCGACCAGCGGCCGGCCCAGGTCGAAGATCAGGTGGAGGTTGGAATGCTCGATTTCGAGTCGGGACGGATTCGGCTTGCGGGCGAGACGTTTCGCCGCCTGGCCGCCGCGAGCCAGGCAAACCCGTCCATTGGACCGGCGCCGGCCGGCAGGTTTCTGGCGCTGGCCGCCGTTGCGGATCGCGCGGCTGGCGATTCGCTCCGGCTCCGGCCGCTCGCGGATACCCTGGCGGCTCTGGAAGAGAAGACCCTCTCGGGCCGCCGGTCGCGCCTGGCGCTCTTCGCCCGGGCGCTGCTGCTGGAACAGGCCGGGCGGCCGGATGAGGCCCTGGTCCTGATGAAGGACGCCATCGGGGAGTGGGCGGCGGATTTCCCCCGGCTCAACTACGAGCTGGGTCGGATTGCGGTCCGGGCCGGCCGGCCCGGTGACGCCATCGGGCCCGCCAGAGCAGCGCTTCGCGCTTCGGGGTCGGAGTGGGGGGCGGCCGTGAGCCGTGGCGACCTCCACGAACTCCTGGCCACTGCCTTCAACGCCTTGGGCCAGGTCGACAGCGCCCGGGTACACCACAGGTGGGTGGAACGGGCCTGGGAGGGTGCCGACCCGGTGCTCGAGCGGCGTCGGGCCGCCGCTCGGGCCTCGCTCGGGCGAGACACCCGACTCTCCGGCCGTTAGCTTCCCGATCGGCTTGCAAGCCGCGACCGCTTTGGCATGGCCCCGTATCGGCTGATCACAACCGGGCTTCCCCGCCTGGCCGGCCCGCCGGGAATCCCGGCCCTGGAGCCCCTTACGTCGGGCCTCCTGGTCATGCTTGCCGTCCACGGGGCGAGCGGTGTCGCCGAAGACGAGCTGCTGCTCCGCCTCGCGCCGAGCGCCACCCCTGGCGAGGGCCGGCAGCGCCTAGCCCTGGCGGCCGAGGAGCTCGAACGGCGGTTGGGGGCGCCGGTGGATCGCGCGGATGGCCGATGGCGGATTCGGCCCGGCGTCATCGATGCGGATCTCACTCTGGATCCCGGCCACCCGCCAGCCGGTCGACGGCAGCGGGCAGCATTTCTCCGCGGTTTCGAGCTGCGGGATGCACCGGAGTTCCGGGAATGGGCCGACTCGATCCGCGCCGGGCTCCGCCAAAGCGGATGGGCGCGCGCCCGCCGACGGCGGCTCGGCCGGCTGGCGCTTGCTGGCGTCGCAACCGCGGCGCTGGCTGGCGTGATCTGGCGCGCGGCGTTGCCCGAACCGGTCCAGTTCACGCGCGGTGACCCGGTGCTGCTGGCCAGTCTCGAGAACGCGACCGGGGACTCGCTGCTCGATCACGGTTTAACCGCGGCGGCGGGCATCGGTCTCCAGCAGTCGGGCCATATTCAGCTGGTGTCGCGGGAGCGGATCGCCGCCACGCTGCGGCGCATGCAGGTGCCGGCGGACACGCCCCTGAGCGTCGAACTCGCTCGGGAGGTCGCGGTTCGGGACGGGATCCGGTACGTCGTCGGCATCCGGGCTGAACGGCAGGCCGAAGGGTACCGGCTCACCGCCGAGGTGCTCGACGCGTCGAACGACCGTTCGGTGGGATCCTTTTCGGAGCCAACCGAGACCCGCTCCGGGATGCTCGCGGCCCTCGACCGCCTGCTGGGCAGCGTGCGTGCCCACCTCGGCGAGCCGGCGGTAGACCGCCGGGCCCGGGCCGCTCCACTTCCCGAGGTCACCACACCCTCGCTCGAGGCCCTGCGCTCGTACGCGGTGGGAGCGGAGGCCTGGTCGGCGGGCCGTTTCAGACTGGCCCTGGAGTCCTGGGAGCGCGCGGTGGCGCTGGACACGGGTTTCGCGATGGCCCTGAGCGCCCTGGGGGGATGGTACCGCTGGCACAACCGCCCGGACGAGGCGCAGCGCTATTACCAGGAGGCGCTGCGGCGGAGCGCGCGGCTCACGGAATGGGAACGGCTGACTCTCGAAGAGGCCGTTGCCAGCCAGCGGGGTGACTACGAAACCGCGATCCGGACCGCGCGGACGATCGCCGAGCGATTCCCCCGGGCCGGGACCTGGTACGACCTCGGAACCACGCTGCTTCGGGCCGGGCGAGCGGAGGAAGCGGCCGAGGCGTTCCAGCTCGCTCTCGGGTTCGAGCCGGGACACGTCAACGCCCACATCAACCTCGCCACGGCCAGGAAGGCCCTGGGCCGGATCCGGGAAGCGCTGGAGAGCTACGAGCGAGCCAGAGCGATCGCCCCGGCGGTGCTGAGCAGCGGGAACGTGGCCGCCGAGTACGGCTACGCGCTCTGGCTCGGCGGTCGCCCGACCGATGCCGAGGCCCACTTTCGAAGTCTGCTCGAAGCCGCCGATATCTTCGACCGGACGCTCGGGCACCGGGGGCTGGGCTACCTGGCGCTCGCCGAGGGTCGGTTCGACGCCGCGGTGGGCAGCTTCCGGCGGGCCACCGAGGCCTCGCGCCAGCAGGGGGCGGCGCTCAGCCTGACCCGGGGGCACCTGCTGGAGGGCCTCACCCTCCTTCTGGCCGGCGATTCGGCCGACGCCCGGCGCTCGCTTCGCGAAGCGGCCCGGTTGAGTCTGGGAGAGCCGCCGTTCCCGGCCCAGTTCCTGGCCCTGGTTGGCCACGGACTGGTCCGGGGAGGGCTGCTGCCGGAGGCTGCGTCGGTGCTCGAGCGTTTGCGCGTCGCTGCCGACACCACCCGCCTCGCGGATCGTGAGTCCGCGGCCTTTCTGACCGCCGATCTGCTGGTGGCCGCGGGGAGGCCGCTGGAGGCCCTGCCCCTGCTGGAGCCAATCCAACGCTACCCGCAACCGTACCTGATCGCGGCCGGGCGGGGCGCCGCGCTGGTTGCCAGCGGACGGGTCGAGGCCGCCGTCAGGGAGCTCGACCAGTCCCTGGAGGTCGTCGGGTTCGGGTCGGAAGGGAGCTTCGACTGGTATGCACTGCGCGGGCCCCTGGCCAGGATGCTCGCCGACCTGGGTCGGCGGCAGGCTGCTCGGGCAGTGCTGGACGACCTGGCCGGTCGGTGGGCGAACGGGGACTCGGGGTCGGTGGCGCTCCGGGCTCTGAGAGATCTCCGGGCTCAAATGGCTCGCTGACAGCCGGTAGCAGCCTGGCAATCCCGAGCTTGGCGCCCCGGGTTGAACGGTCTGCTGCCCGGATGAGCCGGGCGAGCCCACTTTTTCGCGTCTTGGGATAGTGTCATCAGACGGGTACGTCATGGTTCGCCCTGGTCGCCTGCTCGGCTGGCTTGCCGCTCTCCACTCGGCGAGCCTCGCGCCGTCGCTGGCGGCTCAGGCCGGGGATCGTCCCCCCGGCATGCCCGAAGAGCGCCTGGCGCTCCTGGAGCGTCGGCGCGACGAGCTCCTGGGCCAGCAGACGCGGGTTCTCACGGCGCTGGAGCGCCAGCTCACGGTGCTGGCTCAGCCCGTTGGGCGGGGGAACTCGCTGTCGGAGCTCGCGGCCGCGTTGCGGCGGGACAGCGCCCGGGTGGCGTTGCTCGAGGAGGCGGCCCGGCGGCGGATCGAGGCGAGATTCGACCTTCAGACCCTCCGATACCATACCGGGGTCGAAGTCTTGCGGGTCCTGTTCCACAGCGCGGAAAAGCTCGACTACGCCACGGGACTGGCCGCCAGTCTGACGGCTCTGGACGCAGCGGCCAACCCGCTCAACAGTCCTGCGTTTCGCGCGGAGCTATCGGCGGTCACGGCAGGACGAGAGCGGGAGGGTGGCGGCTTCACCCTCCCTGATCTTCTCCTCCGGAACCCCGTGGTCTCGGCGGCGCTGTCCGTCGCCTCGCTGGTCAGCTCATCGCTGGGCCGCAAGGACAAGGAACAGGCGTTCGCCCGGATCGACTGCGTGCTCGATTTCACCTCGCGGGCCAGTCGCGACGCCGGTGACCTCCGGCGGGATCTCGAGGAGATCGACAGCCGGGTGAAGGTGTTTCTGGCGGATGCGGAAGGCATTTTCGGAAGCTACGCCGCCACCGTGGGGTCTCCGCAGACCTGGGGCGCGTTCCGCGGCGAACTGGCGGCCACCGTGGGCACCCCGCAGCTGACCAGGTCGATCGACCAGTACTTTGAGGTTCGCAAGGCGGAGGCGGTCCGCCGAGCGTGGGCGGTGGCCCCGATCGACGATCTGGTGGAAACGAACTATCAGCTTGACCTCGTGAAGTCGCTCCTCAGCCGTCACGAACAGCTGGCCCTCGACACCAGTCGCTTTCTGGCCAGGTTTGAGGCGGTGGTTCGGCGGTACGAGGCGACGCAATGCGAGGCGATCCCCCAGCTCCGCGAAACGGTTGCAGGGTTGATCCAGCGGGCGGCCGAGAACCAGATCCGATTTCGGACCGGGTGGACCGACGTGATCTCGGCCAAGAGCCGGGCCCTGCTCTACGCCAACCCTTGAATCAGCCAGTGTTCGCCCCGGACTCCGCCGACGCGGGCCCCGCGCCCGTCGCCGAGCCCGGCAGTC
>CAZFSA010000030.1:0-38427 GCA_964521535.1 uncultured Gemmatimonas sp.
TGCGCGGCGACGGCACCGAGCCGCTCCGCTGGGCCAGCGCCGCCGAACAGCGGCGGGCCCTTGACGCCGTGCTCCGGACCCTGGCCCCGCGCGAGCTGGTCCTGCCGCCGGCCGTCCTGGCGCGCATTCCCCCGCGTCCGGTGACCTACGAGCCGCACCGCGAGCTGTTCGCCCGAACCACCGGTCCGGTCTTCGATCCGGTGAGCCCCGCCACGGCGGCCGCGGATCTCGTCGTCCGCTTGCTGCTTGCCCCGGAGCGGGCGGCCCGGCTGGTGGTGCAGCAGTCCCTCGACCCGTCGTTGCCGGGGCTCGAGACGGTGCTGGACCGACTGGTGGCGGCTACCTTTGGAGCCGCCCCGACCACGGCGTACGAGGCCGAGGTGGCCCGGGCCGTCCAGCGGGTCGTGGCCGATCGGCTGATCGAGCTGGCCGGCGGAGCGCCGATGGCGCAGGTGAGGGCGGTGGCAACCCGGAAACTTGCGGAGCTGGCGGCGCGTCCGGTGCAGAGTGCCGGGCCGCAGGCCGCGGCGGATCGGGCGGCGCTGGCCCTGCTGGGCCGCGACATCCGGCGATTCCTGGACCGACCCTGGGACCCGTCCCGTCTCGCCGAGGCCCCGGAGCTTCCGCCCGGCAGCCCAATCGGGACCGCGGCCGAGCCCCGCGGCATTCCCTGACAGTCCTTACCAAGGAGCTGGATCACCATGCGAAGTCGAACCAGAGCGATCGCCGCAGGGGTGTTGATGCTGGGCGTTGCGGCGTCGGCCCGCGCCCAGGCGCCGTCCGCCCGACCGGCCGACGTCAGCACCATCGACGGGATCATGGCGGCCGTGTACGACGTGATCTCGGGCCCGGCCGGCCAGAAGCGCGACTGGGACCGGTTCCGCTCGCTGTTCGCCCCCGGCGCGCGCCTGATTCCCACCGGGCGCGACCAGAACGGCAGCCCGCGGATGCGGGTCTGGACACCTGACGAATACGTCCAGCAGGCCGGTGCCAACCTGGAGCGCGACGGATTCTTCGAGCGGGAGATCGGTCGGGTCACCGAGCGCTTTGGCAACGTGGTCCAGCTGATGAGTGCCTACGACTCCAAGCGCAGGCTGGAGGACCCGGCGCCCTTTGCCCGGGGAGTCAACAGCTTCCAGCTCTGGTGGGACGGCACCCGCTGGTGGGTGGTGTCGATCTTCTGGCAGGGGGAGACGCCCGACAACCCGATCCCGGCCAAGTATCTGAACAAGTAGCGTCCGGCGGCCATTGACTATTCGGGGGGCCCCCGCCGACTATCGTCGGCATGGGCCTCCGCCGGTTCAGGATCGGGAGATGGTGGTTCGCGCCGGTCGTGGCGCTGGGCCTGGCCGGCGGTGTCCCCGCCGACAGCCCCCCGGCGCTCTGCGACCTGACCCCGCCCACGCTGCTCCGGCCGAGCGCCGACCTCTACTGCCTGGACCTGGTGCCCCGGCCCGACGTGCCCTCGGCGAAGGGGACGGTGGAGCTGGGGCGGGCGGAGAGCCCGATGGATGTGGCCGTCACGGCGCTCGGACACCAGCGGTACGACGCCAGCCTGGTGGTGGAAGGCCTGCCCCCGCCCGAGTCGCTTGGCCCCTACTCGGTGTACGTGGCGTGGGTGGCGCCGCCGTCGCTGGATCCGATGGTGAAACTGGGCGCGGTCCGGAACGGACGGACCCACCTGGGGGAGATCGCGTTCGACAAGTTCCTGGTCTTCGTCTCCGCCGAGGCCTCCGCCGACGTGCCGGAGCGCCAGGGGCGCTTGGTGCTCCGCGGGATGTCGCCCAGCATCCGGATGCAGCAGCACTCGATGCTGGTGGTGGCCAGCGCGCCCGATTCCGCCGCGCACCACGGCCACGACCATCATGCCGGCGCCACGGCGCCGCCGGGAGCGCCGGCCCGGTGGTTCATGCCGCCGGCCCGTCCCGGCGTGCCGATGATGCCGATGCCGGGCGTCGACGAACTGGTGCCGCCGGTCGAGCCCTACCTCCCGGGCGCGGGCGTCGATCCCGCGAGCCTTCCCGAGGCCCGGCCCCGCGAGCTGGTGCGGATTCGGAGCGGCGACACGCTGTCATTGGCCGCGTCGCTGGTTCGGCGGACCATCAACGGCCGGCCCCTCGTCATGTACGCCTACAACGGCCAGCACCCGGGGCCGCTGATTCAGGCCAACGAGGGCGATGTGCTCTGGGTCCGGTTCCGCAACGCCATCGACCTGCCGAGCGCGGTCCACTGGCACGGGATCCGGCTGGAGAACTGGAGCGACGGCGTACCCCACGTCACCCAGGATCCGGTCGAGCCCGGCGGCGAGTTCCTGTACAAGGTCACGTTCCGCGACGCCGGGATCTACTGGTACCATCCCCACCTCCGGGAGGACATTCAGCAGGACCTGGGACTCTACGGCAACCTGCTGGTGAAGCCGAAGCGCCCCGATGCCTTCGGGCCCGCTCACCGCGAAGAGGTGCTGATCCTCGACGACCTCCTCCTTGGCGACGCCGGTCTCGTTCCCTACGGCGCGGAGCACGCCACCCACGCCCTCATGGGGCGGTTCGGTAACCTGCTTCTGGTCAACGGCGACGTGCGGTACGCCCTCGGCGTCCGGCGCGGCGAAGTGGTGCGATTCTACCTCACCAACGTGTCGAATACCCGGACCTTCAACGTCGGGTTCCCGGGAGCCCGGATGAAGCTGGTGGGCGCGGACATCGGCCGGTACGAACGGGAAACCTGGATCGAGAGCGTGGCGATCGCCCCCGCCCAGCGCTACATCGTGGACGTCCGGTTCGAGACCGCCGGGACCGTGCCGTTCATGAACCGGGTGCAGGCCATCGACCACAACGTGGGCAATTTCTTCCCCGAGCAGGACACCCTGGGCCTGGTCCGGGTGGCCGCGGCCGCTGCGACGCCGGACTACCGGCGGGCCTTTGAGCGGCTCCGTGAGAACCGCGACGTGGTGACCGAGATCGACGCCTATCGACCCTGGTTCACCCGCCCCGCGGACAAGACCCTGCTCCTCACGCTCCGTCTGGGCGAGGTGCCCTTCGGGGTTCGCCAGATGCTGCTTCGCGACCAGATGTACTCCCATCCGGTCGAGTGGAGCGGCACCATGCCGATGATGGACTGGCTCACCACCAGCGCCCAGGCCGAATGGGTGCTCCGCGATCCGGCGACCAATCGGGAGAACATGGCCATCGACTGGACCTTCCGGCAGGGCGAGGTGGTGAAGATCCGGATCGCCAACGACCGGAACTCGCTCCATCCGATGCCCCACCCGGTGCACCTCCACGGCCAGCGCTTCCTGGTGCTGACCTACAACGAGGTCCCGAACCGCAACCTGGTCTGGAAGGACACCATCCTGATTCCGGTGGGCGGTACCGTGGACCTCTTGGTGGAGATGTCCAATCCCGGCAAGTGGATGATGCATTGCCACATCGCCGAGCACCTCGAGGCGGGGATGATGGGCGTCTTCACCGTGGTTCGTTGAGCGGGACTGAAACCGGGGCCCGCCGCGCCCCGTAGGAGCCGGCGCCCCAGCCCGACGCCGTCCCGTGCCGTCATGGTCCCCCATCCTCGCCCTGCTCCTGGTGCAGGCCCCGGCCGAGCCGGCGCGAATCCCCGCCGATGCCTACGCCGATTCGGCCACGGCCGAGCTGGTGGCGAGGACCCGGGCGGCGCGGGACCGTAACGAACGGCTGGTCACCGCCTACACCGCAACCGTCCGGCAACGGCTCGGCGTTGGGCTCCGGGCCGCCTCGCGCGACCGGATGCTCTATCGGCAGGAGCTGGTGGCCCGGATCGCCTGGCAGCGGGACGCGCCGAGTCGGATGGAGATCGTCGGGGCCCGCGAGGGGATTCCGATCGCGCTCCGCGGCGACCGGGTGCCGGAAGAGCTGGAGGAGCAGGCCCGGAGCCTGGTTCTCAACCCCGCCGAAGACTACCTCCGGGTGCTGGGCGTGCAGGAGGACGACGGGTTCTCCTATCCCCTTCGCGAGGGCGGCGAAGCGGACTACCGCTTCGCCGCGGGAGACTCGACCGTGATCAGCCTGCCCAGCGGCCGGCGGATCCGGCTCCGCGAGCTTCGGGTCACCCCTCGCCGCGCCGACTGGCGGCTGATCTCGGGCTCGCTCTGGTTCGACGCTGATACCTGGGGCCTGGTCCGCGCCGTGTTCCGTCCGGCGCGTCCCTTCGAGTTTCGCCGCGATGCCGACCCGGAAGACCGCCGTGACGCGCCGGCCTGGGTCAACCCGACCGCTGAGGTGAAGTACGTCACCCTGGAGTACGGGTTCTACGAGGACCGGTGGTGGATGCCCCGCTACGTCGCGATCGACGCCAGCGGGGCCATGGGTTCCTGGCTCGGCGTGCCGGTCCGGATCGAGCGGGTCTACGACGACTACGAGGTCGAAGGCGGCACCCCGCCCGATCCCGCCAGCACCTTCCGGCCGGCAGGAAGCTCCCGCCGGCGGGCCGTGGCGGGCGAGGACTCGGTGGCCCGGCGCCTGGCGGCCGACAGCGTGCGCGCGGCGGTGCGGGAGTGTGTTCGACGAGAGACCCGGGAGCGAACGAGCGATCGGCGTGAACTCCGCGACAGGATCCGGGACTGCCGGCAGCCGCTCCGCGATACCAGCCTGGTCGTGGTCGTCCCGCCCGACAGCGCCGCGCTGCTCACGCACGCGGAGCTGGGTCCGCCGATTCTCGATCTGGGCGACATGTTCACCGAGGCGGACGCCCGGGCGCTCCGCGACGCGCTGGGCCGCCTGCCGGCCCGCCCCTGGGACAACCGCCTGGAGCTTCCGCGGGGCGTGACGTCGGTGCTGCGATACACTCGTTTCAACCGGGTGGAGGGCATCTCGCCCGGCGTGGGGGGACGCCTGGATCTGGGGCGGCTCGCGGTGACCGGCTCCGCGCGGATCGGGCTTGCCGACGGGGTACCGAACGGCGAGCTGGCCCTCCTCCGGAGCACGCCCAACACCCGGATCGGGCTGGCCGGCTTCCGGCGGCTGGCGGCCGCCAATCCCGAGACCAGGCCGTTAGGCGCGGTCAACAGCCTCTTCGGCCTCCTGGCCCAGCGCGACGACGGCGAGTACTACCGGACGCTGGGCGCCGAGCTCGTGGGCGAGAACGTCAACGCGGGGTGGTGGCGGGCCCGCCTCTACCTCGAACGACAGCGCGCGGCGCGGACCGAAACCGACGCCAGCCTGCCGTGGCTCTTCAACCGCGAGCGGCGCTTCCGGCCCAATTTCACGGCGGACCGTGCCAATCAGTTCGGCGCGTCGCTTTCCCTCCGCGGCACCGATGCGCTCTCCCGGACGGTGACGCTCGGCGCCGAGACCACGGTCGAGGGCGCCACTGGGGACTTCGACTTCGGGCGCGGCGCCGCCACGGTCCGCCTGTTCGTGACGCCGGCCGGCCCGATGGCAGGCGCGGTGTCGGTCTCGGCGGGCACCTCGACGGGCTCGGTGCCGGCGCAGGGCCAGTTCTTCCTTGGCGGGGCCGGCTCGCTCCGGGGCTACCATGGCGGCGTGGTTGCCGGGCCGGCGTTCTGGGCTGGCCGGGTGGAAGTCGGCAACAGCTTCCCGGCGGCGCGGATCACGGTCTTCAGCGACGTGGGGTGGGCCGGACCCCGGGAAGATTTCTGGCGAGGACGGCCGCTGATCGGCGCCGGGATCGGCGCGAGTCTGATCGATGGCCTGATCCGGATCGACCTCGCCCGGGGGCTCAGGGCTCCCACCGGATGGCGCCTGGAGTTCTACTTCGACGGGATCATCTGAGTCGACGGGGCGGGCTCTGACGGCCCCGTTGCCATCGTGCTATAGTTGGCGGGTTCTGACGTGACGTCCTTGCCATCCGGAGGCTCGGTCATGATGCGCGTCCCGTTCTGGCTGGGACTGGCCGGTTCTGTCGTCGCGGGGTCGCTTGCCGCGCAGGAGCGGCCGGCGTTGTCCGAGACCACCCGCTCGTTCGTGGCGGTGGACGCCCCGGTCGTGGTCCTCCGCGGCGTGACCGTGCTCGACGGCACCGGGGCTCCGGCGCGCCCGGGGCAGATGGTGGTGATCCGGGACGGCCGAATCGCGAACGTGGGGTCCGTGGGGGCCGTGCCCGCCGGGGCGCAGGTCCTGGACCTGGCCGGGCACACGGTGATTCCCGGCCTGATCGGGATGCACAACCACACCTTCTACACCACCGCCGCCGGGCGGCGGGCGCAGCTCAGCGTGAGCGCCCCGCGGCTCTACCTCGGGAGCGGCGTCACCACCATTCGCACCACCGGCAGCATCTCGCCCTACTCCGAGATTTCGCTCAAGCGCCAGATCGAGCGGGGCGAGGTGCCGGGGCCGCGGATGCACATCAGCGGGCCCTACATCACCGGCCCCGACGTGGTGGTCGAGCGGAAGCATGTCAGCACCCCGGAGGAAGCTCGCCGGGTGGTGAACTACTGGGCCGACGAGGGCGCCACCTGGTTCAAGGTCTACACGGAGATCTCCCGCGAGAACCTCAAGGCCGTGGCCGACGCCGCCCACCAGCGCGGGGTGAAGGTGACCGGTCACCTCTGCTCGGTGGGCTACCGCGAAGCGGTGGCGGTCGGGATCGACGCGCTGGAGCACGGGCTGATGGCCAATCTGGAGTACCATCCCGACAAGCGCCCCGATCAGTGCCCCGGCATGGACCTCGCCACCTACGCGGCCCTCGACGTGAACGGCCCCGAGGTCCAGGCCACCTTCCGCGACATGGTTGCGGGCAACGTGGCCATGACGTCCACCCTGGCCGTCTACGAGATCTCGATTCCCAACCGGCCGCCCCTCGAGCAGCGGACACTGGATGCGATGAGTCCCGAGGTCCGGGAGGAGTACCTCGCCACCCGGAAGCGCCTGGCGGAGCGGAGCGGGCAGGGACGCACCGAGACACTGCTCCGGAAGATGATGGAGTACGAGCGGGCGTTCGTGGCTGCCGGCGGTCTGCTCGCCGCGGGAGTCGATCCCACCGGTAACGGGGGCGCCCTCCCCGGCTTCGGCGACCAGCGGAACTTCGAGTTGCTCGTCGAGGCGGGCTTCACTCCTGCGGAAGCGGTACGGATCATGACGCTGAACGGCGCCCGGGTTCTGGGCGTCGACCGCGACCTGGGAACGATCGCGCCAGGCAAGCTGGCCGATCTGGTGGTGATCCGGGGCGACCTGGCTGCCGATCCGGCGGCCATCCGGCAGGTCACTACCGTCTTCAAGGACGGCTTGGGCTTTGACTCCGCCCGGCTGATCGAGTCGGTGCGCGGCCTCGTGGGGGTACGTTAGTCGCATGCGACGAATCGAGATCGTACTGCTCGTGGCCCTGGCCGCGGCCACGCTGATCCAGCTCGCGGGTGGACGCCTGCCCTGGCGCGCGGGGCGGTCCTGGGCGGCGGTGCTGGTGGCGGTGCTCATCCTCCATCTGCTGGTGGAGGGGCCGCGGATTCCGATGGCCGGAGCGTACCTGCTCACCGGGCTGATCGCGATCGGCGCGGTGACGGCCTCGGGGCGGAAGCCGATGTTGCAGGGTCGGGGCGGGACGCTTCGCGCTCTCGGACGCGTGGTCGTGAGCCTGGGGCTCCTGGCGCTGGCAGCGACCCCGGCCTGGCTGCTGCCGGTGATCCAGCTCCCGGCGCCTGGCGGGCCCCACCGGGTCGGGAGCACCAGTTTCGCCCTCAGCGATCCGGCCCGCAGCGAGCTGTTCGGGCCCGATCCGGGAGGGCCCCGGTCGATCATGGTTCGCGCGTGGTACCCGGCGCGCGCCGGCGCGTCCGGCCCGTTGGCTCCCTACGCGCTGCACCGGGCTGAGCTTGCCGGGGGCATTCTGGGGCTGATCCGGCTCGCCCCCCTGGTCGGCGGCCAGCTCGACTACGTCCGGACCCACAGCATCCTCGATGCGCCCCTGGCCCCGCCGGAGGGGTCCGGGTGGCCCGTTCTGGTGTTCTCCCACGGCTACACCGGATTCTCGGCGCAGAACACGCCGCAGATGGAGGACCTGGCCAGCCGGGGCTACGTAGTCTTCAGCATCAGTCACACCCACGACGCGGGTGGCACCGTGTTTCCTGACGGACGCGTGGTGGGACTCGATCCGACCATTCTGGCCATGTTTGGCGACCTCGCCCGGTTGCAGGACTCGGTCAAGGCCGCACTGGAGGGCCTCCGCGCGGCCACTACTCCCGAGGAGCGCCAGACAGCCTTCCGGGTCTACGCCCGCCACAACTCGCCCCGGATCGAGGCCTCCGTGCCGGTGTGGGCCGGGGATACCCGGTTCGTGCTCGATCACCTCGAGCGACTGGAGGCCGGCGCCCCCGGCGGGCTGTTCGCCGGAGCGCTGGATCTCGATCGGGTGGGCGTGTTCGGGATGTCGTTCGGCGGCTCCAACGCTGGCGAGGTCTGCCGGCAGGACCGGCGATGCAAGGCCGGAGTCAACATGGACGGCCAGCAGTTCGGGCCGCTGGTCCTCCAAGACAGCCTGACGGTGCCGTTCATGATCCTGGCGAGCAGCACCGCGCTCCCGATTCACCGCGTGACCTTCGACCGCTTGCGCGGCCCGGGATATCTGATCGAGCTGCGTGGCAGCGAGCACCTTGGCCTCACCGATACCCCGCTGGTCGCCCCGTGGCTCCTCCGGTGGATGGGCCTCACGGGGACGATGAGCCCGGCGCGGCTTCAGGCACTGATGACCGAGTACCTCGGCGCGTTCTTCGATCTCTACCTGCGGGGGCAGCCGGCTCCGGTTCTGACGGCTCCCACCCCCCGCGACGACGTCGGCTTCGAAGCGAACCCGGCTGCCGCGGTCGGACAGGGTCGGGCCGGCGCGAACGGAGCGAGCGGGTAACGGCCAGGCGGCCGGCGGCCGCCTGCGGGGGCGGGGTACTGTGCCGGAGCACGAATCGACATCAGGAGGAACGATGGTGGCACGAGTCGCAGCGTTGCTGGCACTCACTGGCCTGACCGCGGCTGCCGCGAATGCGCAGCGCTACGACGACCTCAGCCGCGAGGTCAGGACCTACGTCACCGTGAGCGAGCCGGTGGTCGCGCTCCGGAACGTACGGGTGATCGACGGCACCGGCGCCGCCCCTCGGGAGGGGCAGACCGTCCTGATCCGCGACGGCCGGATCGCCGCCGTGGGCCCCAACGTGGCCATTCCGGCCGGCGCCCGGGTGCTGGATCTGGCCGGCCACAGCGTGCTGCCCGGCCTGGTGGGGATGCACAATCACATCCATTACTCGGCGGCCGGCTGGCGCAATATCAACCTGGCCTACAGCTCGCCGCGCCTCTATCTCGCCTCCGGCGTCACCACCATCCGGGCCACCGGCAGCCTGGCGCCGTACGAGGACATGGACCTCAAGCGCCGGATCGACGCCGGGCAGAGCCCGGGGCCGAAGATCCATCTCTCGGGGCCCTATATCACCGGTCCCAACCCCGCGCTCGGCGTGATGTCGGTGCTGGAGTCGGAGGAGCAGGCCCGGCGGGTGGTTCGCTACTGGGCCCAGGAGGGCGCCACCTGGTTCAAGCTCTACACCACGATCCGGCGCGCCGAAATGCGGGCGGCGGTCGACGAGGCCCACAAGCACGGATTGAAGATCACCGGCCACCTCTGCTCGATCGGGTTCCGGGAGGCGGTGGAGCTGGGGATCGACAACCTCGAGCACGGGCTGTTCGTCAACACCGAATACGATCCCGCGAAGCAGCCGGATCAGTGCCCGGCCACCAACACCCGCCTGATGGAGGATCTCGATCTCCAGAGCGCGGAGGTCAGGGAGACCTTCAAGACGATGATCGACCGGGGGGTGTCGATGACCTCGACCCTGCCGGTGATCGAGGCCCTGGTACCCGGCCGCCCGCAGGAACTGGACCCGCGGGTGCTCGACGCGATGTTCCCGCCGGTGCGCGAGGGATACCTCCGGGCCTACGAGGGAATGAAGCAGAACCCGGCGGCGGGGGTGTCGGAGAAGGCCTACAAGAAGGCGCTGGCGTACGAGTACGCCTTCGTGCAGGCGGGCGGCCTCCTCGGCGCCGGCGTGGACAACACCGGCAACGGCGGGGCCCTGGCCGGCTTCGGCGACCAGCGCAACCTCGAGATCCTGGTCGAGGCCGGCTTCACGCCGGTGGAGGCGATCCGGATCATGAGCCTGAACGGCGCGAAGATCCTCGGTGTGGATCGGGAGCTGGGATCGGTCGAGGTGGGCAAGGCAGCAGACCTGATCGTCGTGGCCGGCAATCCGGCGGCGACGGCGAAGGACCTGCGCAACGTGGTGACCGTCTTCAAGGACGGGGTCGGCTACGATTCGGCCAAACTGCTCGCCTCGGTCAAGGGGATCGTGGGGTTGCGATAGGGTGTGTCCGGGCCACCGGTCGTTTCAGCGGGGACCCGATCCGGCCGATACTTGGAGCCATGCGCCTCGCCGTCCTGATCCTGCTCGTGATGCTCCTCGCCCCGGCCGGCGCGGCCGGGCAGGTATCGTCATCGAGCGCGGCGCTGGAGGAGATCCAGTCGCTGGTGCTCCGGGCCGACGTGCAGGGCGGCGGCCCCGAGGACGCCCGTCTGGCCAGGCTGCTGGAGGACGTCCTTCGCCAGGAGCTCCGTCGCGCGGACATCCTCTACGAAACCGCCGACCCCCGGGGCGGCGACTGCTGCGTGCTCCGCCTCGACGTCCGGCTCACCACCGGCTCGGGCCGGGCCCGCTTCGGCGTGGCCTACACGGCGCGGCTGGAGCTGGCCTACCCGGACCGGCTGGGCCCGCTCCCCACCTGGACCCTGCTCTGGCAGGGGCGGATGCTCGGCAACATCGTCGAGCGGGCCGAGCTGACGGAGACCCTCCGGTTCGCCACCCGCGAGCTGGCCGGCGACTTCGTGGACCGCTACCGCGAGCGCTTTCCCATCCGATAGCCGGTCACCGCTGCCGGCGCAACTCGGCGTACGACGCCAGCGAGTAGTACACCAGGGGGTCGGACGGGGTCTGCGCGCTCGCCATCCCCTTGAGCATCCCCCCCGTGAGCCGCAGGTCGAGCTGCACCGAGTGGAGGTGGCGCCCCGCGTCGCTGGTGGGAATCCGACCCCACATCCGTCCCACCAGGCGCCCGTCCTGGAATGCCGGCTGGTCCAGGACCGCCGGGAGCTGGTCTCCCAGCCGCGCCAGCACCATTCCGTCGGAGCGGATCGACAGCGTGAGGGACATGGTATCCTGCCAGGTCCTGACCGTTCCGCGCCATTCCCCTACCAGCTCGGCCGACGGCTGGAAGGGTGCTCGCGCGGGCGGCGTAGCCCGGGCGCGCCGCGCCCGCAGCGAGTCGGCGTACCGGGGCAGGATCACGCCTACCAGCTCCTGCGCGATCGGCTCGGGCCGGGTGCTGGAATTGACCAGCATCGTGACCGCGAGATTCTCGCTGGGATAGAGCCAGAGGAGCGTCGCCACGCCAGGCATTCCGCCGGAATGGGCCACCCGGCGGTAGCCGTTGTCGTCGTCGGTGATCGCCCAGCCCAGCCCGTACGACGCCGGCGGCACCGGCCGGAACATCCGGTCGATGCTCTGGTCCGTCAGGATCCGGCGCTGCTCCGGCACCCGGTTCTTGAGGAAGAACATGCCGAACCGCACCAGATCGTGGGCGCTGGAGTAGACCGCCGAGGCCCCCGCGTGATCGAAGTCGTAGAAGGGAATCGGGTTCTTCCGGCCGTCGTAGCGCTCGGCCGCATACGGCGCCAGCCCGGGCCCGATGTCGATCGATGTCCGGTTGAGGCCGAGCGGCACGAAGACCTCGGACCGCATGAAATCACGGTAGGCCTGCCCCGAGACCCGCTCGATAATGTGGTCGATGATCCCGAAGCCCAGGTTGGAGTACTGATACACCGCCCCCGGCTCGAACACCACGTTGCCGTAGCGGGCGATGGTCTCGTCCATCGTGGGCGGCCCGTAGCCGGAGCCATGGTAGAAGAACTGGTAGTGGAGCGGCAGCCCCGCCGTGTGGCTCAGCACCCGTTCCACGGTGGCGCCGCTGGCGTCACCGGCCAGGCCGGTGATCCGGCCCACGCCGAGGTACCGGTTGGCGGGCTGGGCCAGGTCCACCTGTCCCCGCTCCACCAGGACCATGAGCCCGGTGGCGGTGATCGGCTTCGAGATCGAGGCCAGCGAGTACATCGTGTGCACCGTGGCCGGCGTCATCGTCTCCCGGTTGGCCCAGCCGAACGCCTCTTCCCAGACGATCCGGCCGTCCTTGGCCACCGCCACCGCCAGGGAGGCGACCCCGGTGGAATCGAGGAAGCGCCGGATCGAGCCGCGAACACCCTCGAACCGGTCCGGACCGGGGCGGGCCTGGGACGCGAGAACGGCAGGGATCGATGCCAACGCGATAACTGTGATGGCCAGGACGCCCCGGCGCAGGCCAGGCCAGCCGCGGCTGGCCGGCCGGGAGAGCCGAGGCCGACGGGAGTGAAGCGAGGGCAGGGCGGGACGCATGGAGCCTCCGGGGGCGAGAACGGCGGTGCGGAAGGATGCCGCGTGGCGGCCAGGATCGTAACCGGCCCGCGGTGGCTTGTTTCCGGGCCTTTGGATGCGATATTGTATACAAGGATCCGGGCCACCGGAAGGCTTGGGGCCGGGTCCTCGTCGTTTCAGTCCTCGCCACCCCGCGAACCCGCGCGTCCGGCGTCGCCGGCCGCCACTGGAAGGGGAGCCCATGCTGCGCGGCGTCCCGCTCCTCGCGTTAGGCACCGTCCTCGGTGCGTCGACCCTCGCGTCGCAGCCGGCGCCCGTCGCTCCTGAGCGGATCGACTCGATCTTCGCCCGCTACGACCGGACCGCTGCGCCGGGCTGCGCCCTCGGGGTGTATCGGGATGGCCGGATGGCGTACACCCGGGGCTACGGGATGGCCGATCTGAATCAGGGGATCGCCATCACCCCGGGCACGGTGTTCTACATCGCGTCCACCTCGAAGCAGTTCGCGGCGGCGAGCATCGCGCTGCTGGCGGAGCAGGGCCGCCTCTCCCTCGACGACCCCGTCCGACGGCACGTCCCCGAGCTGCCCGCCTGGGCCGACGGCATCACCGTGGGGCACCTGGTCTATCACACCAGCGGCATCCGCGACTACCTGGGCCTCTGGGCGCTGTCGGGACGGTCCTTCGCGGACGAGATCCCCGAGGCCGTGGCCCTGGACCTGATCGCCCGGCAACGCGGGACCGATTTTCCCGCGGGGACCAGGTGGTCCTACAGCAATTCCGGGTACTTCCTGCTCTCGGTGATTGTCCGACGAGTCACGGGCCAGTCCCTTCGGGACTTCGCCGAGGCCGGGATCTTCGCGCCGCTCGGCATGACGAGCACCCATTTCCACGACGACAATACGATGATCGTGCCCCGTCGCGCGGAGGGGTACCTGCCCGACGGACGGGGCGGGTTCCGGATCGTGCGGACCAGCTTCGCGCTGGTCGGGGACGGCGGCCTGCTCACCACCGTGGAGGATCTGCTGCGGTGGGACCGCAACTTCGCCGACAACAGGCTGGGGAGGGGGGGGCCGGCGCTGATCGAGCTGCTGACCACCCCAGGGCGGCTGGCGGACGGCCGGGCCCTCACCTACGCGTTCGGTCTGATGGCCGGGCGCCATCGAGGACTGGCCACGATTCGCCACGGCGGGGCCTTCATCGGCTTCCGGGCCGAGCTGCTCCGGTTCCCGGACCAGCGGCTCTCGGTGGCGGTGCTCTGCAACGACGGCACGGCCGATCCGTCCGATCTGGCCGAACGGGTGGCCGCGGTGTACCTCGCTGACCGGATGGAACCTGCCGTCGCCGCCGGCCGGGCCGAGGCGGGGGTGGTGGTACCGGCGTCGACGCTCGCGAGGTATGCGGGCCGGTACGAGGTACAGCCGGGCCTCCCGGTCGAGATCCGGCTCGCCGGCGACGCGCTGGAGCTCCGCGCGTTTGGTCCGCCCGCGCGGCTGGCGGCGAGATCCGAGTCGACGTTCGTCGCGGAGGGCAGCGGCACAGACGTGGCCTTCCAAACGGGTGCTGGAGGCGTGCCGGCGCTGTTGCTGGGGACGGGGCCGTTCGTGGAACCGGCCCCCCGCCTTCCCGATTCCGTCTCCTATTCTGCCGCCCAGCTCGCCGGCTTCGCGGGCCGATACCAGTCCGAGGAGCTGGACACCTGGTACACCATCCAGGTCGAGGGCGAGCAGGTTCGGTTGCGGCCGAGGCTGGGAGACTGGGTGACGTTGAGCCGGTTCCGGAGGGATCAGTTCGCCGGGCTTGGCGCCCGCCTCGACTTCACCCGCGACCGCGCTGGCCGGGTGACCGGCTTCACCTGGAGCGCCGGCCGGGCCCGCGGAATCGTGGCGACTCGAGCGAGTCGCTAGCCGGCCCTGCCCGCAGGCGGGCGGCCGGGCTCTCAGGTTGACCGAGGGAGGGTCGGATGACGGAAGGCCGCGGTACGGGAACCAGGTGGGGAGTCGGGGCGGCGGTGTTCGCAGTGCTGGCCGCGGGCTCCGGGGCCCTCGCCGCTCAGTCGGTCACCCTGGAGCAGCTGCTCGGGACGCCCTTTCCAACCGGCCTGACCGCCTCGGCCGACGGCCGGGTGGTGGCCTGGGTCCAGAACGCGCGGGGAGTTCGCAACGTCTGGGTGGCGGAGGCGCCAGCCTGGCGGGGGCGGCAGCTCACCGGCTATACCGCCGACGATGGCCAGGACATCGGGTCGATCGTGCTCACCGCCGATGGCCGCTCCGTGTTCTATGTTCGGGGCGGTCCTCCCAACCGGCGGGGAGAGATCCCCAACCCGACCAGCGAGCCGACCGGCGCCGAGCAGTTGCTCTGGCGAGTGGCGCTGGGCGGCGGCGAACCGGTGCGTCTCGGGCCGGGGTCGCAGCCCCTGCTCTCGCCGGCCGGGGACCGGTTGGTATTCCAGCGGAGAGGTCAGGTCCTTTCCATGGACCCGGGCGCCGCCGAGGCGGCGCTGCTCTTCCAGGTCCGGGGTGGCGCCAGCGAGTTGGCCTTCTCACCTGACGGGGCCCGGCTGGCGTTCGCCAGCAACCGGGGAGATCACGCGTTCATCGGGGTCTACGAGTTCGCCACCCGGCGGATCCGGTGGATCGACCCGAGCTTCGACCGGGATCGGGCTCCCACCTGGTCGCCTGACGGCCGGCGCCTGGCGTTTGTCAGGATCCCGGCAGGGTTCGATCCGCCCCTGTTCGGTCCGATACGTGAAGCTCGTCCCTGGTCGATCCGGGTGGCCGAGGTGGGAGCGGGGACCGGCCGTGAGATCTGGCGGGCGGCCGAAGGGCGGGGCAGCGTGCCCCGGCAGCTGGTCGGGCCGACGCTGATCTGGGCCACCAGCGACCGGATCGTGTTCCCGTGGGAGGGGAACGGGTGGTCTCACCTCTACAGCGTTCCGGCAGCCGGGGGAGCCCCGACCCTGCTCACGCCGGGCGAGGGCGAGGTCGAGTACGTCGCCGTCGCGCCGGGCGGTCGCGACATCATCTACAACGCCAACATCGGCGACATCGACCGGCGACATCTCTTCCAGGTCCCGGCCACCGGCGGTCCACCGACTGCCCTCACCAGCGGCCGGGGCATCGAGTGGGCTCCGGTCCCGGTCCAGGGTGGGCTGGCCCATTTCCGTTCCGACGCCCGGATCCCGGCCCACGCCGTGATCCGGCTGGGGACGGAGACCCGGCCCCTGGCGCCGGAACCGGTGCCGGCGGGGTTTCCGGCGGCTCGCCTGGTCGAGCCGCAAGCGGTGTCGTTCGCCGCCGCCGACGGCATGGTGATCCCGGCGCAGCTCTTCCTGCCGCCCGACCTTCGTCTTGGAGAACGGCGGCCGGCGGTGGCCTTCTTCCACGGCGGGTCGCGGCGACAGATGCTGCTGGGCTGGCACTACATGGGGTACTACCACTCGACCTATGCGGTCAATCAGTATCTCGCCGCGCGGGGTTACGTGGTGTTGTCGGTCAACTTTCGGAGCGGCACGGGCTACGGACTGGAGTTCCGCGAAGCCCTCCGCTTCGGCGCCACCGGCGCCTCGGAGCTCTTCGACGTGATGGGGGCCGGCACCTGGCTCCGCGCCCGGCCCGACGTCGACGGGGCGCGGATCGGTCTCTGGGGTGGATCCTACGGCGGATACCTCACGGCCATGGGCCTCTCCCGGGCCTCGGATCTCTTCGCCGCCGGGGTGGACATCCACGGCGTCCACGATTGGAACCTCGGGATCCAGACCTTCCGGCCTGACTACAACCCCCTCGATCGACCGGAATTCGCCCGGATCGCGTTCGAATCCTCTCCGATGGCGTGGGTGGACCGGTGGCGCTCCCCGGTGCTGTTGATCCACGGGGACGACGACCGCAACGTGGACTTCGCGCAGAGCGTGCGGCTGGTGGCGGCGTTGCGGGACCGCGGGGTGGAGGTGGAGCAGCTGGTGTTCCCGGACGACGTGCACGACTTCCTGACGCACGCCAACTGGATGGCCGCGGCGCGGGCCACGGTGGAGTTCTTCGACCGGAGGCTTCGAGGCCGATGAGGGACCGGGTCAGGGCCAGGACCGCGGCGTGCCGGGCGATCCCGGGAGATCGGGCATGAGCCGGACGGTGGTCGTCGGCGCAGGGGTGATCGGCCTGGCCTGTGCCTACGAGCTTGCTCGCCGCGGCGAGCAGGTGGTGGTCCTCGACAAGGACGGCGTGGGTCGGGCCTGCTCGGCGGGCAATGCGGGGTGGATCACGCCGTCGATCTCGGAACCGATCCCGGCGCCCGGCCTGGTGAGCACCTCGCTCCGGTGGATGCTGTCGCGGGACAGCCCGCTGTACATCTCGCCGGTCGCGGCTCCCCAGCTGGCCCGATGGCTGTGGCGCTTCTGGCGGCACTGCAACGCCCGCGACTTCCTTGCCGGATTCCATGCGGTGGCCACCCTCAATCGGCAGACCCTCCCGCTCTTCGACGAGCTGGCGGCCGACGGGTTTCCGATCGAGCTCCACCGCGACGGGCTGTTGTACCTCTTCCGCGACCGAGACCTGATGGAGGCGACGCGGGGCCACTTCGGGGTGCTGGCCAGCTATGGCTACCGGCAGCCGGACGTGCTGGACCGGACGGCCCTGCACGCGCTGGAACCGGCGCTCTCGGATGAGGTGAGAGCCGGCTTCTACGTGCCGCAGGAGTACCACGTCCGCCCGGAGACGCTCAGCCGGGCCTATGCGGACCGGATCGCGGCCTTCGGGGGCGAGGTTCGGGAAGGCGTTCGCGTGACTGGCCCTGCCCGGGCCAACGGCCGGCTGACCGGGGTCGAGACCGAGGGTGGTACGGTGCCCGCGGACAAGGTGCTCCTGGCGGCGGGCGCCTGGACCGGCGTGGTGGCCCGGCAGTTCGGCGTCCGGTTGCCGGTCCAGGCGGGGAAGGGCTACAGCATCACGGTGTCCGCGCCGCCGGTCTTCGGGCGCCCGCTCTACCTGGGCGACGTGAAGGTCGGCAGCACGCCCTTCGACGGCGCCTATCGGTTCGCCGGCACCATGGAGCTCTCGGGAATCAACGAACGGCTGGACCGCCGCCGGCTGGACGGCATTCGGCGAGTGATCGGACGGTACTTCCGCGATCCGGTACTGGACGCCGCCGGGGTCGAATGGGTCGGCATGCGGCCGCTTACGCCGGACGGGCTTCCGCTCCTGGGGGCGGCCCCGGGCATCGACAACCTGTTCGTAGCCACCGGCCACGCCATGCTCGGAATCACCCTCGCTCCGGTGACGGGGCGGGTGATGGGTGAGCTGATGACCGGCAAGGCGGTCAGCAGTCCGCTGGGGCCGTTCGCCCCGGGCCGGTTCCGGTGGTAAAGGCCGGGAGCGCTGCCGTCCCGACGGTGCCCGGGGGGCCCGCAGGGCGGATCACGGGGGGGTGAGGATGCTGGCAAGGCGAGTGCTGATCACGGCGGGAGGCGGCGGGATCGGTCGCGCGATCGCCGAACGGTTCCTTCGCGACGGCCACCTGGTCCATGTCTGCGACATCGACTCCGAGGCGCTGGCGGCCACCCTCGCCGCCCTGCCGGGCCTCCGCGGCTCGGTCACCGACGTGGGCGACGCGCGGCAGGTGGAGGCGATGTTCGCGGAGGCGATCGGCTGGCTCGGCGGATTGGACGTGCTGATCAACAACCACGGCATCGCCGGGCCCCGCGGGTACCTCGAAGATCTCGACCCCGCTGAATGGGACCACTGCATCCGGGTCAACCTGAGCGGGATGTTCTACACCATGAGGCTGGCCGCCCCGCACTTCAAGCGGCAGCGCGGCGGGTGCATCATCAACCTGATCACGACGTCGGTGCGGACCGGCCTTCCCAAACGGGCCGCGTACGTGGCGGGAAAGGCCGGCGCCCTGGGCCTCACCCGAAACGCGGCCCGGGAACTCGGGCCATGGAACATCCGGGTCAATGCCGTGCTGCCAGGGTTCATGAACAATGACCGGGGCCGCGGCGTCCTGGCCCGGGTGGCCCGGGACAAGGGAGTGCCGCTCGAGGTCATGGAGGCCGAGGCGCTCCGGTTCGTGTCGATGCGAACCTGGATCGAGATGAGCGAGGTGGCCGCGGCCTGCGCCTTCCTGGCGAGCGATGAGGCCGGCCACATCAGTGGTCAGGAGCTGGGCGTGTGCGGCAACGTGGAGTGGGAGGAGTGAGTCGATGGCCCAGGTTGGGGTCGGGAGCAAGATGATGCGAATGAGGAAACGAACCGTTGCGCTGGCGGTCGTGGTACTGGCCGCCGGACTCGCGCCGGCGGCGGCGCAGGCCCCGGCCTACGACCTCGTGATCCGGAACGGCCGGGTGTTCGATGGCGCCGGCAACCCCTGGATCCGGGCCGACGTGGCGATCAAGGATGGCAGGATCGCTGCCATCGGACGGGTGCTGGGACAGGGCACTCGCGAGCTGGACGCAAGCGGGCGGTATGTCTCCCCGGGCTGGATCGACATGATGGATCAGTCGGCGGGGATCCTGAGCCGCAACGGCCTGGCGGAGAACAAGGTGAAGATGGGGGTGACCACTGCGCTGTCCGGCGAAGGTGGGACGCCGGTTCCGGCCTCGCAGGTTGCCACCTGGTTCGAAGGGCTGGAGCGGTCCGGGATCTCGCTCAACTTCGGCACCTATTACAGCACCAGTCAGGCCCGCCGCGCGGTGATCGGCATGGAGAACCGGCCGGCCAGGCCGGCGGAGCTGGAGCGGATGCGGGCGATGGTGGACACCGCGATGCGGGCCGGCGTCTTCGGCATGACCTCGGCGCTGATCTACCCGCCCAGCAGTTTCTCCACGACCGACGAGCTGGTGGAGCTGGCCAGGGTGGCGGCGCGGTACGGCGGGTACTACGCCAGTCATATCCGCGGCGAGGGCA
Source organism: uncultured Gemmatimonas sp. (assembly GCA_964521535.1). Lineage (GTDB taxonomy): Bacteria > Gemmatimonadota > Gemmatimonadetes > Gemmatimonadales > GWC2-71-9 > SHZU01. The sequence continues at coordinate 19,320 of CAZFSA010000030.1, forward strand.
AGGAGCTCCTCGACGCGGTGGGCGAGGCGATCGCGATCGGCGAACGGAGCGGGGCAGCGGTCGAGATCTACCACCTCAAGGCCGCCTACCAGCCGGGGTGGGGCACGCTGATGAAGGCGGCCGGCGCCCTGATCGACTCGGCCCGGGCGCGAGGCGTGGACGTGGCGGCCGACCTCTATCCCTACACGGCGGGCGGAACCGGGCTCGAGGCGACGATCCCCTCGTGGGCCTTCGACGGCGGAGTGGATTCGCTCCGGGCGCGGCTTGCCAACCCCACGATCCGGGCCCGGCTCCGGCGTGAGGTCGAGACCGGGTCGCCGGGATGGTGGAACATCATCGAGGCCGCGGGCGGCTGGGACGGCGTGGTGCTCGCCAACGCCCGCAATCCGGCCAATGCCCGCTTCCAGGGCCGGTCGCTCGCCGAGATCGCCCGCGAACTTGGCAAGGACCCGCGGGATGCGGCCTGGGACCTGGTGCTGGAAGGGCAGGGCCGGGTGATGGCGATCTACCACATGATGAGCGAGGAGGACATCCGCACCGCGCTCCGCTTTCCATGGACCAGCATCGGGAGCGATGCCGGGGCGGCCCTGCAAGCCGGGGCCCAGGATCTCCTCGGACTCCCCCATCCCCGGAGCTACGGTACCTTCCCGCGGGTGATCGCGAAGTACGTTCGCGAGGACCGGGCGATCTCCCTGGAGGACGCGATCCGGAAGATGAGCGGCTGGCCCGCCACCCGAATGGGGCTCCGCGAACGCGGCCTGCTGCGGGAGGGGTTCTGGGCCGACGTCGTGGTGTTCGACTACACTCGATTGCAGGACCGAGCCACCTACCAGAGCCCGGTGGAGTTCCCGGAGGGCATCGATTATGTGCTGGTGAACGGCGTGGTGGTGGTGGAGGGCGGGCGCCACACCGGGGCCACGCCTGGGCGCGTGCTCTACGGCCCCGGCCGATGACCGGCCCGCCGGGCCGGACGGCGAAGCTGGTCCTCGCCCCATTCCTCCTCGCGCTGTCCTGCCGCCCTGCCTCCGACGGCGTCGACTCCAGTGTGACCCTCCTCCCGCCGCAGGGCACCCCTCGGCTGGTCGACTTCACCACCGAGGAGGGCACCTGGATGTCGCTCGACGTTGCGCCCGACGGACGGTGGCTGGTGTTCGACTTGCTCGGCCAGATCTACCGGCTGCCGATCGAAGGCGGAGAGGCGGAGCTCCTCACGGGCAACAGCGGCGGGGCCCTCAACTTCCACCCGGCGATCTCGCCCGACGGCCGGCGGATCGCGTTCGTCTCCGACCGGCAGGGCCAGAACAACGTCTGGGTGATGAACGCCGACGGTTCACGCCCCACGCCGGTGTTTCTGGACCGCGACACCCGGTTCATGGCGCCGGCCTGGTCGCCCGACGGATCGCGGCTGGTGGCGGTTCGGGTCTACCCGACCCCGGGCCGGGGGTGGCACCGGCAGGTGAGCGAGCTCTGGGAGCTGCGGCTCTCGGGTGACGAACCCCGGCGGCTGCTGGCCGATCGCCTCACCCACTACGACGCGCCCCGGTTCTCGCAGGATGGCAGGTTCCTCCACTTTCAGGTCTCCTACTCGACGGGTGAGGGGCTCGGCATGCTGGCGGCCGGGCACCGGGTGCAGCGGATGGACCTGGCCACCGGCCGGGTGGAGAACGTCCGCACCGCCGAGCCCGCCGAACTGAGTGCCGAGCAGCGAGAGGCGCTGCGGCGCACCGGCTGGGCCGCCGACAATGAGCTGGACCCTCCGGCAGCGCTGGCGCCGGTGCCCTCGCCTGACGGCCGCTACCTCGCGTTCGGGCTGGAGCGCCGCGACACGGTATTTGCCTATCGCGGCCACGAATACGCGCCGAGTAGCGTCCTGGTGGTCCGGGATCTTGCGACGGGCGAGGAGCGGACGGTGCTCGCGCCGGCCGCCAAGGACCTTACGATGGTGAACGCCCAGTACGGGTATGGCGCCTTTCCCCGCTTCGCCTGGCTGCCGCACGGCTCCGGCCTCGTGGCGTGGGAGGGCGGCCAGTTGCGTCGAATCGAGCTGGGCACGGGCAAGGTTTCCTCTATCCCGTTCCGGGCCCGGGTCCGACGAGTCCTTTCCGAGGCGGTCCGAAGCCGGATCACAGTGGACGACTCGGTCCACCGGGTACGGTTCATACAGTGGCCGGTGGCGTCACCCGACGGCCGACGGCTGGCCTTCGTGGCGGTAGGGCGGGTCTGGATCATGGACCTTCCGGCCGGCCGGCCGACGCCGCTGGTTCCGGAGACCCCGGGCACGGTGCAGCTCACGCCTGCCTGGTCGCCCGACGGTTCAAGCGTGGCCTACGCCACCTGGAACAGCACCGATCGCGGGCACCTCTGGGTCGCCCCGTCGAATGGCGGCCCGCCGCGGCGGGTGACGACAACCGGGGCGGAGTACCTGTATCCCGCCTGGTCGCCGGATGGATCGGTGCTGGTGACAGGAAGGGGACCGGAGCCGCGTCCGGGCAGCGCGTCCGGCTGGGAGCGGCGGGAGGGGTGGACCGCGGTTCGGATCCCAGCGGCGGGCGGGCCTGCCACGGCCATCGCCACCCTCAACGCCCCGGTGCCGGTGGCGTTCGGCGGCGACGGCCGCGTGTACTTCCAGTACCAGGATCGGACCGATCGGGCGAACAGCCTGCTCTACTTCCCCTTCCCGCCGGACTCGGCCCTGGCGCTGACCATTCGGGTCCGATCCGTACCACTCACGGATGGAAGCCCCACCGACCATGTGGAGTTCCCGGCGAGGCGGGGTCTCGGCAACGAACCGGTCCTGTCGCCCGACGGGACCCGGGTGGCCTTCCAGAGCGGGCGCTTCCTCTACGTGGCGGCGGTGCCTCGTGGGGCGCTTCCCCGGATCAATCCGGACCAGAACGACTCGGTGCCCGGACGGGTACTGGTCGATCCGCGGGGTGGGATCTACCACTCGTGGCGGGATAACAGCACTCTCCAGTTCGCCTCCGGCCCGAGGTACGTCACCTGGGACGCGGCCACGGGGCGGACCACCAGTGTGGAGATCGATCTCCGGGTGCCCCGGCATCCACCCGCCGGGACGCTTGCGCTCACCAATGCCCGGATCGTCACGGTCGACAGTGACCGGGTGATCGAGCGCGGCACCGTGCTGGTACGGGGGGCCCGCATCGCCTGCGTCGGGGACTGCGATCCGGCGGCCGCTGACCGGGTGCTGGACTTGTCAGGCAAGACCATCATCCCGGGGCTGTTCGACCTCCACGCCCATCACACCGATGCCCCGAGCGGGGTGATTCCCGCGGACCGGTGGCTGTCGCGGATCGACCTGGCCTACGGCGTCACCACCATCCTCGATCCGGCGGCCGACTCGAGGTCCGCGTTCCCGCTCGCCGAGCTGATCGAGGCCGGCGGTCTCCTTGGTCCCCGGACGTTCAGCGTGGCGGAGCTGCTGATCCATCCGGGTGTCGCGTGGGGTGACGAACGCATCGTCCGCAGCCTGGAGGATGCCGAGCGCGAGGTGAACCGGCGGGCGGACTGGGGTGCGGTGAGCCTCAAGAACTACCGCCAGACCGGCCGGTTCCAGCATCAGCTCCTGCTCCAGGCCGCCCGGGCCCGGGGGATCACGATGACCAGCGAGGGCGGGCCACTCTACTTCGACGTGGGCCTCATCATCGACGGCCAGACCGGGTGGGAGCACCTGATCGCCAACCTGCCGATCTACCGCGACGCCGCCACCTTCTTCGGCCGGGCCGGGGCCGTGTACTCGCCGACGGCCATCGTGGCCGGGCACGTGCTGGGCTCGATGCACTGGTTCCGGCCCCGGCACGACCTGCTCCGCGACCCGAAGTATCGCCGGTACATGCCGGAGTACCAGATTCGGGCCCGGATCGCTGGCGATCGCCTGGTGCCAAAGTCGGCTCTTTCGTACCCCATCATTGCGGAAGGACTGGCGGACATTGTGCGGGCGGGTGGCCGCGGAGCCCTGGGCGAGCACGGCGAGCAGCCCGGGATCGGCACCCACTGGGAACTCTGGGCCTACGCCGAGGCGCTGACGCCGCTCGAGGCTCTCCGGGTGGCGACCCTGGACGGGGCGTACTTCATCGGGCTCGATCAGGAGACGGGCTCGATCGTGCCGGGCAAGCTGGCGGACCTGGTGGTGCTCAACCGCAACCCCCTGGCCGACATCCGCAACACCGCCGACATCGCCTACGTGATGAAGGCCGGTCGGCTGTACGACGACGACACGCTGGCAGAGGTTTGGCCGGGCCGGTGATGCCAGCGGCAGCCTATCCCATGACCGAAACGAAGGAGGCGGGCGGGTGACGGGGCAACGCTGGCATTGGACAAGGCGGCGGTTGGCCGGGATCGCCCGCGCCGGGGCGTGGCTCCTGGCGGCGAGCGGGTTTGCGGGGGCGGCTGCCGCGCAGGCGCCCCCGGCCACCCGGGCGGAGATCGCGCGGTGGGAGCGGCAGGCCCGCGCCGTCACCATCTATCGGGACACCTGGGGAGTGCCCCACGTCCACGGGCGCACCGACGCCGACGCCATGTTCGGGATGGCCTATGCCCGCGCCGAGGACCGGTTTCAGGAAACGGAGCCGGCCTACATCCAGGCGCTGGGACGGCTGGCCGAAGTGCAGGGCGAGGATGGCGCCGGCTGGGACGTGTTCGTACGCGCCTTCGAGCTGGAGCGCCGGGGCCGGGAGGAGTATGCCCAGGCCTCGCCGCGCCTCAAGGCGCTGGTGGACTCCTGGGCTGATGGTACCAACTACTTCCTGCACCGACACCCCGAAGTGAAGCCCCGGCTTCCGCTCCGATACGAGGGCTGGATGGCCTTCATGATGTACCGGGGGTTTGCGCTCGATCCCGATGCGGGCGGGGTCGATCTGAGGCGGCTGGCCGGGATCGTCGCGCCGGTGCCACGGGCCCCCGATGAAGGATCCAACATGTGGGCCGTGAGCGCCGCCAAGAGCGCCTCGGGCTACCCGATGCTGTTCCTGAATCCGCACACCCCGATGCTGCCGGTCTACGAGAGTCACTGGATCAGCGACGAGGGATGGAACATCTCGGGGCTCACGGCGTACTCCCAGACGCTGGTGCCGGTGAAGGGGTTCAATCCGCATCTGGGCTGGGCGCTGACCGTGAACAGCTCGGACATGGTGGACGCCTGGGAACTCACGTTCGACGACCCGGCGCGCCCGCTCGCCTACCGATATGGCAGCGGGCACCGGCTGGCGGTGGAGTGGCGCGATTCGATCCGGGTGAAGACGCCTCGTGGCGTGGAAGTCCGGACGGTCACGTTGCGGAAGACCCATCATGGCCCGATTCTCGGCGAGCGGAACGGCAAACCGCTGGCCGTGATGTACGGCAACGTGGACCGCGGTGGCCTGCTGCAGCAGTGGTACGCCATGGGGAAGGCCCGGAATCTGGCGGAATTCCGCGAGGCGCTGGCCATCAACGGCCTTACCTATCACAACGTGATGTACGCCGACACCGCCGGCAACATCTTCTACATCCATGCGGGCGCCGTCCCCCGGCGCGACACCACCCTCGACTGGTCCGGCGCCGTGGACGGCTCCGACCCGCGCGCCGACTGGCAGGGGTATCACACCCCCGACGAAATGCCGCAGGTTCTCAACCCCCCTGCGGGCTGGATGCAGAACACCAATTCGACCCCGTTCCTCACCACCGCGGCTGGCGCCAATCCGAAACGGGCCGACTACCCGAAGTACCTCGGGCTCCACCCGGACAACTGGCGCGCCCGCGAGTCCCGCCGGCTCCTCAGCGGTCCCGGCAAGCTGACGTTCGACCAGTGGGCGGCCCTGGCGTTCCACACCTATTTCTATGCCGCGGACCGGGAGTTGCCCCTCCTGGTGCACGAATGGCGGGACCTGGTGGCGGTCGATCCGGCCCGCGGCGAACGGCTCCGGCCGATGATCGACGCGCTCCAGGCCTGGGACCGGTTCGGTCGGGCGGAATCCGTGCCGGCGCTGTGGTTCGCGGCCTGGGCGACCCTGGCTGGACGCGCAATCAGCGGCCGGGATACCGCCACCTGGGCCCGGGTGGCCGCGCTCGAGCGGGTGCGCGACACCCTGGTCGCCGATTTTGGAACCCACGAAGTGGCGCTGGGCGAATTCCAGCGCCTGCAACGCCCCAACGAACGCGCGGGCGAGACCTACTCGGATGACCGGCCCAGCCTGCCCCTGCCCAGCGCCGAGGCCAACGCGGTGGGAGCGATCTACGCGCTCTGGAGCCAGCGGCCTCCGGGGGCCCGCCGCCGCTACGCCGTTGGCGGCTCGGCCTACGTGGCCGTGGTCGAGTTCGGGCCCACGGTCCGGGCCCGGTCGATCACGCCCTTCGGGCAAAGCGGCGACGCCTCGTCCCCCCATTTCTTCGACCAGGCCCCGCTCTTTGCCCAGGGGAAGTTCAAACCGGCGTGGCTGTCCATGGCCGACATTCGGGCGAACCTGGCGCGGAGCTACCGGCCGGGAGAGGAGCGGTCAGGGCGGTGAGCGCCGGACATTGTCAGCCGCAGGCCTTCGGGATACCATCGACCTCCGCCATCGAGGAGTGATCGATGCACCGTCGTGAGCTGGTGGCGCTGCTCGCCGCCGTTGGCGGGAGTCGGGCCCGGATGCTCGCCGCCAGCCAGGCGGACCCGACTGCCGGATGGCGAGTGAATGGGGATCGGGTCAACACCTGGCTCACCGAACTGTCGGCGTTCGGCCGCAATCCCGAGGGCGGGGTCTCGAGGGTGGGGTTCACCGACGCCGATCTCGAGGGCCGCGCCCATGTCCGGGCGCTCATGGAGGCCGCCGGGCTGGACGTCGCCGTCGATCCGGCCGGGAATCTGATCGGGCGGCTGGCAGGCTCCACCCCCGGCGCCCTGCCGCTCCTCTTTGGCTCTCACATCGACTCGGTGCCGCGGGGCGGGAACTACGACGGTACGGTCGGCTCGCTCGCCGCCATCGAGGTCATCCGTACGCTTCGGGAACGCGGGTATCGCAACCGACACCCCCTGTGGGTCACTGTGTGGTGCGACGAGGAGAGCGGTCTCACCGGAAGCCGGGGCTTCATCGGGCAGCTCTCGGCCCAGGAACTCGCTCGCCCCTACCGCGAGGGCCGGACGCTGGCGGAGTGCATTGCCCGGATCGGGGGGGCACCGGAGCGCCTGGAAGGCTACCGATACGCCGCCGGGAGCATCGCCGGGTATCTGGAGCTCCACATCGAGCAGGGTGGGAACCTGGAGCGGGATGGCGCCCAGATCGGCGTGGTCGAGGGAATCGTCGGAATCCGGAGTTGGGACGTGACCATCACGGGCGAGGCGAACCACGCCGGGACCACACCGATGGACCAGCGCCGGAACGCCCTCCTCGCGGCCTCGGAGCTGATCCTGGCGGTGGATCGAATCGTGCGGGCCGAGCCTGGCCGGCAGGTGGGGACCGTGGGGCGGCTCGCGGTGGAGCCCGGCGCGCAGAACGTTGTGCCGGGCCGCGTGACCCATTCGATCGAGCTCCGGGACCTCTCGATGGACAAGCTGGAGCGGCTCTGGCGGACCATCGAAGCCGAAGCGGAGCAGATCATGCAGCGGCGGGGCACCACGTGGGCGGCCGTGGAGCGCGCCATCAACCGCGGCGCGGCGGCGGCGCCGGCCCTGCGATCGACCGTCGACGCCGCGGCGCGGGGTCTCGGGCTCAGCACCCGATCGATGCCCAGCATGGCCGGTCACGACGCGCAGAGCCTGGCGGCCATCGGGCCGATGGGCATGATCTTCGTGCCCTCGGTGGGTGGGATCAGCCACTCTCCCCGGGAGTTCACCCGCCCCGAGGACGTGACGAACGGCGTCAACGTGCTGCTGCACGCGGTTCTCCGGCTCGATCGGGCGGCTTGACGTGCCGGGACTGTTCGAGCCGCTGGCGGTGCGAGGGGTCCAGTTCCCCAACCGAATCGCCGTGTCGCCCATGTGCCAGTACTCCAGCCGGGACGGCTTCGCCAACGACTGGCACCTCGTTCATCTGGCCAGCCGGGCGGTTGGCGGCGCGGGCCTGGTGTTCACCGAAGCGGCGGCAGTGCTCCCCGAGGGGCGGATCAGTCCCCACGACCTTGGCATCTGGGATGATGCCCACGTGCCGATGCTGGCCAGGCTCGCGCGGTTCGTGGCGGATCAGGGCGCGGTGCCGGGGATCCAGCTGGCGCATGCGGGGCGGAAGGGAAGCACCCGGCGTCCCTGGGAGGGAGGCGGCGCGGTGACCGCCGGACACGGCGGGTGGACGCCGGTGGCTCCGGGGCCGGCTCCGTTCGACGAGGGCTACCCGATGCCGTCGGCGCTCGGCGACGAGGGGATCGCGGAGGTTGTCGCGGGCTTTCGCCGCGCGGCCGAGCGGGCGCTGAATGCCGGTTTCCGGGTGATCGAGATCCACGCTGCGCACGGCTACCTCCTCCACGAGTTCCTGTCGCCGCTGTCCAATCCCCGGCACGACCGCTACGGCGGGTCGTTTGACAACCGGATCCGGCTGACCTCCAGCGTGGTGGAGGCGGTTCGGAGCGTCTGGCCGGAGCGGCTGCCCCTGTTCGTCCGGATCTCGGCCACGGACTGGGCGGACGGAGGCTGGAATGTGGACGACTCGGTGGAGCTGGCGCGGCGGCTGGGGTCGGCGGGGGTCGATCTGATCGACTGCTCATCGGGCGGCAACGTGGCGGGGGTGCGGATCCCGATCGGGCCCGGCTATCAGACCGGGTTCGCCGAGCGGATTCGGCGGGAGTCCGGGATACTCACGGGCGCGGTGGGACTGATCACCGACCCGGCGCAGGCCGATCACATCGTCCGCACCGGCCAGGCGGACCTGGTGCTGCTGGCGCGCGAACTGTTGCGGGATCCGTACTGGCCACTCCGGGCGGCGCGGGCGCTCGGGGTCGCGGTCCCCTGGCCCCCGCAGTATCTGCGGGCGGCGCCATCCGGGTCGCCGGGTCGGGAGTCCCGGGCAAGCCCGGACTGAGCGAGTCGGGACGGCGGGGGCGGGGCGGTGGGTCCCGGGGGCAGCCGGACCCCGGGCGAGCGGGGGATCACGCCGTCCCGGAGATTTGGATACATTGCTGTATCCAGCATCACACCCCCAGCAGAGTCGGAGCCCCATGGGCAAACCTACGATCAGGAACGTCGCCGTCGTCGGCACCGGCGTCATCGGCCGGAGCTGGATTCAGGTCTTCGCGCGGGCCCGCTGCCGCGTCGCCGTGTACGACGCCGACGCGGCGCAGCTCGCCCAGGCGCTGGAGTGGTTTCACGCCGACCTCGACCTGCTCCGCGCCGAGGGGGCGATCGACAAGGACGAGGCCAAGGCGCGGCGCAAGCGGGTAACGGGAGCCGAGACTCTCGCGGCCGCGCTGGCGGATGCAGGCTGGGTCCAGGAGAGCGGGCCGGAACGCCTTGAGACCAAGCAGGCCATGTATCAGGAGCTGGACCGGCTCGCGCCGCCCGAGGCGATTCTGGGCAGCAGCACCTCGGCGCTGGACATGACCGACATCGCCCGCGGGGTCCCCGGCGCGGGCCGGTGTATCGTGGCCCATCCGGTCAACCCGCCGCATGTGGTTCCGGTGGTGGAGGTGCTGGGCGGGGCCGGGACCCGTCCCGAGGTGGTGGACGCGACCATCGCGTTCCTTCGGAGCATCGGGCAGGCCCCGGTGCTGATGAAGAAGTTCGCCCCGGGGTTCGTCCTGAACCGGATGCAGTCGGCCCTGATCCGCGAAGCGGTGGACCTGGTCCGGAGCGGCGTGGCCGACGTCGAGGCCGTGGACCTCTGCATCCGCGAGGGGCTGGGGCTCCGGTGGGCGCTGATGGGGCCGTTCGGCGTGGCCAACACCAATGCCGATGGCGGGGTGGCGGAGTATTTCACCCGGTACCGGCCCTCGTACCACGCGCTCTGGGACGGGCTCCGGACCGACCTCCGCCTGGACGACGCCCTGGTGGCGGAGCTGGCCCGGCAGACGGACGCGATGCTGGGACCGGATCGGGAGGCGCTCCGCGCCTGGAGGGACCGCCTGGTGTTGGCGATTCGGGACATCAAGAAGGCGTTGCCTGCTCCCGGGCCCCGCCCCGGAAAGAGCAAGCGTACGAGCAAGGGCAAGGCCGGCGGACGGAAGGGCGGGAAGACCAAGAAAGGACGCACCCGATGAGCACCCGGTTCGACCACCTGTGGCGGTACGCGGATACCTACGAGTACCTGGAGCGGGTGGGGAAGATGCCTCCCGTGATCATCTGCTGCGCCTGCAACGGCGGGGTTCAGGGCAAGGAGGCCAACGACAACCTGCCCGAGACCGCCGACGAGATTGCCGACTCCGTGCACGGTGCCTACCAGGCCGGGGCCTCGATGGTGCACGTGCATGCCAGGGATCCCGGCAACTACACCAGGCCCGCGACCCGGACCGAGATCTGGCTCGAAGTGAACCGGAAGATCCGCGAGCGATGCCCCGACATCATCATCAACAACACCACCGGCGGTGGGCCGGACATGACGATGGAAGAGCGCCTTCAGTGCCTTCCGGCGCGTCCCGAGGTGGCCTCGCTCAACCTGACGCCCGACATGAGCAAGTTCCGGATCGCCGCCCGGAAGCCGCCGCTGCCGTTCCCGCGAGAGGAGATCCTCTACGACGAATGCCTGCCGTTCTCCTATGGTCTGGTGAACCGTTTCGCGGCCGAGATGAAGAAGTACGGGGTCAAGCCGGAGATGGAGACCTATCACTCGGGTGGGCCCTGGGTGATGCGCGACCTGATCAAGAACGGGGTGGTCGATCCGCCCTACTGGATCCAGACCGTCATGGGCTACCAGACGTCGAGCTGGCCCACGCCGGAGAACGTGATCCACCTGCTGCGGGAGTTCCCCGAGAACGCCCTCTGGCTCTGTTCCGGCATCGGTCCCCACCAGCTCCCGATGACGACGTTTGCGATCCTGATGGGAGGGCACGTCCGGGTGGGTCTCGAGGACAACGTGTACTACCGCCGGGGCGAGAAGGCCAGGAGCAACGCCCAGCTGGTCGAACGGGCAGTGCGTCTCTGTCACGAGCTGAACCGCGACGTGGCCACCCCGGCCCAGGCCCGGGCGATGCTGGGCCTTTCGGCCACGCCATCCCGGTATTCGTGAGCGACTCCGGTCACGCCCGCCTGGCCCCGCGCCAGCCGCCGGGCCGGAACGGAAGGAGGCCGACCAGGCGACGGGTCGTCGTGCTGGGGCTGCTGACGGGAAGCCTGGCGAATGTGGGAGCCGGCCAGCGGCCCGACCCGCGACTTCGGGAGCTGGATGCGTTCATCGACGAGACCCGGGTGGCCTGGCGAGCGCCGGCGGTTGGGGTGGCGGTGGTGGTGGGCGACTCGGTGGTCTTCGCCAAGGGGTACGGTGTCCTCGAGGTCGGCCGTCCCGAGCGCACCGATGAGCACACGATCTTCGCCATCGGGTCGTCGACCAAGGCGTTCACCGCTGCCGCGCTGGCGATGCTGGTGGATGAAGGGAGGCTTTCCTGGGACGATCGGGCAGCCGATCGGCTGCCCGGCTGGGCCCTGGGTGACCCGTGGGTGACGCGGGAGATCACCATCAAGGATCTGCTGGCGCATCGGGTGGGCCTCGACCGCGCTGACCGGATCTGGGGCGCGACCACCTTCACCCGAGACGAGATCCTCCATCGCCAGCGATTCATCGAGCGACGGGAAAGCTTTCGCTACCGCTTCGGCTACAACAATCACATGTATCTGGCGGCCGGGCGGGTCATCGAGAACGTGTCGGGCCTGACCTGGGACGACTTCATCCGGCGCCGCCTCTTCGAACCGCTCGGGATGCGCCGTGCCACGACCAGCACCACCCCGCTGGCGCGGATGACCAACGTCGCCACGCCCCACGTGTGGGTCGGCGACTCGATGGTTCCGGTACCGTGGCACAACATCGACAATATCGCGCCGGCGGGCTCGATCAACGCCAGTGCGCGCGAGATGGCGGAATGGCTCCGGGTCCAGCTCGGCAAGGGCCGGTATCGGGGGCAGCGGCTCCTGAGCGAAGCGGCGATCCGGGAGATGCATTCGCCGCAGACGGTCATTCCCATCGAGCGCTGGTACGAATCCGCCAGTCCGGTGAACCACCAGATGGTGCCGGGAACCCGATTCTTCCTGTATGGGCTGGGCTGGTTCCTTCAGAACTACCGCGGCCGGTTCCTGGTACATCACGGCGGCTCCATCGACGGGATGCGCGCCCTGGTCGCGATGGCGCCGGACGAGGGGCTGGGGATCGTGATCCTCACCAACCAGAACCCGAGCAACGTGGGCGAGGCCACCGCGTTCAAGTTCTTCGACCTCTATTTCGGCGCGCCCGCGCGGGACTGGGGCAGGGAAATGCTCGACAGCATGCGGGCGGTCCGCGGGCGAGCGGCCGTCGCCCGGGCCGGAATCGAGCGGGCCCGGGTGACCGGAACGGCGCCCTCGCGGCCGCTCGGCGAGTACGCCGGCACCTATGCCGACAGCGCCTACGGTCCGGCGCAGGTGCGCGAGACCGGGGGGCGTCTCACGCTGGTCTTCGGCACGGCGACCGCGGAGCTGGAGCACTGGCAGTACGACACCTTCCGTGCTCGCTGGCAATCCCCGCCTGGCGAGTGGTCACTGGTGACCTTCCAGCTGGATGCCACGGGCCGTCCGGACCGGCTCCTGATGGCCGGCGTTCCGGTGCTCCGTCGGGAAGGAGGCGGTCGATGAGCGGTCTGGAGCGAGGGTGGGCGGCCTCCCACCGCGGGGGAGCGGGGTTGCGCCGGCGGGAGGCCCGGTTGGCCAGAGGGCTGACGCTGGTCCTCGTCGGACTTGCTGTCTGCCCGCGGCCGGGAACGACGCAGAGCCCGGTCTATGACATCGTGATCCGTGGCGGTCGGGTGATGGACCCGGAGACCGGTATGGATCGGGTGGCAAACGTCGGGATCACCGCTGGAAGCGTCGCGGCTATCACGGACGCCCGCCTCTCCGGGCGCCGCGAGATCGACGCCCGGGGGCGGGTGGTCGCGCCCGGGTTCGTCGACATCCTGAGCGGCGGCTTCACCCGCGAAGGCAGCCGCTACAAGGTGACTGACGGCGTGACCACGATCCTGGCGATGCACGGGGGCCCGGTCGCCGTCGCCGCCTGGTACGACACCATGGCGGCCCGCGGGCTCCACACCCATTTCGGCACCACCGTGGGACACGGACAGCTCCGGCAGGCGGTTGGCGTGACCGACCGGGATCAGGCGGCCACGCCGGCCCAGATCGCCGAGATGCTGGCCCTGGCCCGACGGGCGGTGCTGGAGGGGGCGGTGGGAATCGGGTTCGGGATTCAGTACGTCCCTGGCGCGTCGGAGCGGGAGGTTCTGGAGCTCTTCCGGTTGGCGGCCGAGCTGGGCGTCGGGGTTCACCTGCACACGCGGTTCCTCGGCCCCAAGCCGCCCGAGAACAGCGTGAAGGGGATCCAGGAGGTGATCGCCAACGCGGCCGCGACCGGCGCGTCGGCCACGATCGTCCACCTCAACTCGGTCTCCGTCGTGGCGGAGGGCGTGGAGACCGCCCTGGCGCTGATCGAGGGTGCCCGTGCCCGGGGCATCGACGTCATGGCCGATGCCTATCCGTGGGAGGCGGGCTCCACGGCCCTGGAGTCCGCGGTGTTCGATCCCGGCTGGCAGGAGCGGATGGCGATCACCTACTCCGACATCGAGCTGGTCCGCAACGGCGAACGGCTCACCGAGGAGACCTTCCGGCGCTATCGAGAGGATGGTACGCCGGACGCCGTGGTGATCCATTTTGTGACCCGGGCAGCGAATGTCGCCGCCCTGACCCACCCCCTGGTGATGGTGGCCAGCGATGGAGGGATTCAGGACAGCCGCGGGCATCCCCGCGGCGCGGGCACCTTCGCCAAGTTCCTCCGCGAGTACGTTCGGGAAGGCCGGCAGGTCTCGCTCATGGAGGCGCTCCGGAAGATGTCCTACCTCCCGGCGCAGCGCATGGTCAAGGCCGCGCCCGCGATGCGGAGGAAGGGGCGGTTGAGTCCTGGCGCTGACGCCGACCTCGTGGTGTTCGATCCGGCCCGCGTTCGGGAGCGCGCGACCTACGCCGAGCCGGCAAGATTCTCGGAGGGATTCGACTACGTGCTGGTGGCGGGGCAGGTCGTGGTCGATCGGGGCCGGCTTCAGGACGAGATCCGACCCGGCCGCGCAGTCCGGGGGACGCCGTGACGGTGACCCGTCCGCGCGACGGGGTGGATACCGGGCGGGAGGCCCGGCTCATCGGGCTCACGGCGGCCATGGTCGGGGTCCCCTCCGTGCTACCGCGGGAGGAGGCGCTTGGCCGATTCGTTGCCGAACAGCTCCGGTCGATGGGTGTGGAGCCCACCTGGCAGGAGGTGGCGCCGGGGCGGGCGAACGTGTTTGCGAGCGTTACCCTGGGGCCGCGTCCCGCCTTCGTCACCTTCACCGGCCACCTCGACACCGTTCCACCCGCACTCGGCTGGGAGCAGGACCCGTTCGAGCCCCGGATCGACGACGGCCGCATGAAGGGACTGGGCGCCCTGGACATGAAGGCGGGGCTGGCCTGCGCGCTGGAGGCGTTCCGGCACCTGCTCGAGGCCCGAGCGCTGCACGGGGAGCTGGGCCGCATCGGGTTCGCTGCCACGGTGGACGAGGAGGGCCTCGGGCTCGGCGCCCGGGCGCTGCTGGGAACCGAGATCGCGGCGAGCGACCTGCTGTTGCTTACCGAACCGTTCTTCGGGGCGTCGGAGGACGACCCGATCCCGATCGCGATGACCGGAAAGGTGCTCTACCGGATCCGGGTTCGGGGTCGCACCACCCATGGATTCACGCCCGAGCGGGGGATCAACGCGGTGGAGGACGCCGGCCGGATCGTGGCGGCCCTGGACCGCCTCCCGATCGGATCCCATCCCCTGATCGGCGGCGGGAACTATTCGACGCTCAAGATCGAGGGTGGATACCGGGAGTACGCGGTGATCGTCCCCGAGGAGTGTGAGGTGATCGTCACCCGCCTGCTGGTGCCCGGCGAGAGTCGCGAGCTCGCGGTTGCCCAGCTGGAGGAGCTGGTCCGGACCCTGGGGCTCGAGTCCACGGTGACGGTCGATACCCCGCCGCCGTTCTACGAGCCGATGCAGCTCGACCCGAACCTGCCCGGCCTCCAGCACTTCGTGGCGAGCTACCGCGAGGTCACCGGCCGGCCGCCGGTGCTGGGCGGCCGGCGGGGGATCGTCGACGGGAACATCTACGTGGCCGAGGGAGGGATCCCGACGATTGTGTTCGGGCCGGCCGGCTCGGGATTGCACGAGGCGGGCGAGTACGTGGAGGTCGCCACGCTGGAGCCGGTCACGCGGGTGCTGGTGGAGACCGCCAGACGGGTGAGTCGGGGATCGGCCCCGGCCCGGGACGGCGAACTCGAAGGAGGCGCGGCATGAGCGGTCGGATGGCAACGCGGGGTGCGGCGGTCCGCCGAATGGCGATCGGACTGCTGCTTGCCGGGGTCGGGCCGGGCGCAACCGAGGCCCAGCGGCCCGTGAAGGTCTTCGTGTCGGTCGATATGGAAGGCATTACGGGGGTGGTGACCCAGGAGCAGCTCGGGCCCGGAGGGTTCGAGTACCAGCGGTTCCGGGAATTCATGACGGCGGAGGCGCTGGCGGCGATCCAGGGCGCGCGGGAGGGTGGGGCCACCGAATTCGTGGTGGCCGATTCGCACGGCAACATGCAGAACCTGCTGATCGACCGGTTTCCTCCCGAGGTGACCATCGTGCGGGGAACCGGGCGGCCGCTTTCCATGATGCAGGGTCTGGATTCCACCTTCTCCGCCGCCATGTTCATCGGCTATCACAGCGCCACCACCAATCCCTCGGGGGTCCGGGCGCACACGATGTCGAGCGCCACCTTTGCGGGGGTCTACCTCAACGGGCGCCCGATGGCGGAGTCCGGCATCAATGCCGCGCTGGCCGGCTCGATGGGAGTGCCGGTCGTTCTGGTGAGCGGCGACGACGCCGCGGTGGAGGAGGTGCGCGCATTGCTCGGCGACGTGGAGGGGGCGGTGGTCAAGCGAAGCATCGGATTCCACGCCGCGGCGACGCTCACCCCTGAAGCCGGGCAGGCGCTGATCCGGACCCGAGCTCGAGCCGCCATGCAGCGATTGCGAGACTTCTGGCCCTACCGGGTAGCGGGCCCGTACGAGGTGGACCTGGTCTACAAGAACTATCTGCCAGCCGAGGCGATGGCGATGCTCCCGGGGGTTGAGCGACGGGATGCCCACACGGTGCGCTATCGGGCCACGTCGCTCCGCGACGTGGCCCGGTTTCTGGGCTTCGCGACCGGCTACCGCTCGGACCTGACTCCCTGAACCGCACCCCGGAGCGCGGTTCCGAGTTCTGCCAGCTCAAACGGTTTCCGTAGAGTCCGGCAGGCGGCGCCCACCGCCAGCGATCGAATCGACTCGCTCTCGAGGTCTCCGCTGGCCAGCACGACGTGGCCGGCCAGTTCGGGGTGCCGGGCAAGCGCCTCCCGGATGAGCAGGTCCCCGCTCATGCCGGGCATCCGGTGGTCCACCAGCAGAGCGTCGAAGGTTCCACTCTCGAGGGCCGCGAGCGCGGCCGGTCCCGAACCCACGGCGGTCACCTCGTAGCCCAGCCGCGCCAGGCACCGGCCGACTCCGCTGCAGATCGCGGGCTCATCGTCCACCAGCAGGACCCTCGGACGAGCCTCCGGTGGAGCGACCGCGGCCCGGGCTGGCGCGGTCATCTCAGCGGACGTGCCGGGTCGGCGGCGAGGCGGCGAGCGACCTCGTCGAGCACCTCGGGGCGCTCGTAGTAGCCCGTCGCCAGCCGCTCTCCGATGGCCTGAGCCCGCTCGGGTGCCAGGTCGCTGATCGGCACGCCATCACCAGAGCCCGTCGCGAGCGCCCGTGCCGCGACCGACACGTCAGCACGATCCGCTCCGCCAGGCTCGGCCCGCTCCGCCCGGCGCGCGGATTGGTCGCGGGCCGGAGCCTGGTCCTTCAGGCGTGGAGAGCGCGAGGGATCGGCCGCGGCCGCGTCGTTTGGCCTGGACCCCTTCGGTGGGGTTGGATTGATGGCCATCTGGCTTCGAGACTCCTCGCGTCGGGCGGTTGGGGGCGGGAGCCATTGATGGCCCCCGGCCCGGTCGCACGCCGGCCCCCGGACTATCGGATCGCCCCCGCGAAACTTGAGCGGCCGACCGGTCGCGACGCCAGTGTGCATGGCCCGTGCCCTGGAAGGATTCTCCGGCTCCTTCCCCAGGGTGACCGCCGAGGCGGGGTCGGCGACCGAGTCTCGGTGGCCCGGTCGGCCGACGTCCAACTCAATCCCGGCCAATGGAATACGGAGTCGGCCCCGGCAGCGCCGCCGACTCCGCCCCGCTGCTGGCTTGCCTCTTGCCCCTCCACCCCGGTACCCCGCTTCCGCGCGGCAAGTTGTGCCCGGTCGTCGGAGCATGATTGCCGGTTGGGGACGAACTCGCACCGACGGCGGCTGGTGCCGCGAAGCAGCGAACGCCCGAGGCAGGTGACATGGCCACACGGACGGCGATCCCCCGAGGTTCACCCGGCCGACAGGACAGCGCGATCCGCGCTCACCTCCGGCAGGGACTGGCGCATCATCAGGCCGGGGCCTGGGCGGCCGCGCTGCAATGCTATCAGGCGGTCCTGGCGCTCGACCCCAATCAGGCGGACGCCCTCCACCTGGTGGGCGCCCTGGCCCACCAGACGGGGGATCATGCCCTGGCGATCACCCTGCTCGAGCGGGCGGCGGCCCTGGATCCCCGGGCGCCCGACTTCGCGATCAACCTGGGGCTGGCCTACCAGGCGAGCGGCGCGCTGGCGAAGGCGCAGGAGGCGTTCGAGCGGGCGGTGCAGCTGAGACCGGCGTCCGCTCCTGCCCACCTTCATCTGGGATCCTGCCGGCGGCTGCTTGGCGATTCGCAGGGTGCAGTTCGCGCCTACGATCGGGCGATCGCGCTTGATGACACGCTCGCCGAAGCGTACGCAATGCGCGGCGCGGCGCTCCAGGCGCTGGGCCGGCTGGCGGAGGCGGAGCGGTCGCTCCGGCGCGCCCTCGAGCTCCGATCCGACTTCGCCGAGGCGCACTCGGATCTCGGGTCGGTGCTGCAGGCGGCGGGCCGGCTGGACGAGGCGATCGCCGCCTACCTGGAGGCGATTCGCCATCGCCCCGATCTGGCCGAGGCCTACTGCAACCTGGGAACCGTTCTCGCTGCCCAGGGGCACACGGCGCAGGCGATCTCGGCCTACCATCAGGCGCTGGCGCTCCGACCGGCCCACTTCGAGGCGCTGGTGAATCTCGGCGTGGCACTCGAAGGTCTCGGCGACTACGAGAATGCGGCGTTGGCGCACGAGTCCGCGCGGGTGGTCCGGCCCGACGCACCGGAGCCCTACCTCCACCTGGCCGCGGTCCGGCACGCCCAGGGCCGTTTTGACGAGGCCGTCCGCCTGGCCGATCTCGGGATCGAGCGCCATCCCCGCCATGCGTTGCTGCACGATCGGCGGGGGCACGCCCTGAAGATGCTGGGCCGGCTCGACGAGGCCGTCGAGGCGCTTGGCAACGCGGCCCGGCTGGCGCCGGACTCCGCCCCCATTCACGGCAATCTCGGCAACGCCCTGGTGGCTGCCGGGGCGCTGGATCGGGGCGCAGAGGTTCTTCGCCGTGCCGTGACCCTCGCGCCCGAATCCGCCGAACTCCAGCTCAGCCTCGGCAACGCCTACAAGGCCCTCGGCGAATGGGAGCAGGCCGTCGCCCGGTTCGAGCAGGCGCTTCGCCTCCGGCCCGGGTACGCCGAGGCCCATTACAACATGGCGAACGCCTACCGCGAGGCGGGCCAGTACGCCCGGGCGATCGGCTGCTACGAGGCGGCGATCGAGGCGCGTCCCAGCTATGGAGCGGCTCATTGGAACCTGGCGCTGGCGCTGCTCCAGGCCGGGGACCTGGAGCGGGGCTGGGACCAGTACGAGTGGCGCTGGCGCGATGAGGATGTGCTGCGCACACCCGAGTGGCCCGGTGCCCGGCTCTGGCGGGGCGAGCCGGTGGCGGGGCAGCGGGTGCTGGTGTGGCGGGAGCAGGGG
>CAZFSA010000031.1:0-37640 GCA_964521535.1 uncultured Gemmatimonas sp.
GGGGCCCGGGTCTCGCCCGCCGCCCGGAGCGCCGCGGCATCGGCCCTGGAGCCCGAGCGGCCCGAGGCATCGAGCCCCACCAGCCGCCCCTCCCGCGCCGACCAGAACAACGCAAAGAGATCGCCGCCCATCCCGGTCATGTGGGGCTCGGTGACGTTGAGCACCGCGGCGGCGGTGACGGCCGCGTCGATCGCGTTGCCGCCCCGCTCCAGCACCGCCAGTGCCGCGGCGGTGGCGAGCGGCTGGCTGGTGGCCACCACGCCGTGAGGAGCGTACACCGTGGACCGCCCCGATCGGGTGGCGGGGCTGGTCACCTGCGCCACGGCGGGGCCCACACCCAGGACCAGAGCCCACAGCATCAGCGCGCACCGCATCATCGCCTCCCTTCCGGAACCACCCGCAGCACCCGGCCGTTGCGGTTGTCGGTGAGCAGGTAGAGCAGGCCGTCGGGCCCCTGGACCACGTCGCGGATCCGCTCGTTGAGGTCGCCGAGGTATCGCTCCTCGCGCGTGACCCGTTCGCCCTCCAGCACCAGCCGCACCAGGCCGCCCGGCGTGAGCGACCCGATGAAGATGCTCCCCTTCCAGCCGGGGTAGGCGTCTCCGGTGTAGAAGGTCATGCCCGACGGCGCGATCACCGGGTCCCAGTAGTAGACCGGCTGCTCCATCCCCGCCCGGGCCGTGCCCTCGCCGATCCGGAGCCCCGAGTAGTCGACCCCGTAGGTGATGACCGGCCACCCGTAGTTGAGGCCCGCCCTAGGGAAATTGAGCTCGTCGCCACCGCGCGCCCCGTGCTCCACCGTCCAGAGGTGGCCGGTCTCGGGATGGAGCGCCGCGCCCTGCACGTTGCGGTGCCCGTAGGACCAGATCTCCGGCTGCGCCTCCGATCGCCCCACGAAGGGATTGTCCCGGGGGACCGAACCGTCGGGGTGAATCCGTACGATCTTGCCCATGCCCTGGCTCAGATCCTGGGCCCGCTCCCGGTACCCCTGGCGATCGCCCTGGGTGACGAACAGCAGCCCGTCACGGCCGAACACCAGCCGCGACCCGAAGTGCCCCGCGCCCCGGAGCTTGGGACGTTGGCGGTAGATGACCGTGAGGTTCTCGAGGCCCGCGGGCCCGAGCCGCGCGCGCGCGACCGAGGTGCCCGCGGTGCCGCCGTCGCCCGGCTCGGCGTAGGAGAGATAGACCAGGCCGTTGCTCGCGAACCCGGGATCGAGCGCCACGTCGAGCAGCCCACCCTGTCCGCTCGCCGCCACCGCCGGCACCCCGCTCACCGGCGGCGAGACCTCGCCGCTCGGCGCCACGATCCGGAGTCGGCCCGGTCGTTCCGTCACCAGCATCCGGCCGTCGGGCAGGAACGCGAGACCCCACGGATGCTCCAGCCCCCGGGCGACCGTCTCCGCTCGCACCACCCCCGCGGTGAAGGGCGGGGTCGGCGAGCGTTGCCCCGGTCCCTGCGCGGGCACCTGGTTCGACGCGCAGGCCAGTCCCCCCGCCAGCGCAGCCCAACTCCATCCGGATCGCATCCAGGGTCCCCCGTCGCTCGGTCGATCGCGGGAACGTACCCAGCCGCGTGCCGTGGGGCTACCGCAGCAGGTGAGTCCAGCGCATTGTTTCCGTATCGCACCGACGGCCTGCGGCCAGGGCTCGTATGCGCGGCCCTCGCAAGCCGGGCCTGATGTGAACGGGGGCCACGTGTCCTGCTACCGGTACTCAGCGGCTTCTGCCAGTCCCTCGGGGTTTCCCCCGGGCCAGCAGCCGCGGCAGGTTGCTGCTGATCGCTGGCCTGCTGGGGCTCGGGTGCGGGAGCGAGCCACCGGCGGCCGGGCCGTCACGTCCCGTTGTTCCGCCCCCGCTGCTTCCCATGGCGGTGCGCCTCCTTCCGGACAGCGCGGTACTCGAGGTGGGCGATAGCGTGCGGTTCGCCGTCCAGGTCAAGAACGTCGACACGACCGGCGGGTTCCTCTGGGGGGTGCTGGACTCGTCGGTCGCGGCGATCTCGGCAAATGGGGTGGTTCGCGGCGTCGCCACCGGGCGAACCCAGGTCGTGGTGCGGCCGTCGAGCGACCGGTACATCCCCAGGTACGCACCGGTGATCGTGCGGTAGCTGGAGCTGCGGGCAACCAGCCCCTCTTCGGGGCGCGTTCACCGAGGTCGTTCGAGCGTCAAGCGCACCAGCTCGGTCACGACGCTGCCGTCCTCCGCCTCGTGCATCAGGACGGCCAGCCGCGAGCCGGAGAGCATCGCGCTCATGTGGTCAGGGTACCGCCTCGACGCCAGCAGCCGGCCGGACCTCGCGTCGAAGGCCTCGACCACCGTGTCGAAGACTCGGTTCTTGTTGGTGACCGCGTAGGTTGGAATTCCGGTCTCGCCCGGGGTCGGTTGAGGGCTGAGCCCCCGCCGCCACTCCGGATCCGCCACGGCGACGAGCGCCCAGAGCAGGCCGTCCCCGTAGACGAGGCCAGTGATCGCGGACTGAGGCGCCCGATCGGGTGAAGGTGCCTGGTACCCGCCACTCTCCGGGTAGAAACTGGCCCGCCGATGGAGCGCCCTGACCCGGCGTCCGGAAGTCGGATCCCACTCCTCGATGAGATAGCGGCCCATGAGAGGCGCGGTCCACAGCCTCCGGCCGTCGGTTGCGAGGAGCCGAACTCGCGGTTCGGTCCCATCGGGCGCCACGACGGGATCGTCGCTTCCGAAAGAGCGGCGGACCTCGCCCGCAGCGCTCAGCAGATGCAGCGGGTACCCGACCGCGGCTCGGCTGGTGAGGAATGCGTTGACCACCAGGTCACCGTTGTCGAGCGCAACCAAAGACTCGACCGACGGCGTGGCGAGGGGGACCGATCGTGCGAAGCGACCGCTGCCCGTCAGCACCGACAGCCGCGCCAGAGCGGCATCGAAGATCAGAATCGAGTCGCCCCGCCATCGCGCCGCGAGGAGCGGCGCGATGTACTCCCCGGGACCCCGGCCGGAGCGGCCCACCATCCGCTCCAGGGCCCCCGACGATGACAGCAGCATCGGGCCGTCGCCACGCCACGGGAGAGCGAGAAAGCCTTCCGCAACCGGGATGGCGCCGAGAATCCCGCGTGGCGCGATCTCCTGAAGCCGCCGGTCGAGGCCAATCCGCACGACGGTCCGGCGCTCGATCCTGCACGCCGGGCATTCTGGACCGTCACTGACAACCTCCTGCCCCGCTGCGGGGCCCTGACTTGCCAGCACGAGGAAAAGGAATGGTGCCGTGAACCGCGTCGTCCGCAGGCCCTGCCCCGGAGGCATACGCACCGTCGCGTGTCGAACGAGCGGGCCGAACCTGTCTACCCGACGGCCAACCGGATAATCCTTGGAGCGACCGGGAAGAATCCCAGGATTCCGCCACCGCACGAGCGCACGATCAGCGAGCCTCGCTCTTGGACCGCTTCCACAAGGACGCCGAATTCCCTTACGAGGGCGAGCGCAGCAACCTCGCTACCAGCAGCCGCGTCGATGACCAGGCTTCGCACCCGGTTCATTTCCGCTGGCGTATGGAGAGAGAACGACCCACACGGCGTCGAATGACCCGAGCAGGCCCCAGCAGGCGGGTTTGCAAGGCAATATGGATGCGGGTTCTGGTAGCTTCCGGTCGGGGCGTAATCCGCTCGATGGCCGGCCGTCCCGAGCTCCAGGAAGCATGCAAGTGAGCCATTTGGGCAGGTGGCGCAGTTGGCCACCAGGCGGTCATCCCGTACAATGCCGAGCCCGTGACCGGGCGGTGCGTCGGGGCCCGGCGCAGCCGCAGGCTTCGGCGCTGCCGCCGCGACGAGTAACGCAAGCACCAAGGTGCTCACTAGTGCCTCCGGCTCAGAATGGGTCGTTCCTCGCTCCATCCTTAGGATTAGGGTAAGGCATTATCGTGACTCCGGCTATCCTCAGAATTGGGGGTGTCAGTCCGGCCCCCTGGTAGCGCCGCGACCGCCAACCAGGTCCCTGTGCGGGCACCTGAAGGGCTACCGCCGCTAGCGAGTCCAGGGTACTAATGGGCCACGCCACCCACGGGAGAGTTCCCATGCCCCGCGCGACCGCCCTGGCCCCATCGACCCTGCTGCTCGCGGCGGCAGCCATCGCCACCGGGCGGCTCCAGGCGCAGACCCCCTGGACCGACCGCCTGGCGCTGGCCGAGCGGCACCGGGTGGCGGCGATCGCGGAGCGGCGCTTCACCCACGCCCAGTTCTGGGCCGCGGTGGGCCCGGCCCTCGCCTCCGATCGGCTGGCCGTGGCCGACGTGGGGCGGTCGATGCAGGGGCGGGCGCTACGCACCGTGACCTTCGGCCGGGGTCCGGTCAGGGTCTTCCTCTGGTCCCAGATGCACGGCGACGAGACCACGGCCACCATGGCGCTCGCTGACGTCCTTGCCTTCCTGGCCGCGCCAGCTCGCCACCCGCTTCGCGACCGGCTGGCGCGCGAGCTGACCGTCACCTTCCTCCCGATGCTCAATCCCGACGGCGCCGAGGTGTTCCAGCGGGAGAACGCGGCGGGGATCGATCTCAATCGCGACGTCCGGCGGCTGGCCACGCCGGAGGCCCGCGTGCTCAAGACGGTGCGTGACCGGATCCGGCCCGACTTCGGCTTCAACCTCCACGACCAGCAGGCCCGGACCCGCGCCGGGGCCGGGCTCCAGGCCGCCATCGCGCTCCTCCCGCCGCCCGCGGACTCGGCACGCTCCTGGACCCCGGCGCGGACCCGGGCCCGCCTGGTGGCAGCGTGGCTGGCCACCGACTTCGCCAACGCGGTGCCCGGCCGGATCGCCCGGTACGACGACACCTTCAACCCCCGGGCCTTCGGCGACCTGATGCAGGCCTGGGGCACCAGCACCGTGCTGATCGAGAGCGGGGCGCTGCCGGACGATCCCGAGAAGCAGCGGCTCCGGACCGTCCACGCCGCCGCGCTGCTCGGCGTGCTGGAGGCGATCGCAGGCAAGGGGTACGAACGCGCCGATCCCCGAGCCTATGACACGCTCCCCTTCAACCGAGGCGGCGCCCACGACCTGCTGATCGTGGGCGGCTCGGTCGTGGTCCCGGGTCTCGGGCCCACCCGCGCCGACCTGGCGGTGAACTACGACGACGCGGTGGCCCGCACCGGCGGCCGGATTCGGGAGGTGGGCGACCTGGAGGGCGCGGTGGCGCTCGATACCCTGGATCTCACCGGACGCTTCCTCCATCCGCTGCCCGATGGGGTGCTTCGCACCGGCGGCGCCGTCTGGCTGCCGATCGGCTCGCCGGCCCGGTTCGTCATCCGGGAAGGCGCGGATCCGGCCTCGGCGGAGGTAGGGTGGGTGAGGTAGCCGGCGGCGCCGCGCCGACAGGGCCGGGGGCTGGCGGCAGGCGGTAGATTGCCCGGATGACCAGACGCAACGCCGTCGCCGTGGGCCTCACGGTCGTCTCGCTGGCGATGCTGGCGCCGGGGCTCACCCGCACCGTGCTCACCATCACCGCCTCGATCACCGCGCTCGGCACCACGCGGGAGATCTTCCGCCAGAGTCAGAGCATCATCGAGGCAGTCCGGAGCCTCCACGAGTCGGGCAACACCTTCGTGGCCGGGCTGATCCTGCTCTTCAGCATCCTGGTGCCCTTCATCAAGGCGCTGCTGCTCGGCGTGATCCTGGCGCTCCGGACGCCGGCGGCCCGCTACCGGCTCTACCTCTTCGTCCGCTCGGTGAGCAAGTGGGCCATGGCGGACGTGTTCGCGGTGGGCGTCTTCATCGCCTTCCTGGCCGCCAAGGCCACCGACAATCTCGACGCGGTGGCGGGACCGGGGTTCTACTGGTTCGCCGCCTACTGCCTGGTGTCGAACCTGGCCTTCCAGTTCCTGTCGGTGCCTCCTCCGGCCCAGGCCGGGCGGGCGTAGCCGACGGACTGCCTAACGCTGGCGGGCGTGCCAGGCCTTGAGCACCTCCGCCTCGCGCTCGGCGGAGATCCCCGCCCGGAGGGTGGCCTGCCGCTCCGGCGGCTGGGCGTGGTAGTAGTCGAGGGTGTCCCTCGCGGTCACCGCCAGGGGCCGGAAGGTGAGCCCCAGCGCCACCTCGCGGGAGATGTCGAACCGCCCGAAGCCGGCGCGCGCCCCCCGCGAGGGATACCAGACCGGCATCTCCCGGTAGCCCTGGACGTCGTGTGCCGCCAGGAAGTCGGCATCCACCCAGGTGAAGGTGCAGTCCGAGGTGGTGACCGCCTTGATCCCGTAGAGCAGCTCGGCGAAGGTCCGGGGCTGCCTGGGGCCCAGCGCGTTGTAGACGCCGGTGACCTCCGCCTCCACCAGCCGGATCATCCATTCCGCCAGGTCGCGGGCATCGATCACCTGCACGTAGTCGTTCCCATCCCCCGGCGCCAGCACCTCGCCGCCCCGCTCGATCCGCACCGGCCAGTAGGTGAACCGGTCGGTGAGGTCTCCGGGCCCCACTACCAGCGACGGCCGCACGATCAGGGTCCGGTCGCCGTAGTACTTCCGCACCGTGCGCTCCGAGAGCACCTTGGCCAGCCCGTACGGTAGCGGCTCGCCCGGCTTGACCGGAGTGTTTTCCGGCGTGAACAGCTCGGCGTCCACCGTCATCGGCACCCGACTCGTATCCCGGTAGACCGACCGCGTGGACATGAAGACGTAACGCGGCACCCGCTTCACCAGGAGGCTCGCCGAGCGCTCCACCCAGTCGGGATTGGTGGCGGAGTTGTCGATCACCACGTCCCAGTCCCGGCCCTCGAGCGACTGGAGGTCACTGGCCCGGTCGCCGGTGAGCTTCTCGACGCCGGGGAAGAGCGCGGGATTGGTGCGGCCCCGGTTGAAGAGAGTGACGGTGTGTCCCCGGTCGAGCGCGTACTGGACCTGGTAGGGACCGATGAATCCGGTGCCGCCCAGGATCAGGATCCGGAGCCCGGCCGGCCGCTGGCGCGCCGACAGACGGCGAGCGCCCGGCACCAGGCCCAGGGAGAGCGCGCCGCCTGCCAGGGCGGCGGTGCGAAGGAAGTCGCGGCGATCGGCGGCCATCGGAGCGATCCGGTGCGGGAGCCGCCAGAAACTGCGATCGGACGGCGACGAGCGCCAGCCCGGGGCCCGCCGGGGAAGGCTAGCCGGCCACCGCCGAGGCGCTCACCATCACCGCGCACTCGCCGCCCTGCTGGGCCACGTTCACCACCTGCTTCTGCGACGCCCTCGCCACGAAGCCCACGCCATACCGGCTCGGCACGAACCCCATCACCACGTAGAACGGCTCCAGGTGGACCCGGCCGTCGTCGCCCAGGACGTGAAACTCCTTGACCGGCAGGGTCGCGAGCTGCTGGGCCACCCAGCGGTCCTCCCGGTCCGCGAGCGCCGCTTCCATCGCGGCCTCCCATTCCCCCTGCGTCACCGACGGCCCCACCACCACGCCCTCGCCGCCATAGGAGCGGTTGGGCTTGAGCACCAGGGTCTCCCGCTCGCGCCGGACGTATTCCAGCAGGTCACGCGACTCGCCCGAGGCGACCGTGGTCCGCCGATCCGACAGCACCCGGGTCCACAGCACGTGGCGCCGCATCACCTGGCGTTCCTCCGCGCTCAGGAACCGCTCGGCCAGGCCGGGATCGGTCAGCACCTCCCAGCAGGCCTTCTGGTCCAGCTCGGCCGCGATCGACGAGACCATCCGGTTTCCGGCAAACAGCGTCCGCATCGGCCGGATGTCGGCCCCCTCGGTCTCCAGGTCGGCCAGGTCGAGCACGCCGTAGTCGCGGTAGGCCACGTCCACCCGCGAGTCGCCCAGGTAGACCTCGCCGTCGCGTTCGCGAAGCTCGCCCGGGTCGGCGTGCAGCACCTCGATCCCGTGCCGGTCGCGGAAGTACCGGGCCAGCGATTCCGGTTCGTCCGGGCCCTCGGTCTCGTACTTGGGATCCACCAGCGCGATCCGTCCCTCTGGCCGGCCCACCGCCTCCAGATGCTCCAGCAGGTCCTGGAGCAGCAGCTCCCGGGTGTCGGCCCCCAGCTGGAGGCGGATCTTGGGATCGCGCGCTCGGAGCGCCGGCACCACCAGGTCCGCCAGGACCCGATCCGACGTGGGACCCAGGTACACCCCGCCGATCCCGGTGAGATTGGGCTCCATCAGCTTGAGCGAGTCCTTCCACATCGCGCTGGTGTAGTCCACCACCGCGTCGAGCCGCGCGAAGATCGGGCAGGCCTCCCGGTGCGCCGGGGTCCAGCAGGCGCGAAGCCATTCCTCCTCGAGGGGCGAGATCCGGAGCGTTTCCTGGACCGCTGGATCGGCGAGGTAGAGATCCGGCAGTTGCTTGAGCGCGTGGAGAACGGTCTGCGCCACGTAGTGGGTGTAGGCGACCTGGTCCTGGCGCAGGGTGAGCGGGCAGGGCAGCAGGCGGATCGTCTCGGTCACCCCGTCGCGCTGATAGGAGAGATGCCGTTCCGTGGCCAGCGCGTGGATCCGGCGCAGCAGGTCGGCCAGTTCGGGCTCGGGAATCGCGTCCAGCGCCCGCTGCACCCGGCTCGCGAGCCGGAGACCCATCAGTCCGACTTCTTCGGCGGGCGTGAGCATGGGGGCGATGGCGAACCGCGCGCGGCTGGGTGGGCGGGAGCGTCTCGATGAGTATCTTATCGCGTCGCCGACAGGCTCACCACCAGGCTCCATCCCGATGCGTCCCGCCGAGGCCTACGCCGAGCTGATCCGGCTCGCCCGCGAGGAGGCGGTGCTGGCGTCCTGCTCCGATCTGCTGGAGTGGGATGAAGAAACCTACATGCCGAGAGGCGGGGTGGAGCACCGGGCCGAGCAGATGGCCCTCCTCGCCCGGCTGCTGCACCAGCGGGGCTCGGATCCTCGGCTGGGCGAGCTGCTGGCCGCGGTCGAGGGTTCCGACCTGGTGGCCGATCCCGGGAGCGTGGCCGCGGCCAACGTCCGGGTGCTCCGGCGCGAGTACGAGCGCGAGCGCCGGATGCCGGCCCGGCTGGTGGAGGAGAGCGCGCGGGTGACCACCCTTGCAGCCCAGGCCTGGGCCCAGGCCCGCCAGGCCCGGGACTTCAGGCCCTTCGCCCCCTGGCTCGACCGGATCTTTGCGCTGGCTCGCGAGGAGGCGATGGCGGTGGGATTCGCCGAGCAGCCCTACGACGCCCTGCTCGACGACTGGGAGCCGGGCATGACCACCGCGCGGGTGAGCGCGCTCTTCCGGCAGCTGGAGGCGGAGCTGGTTCCGATGGTGGACGCGCTCCGGGGGCGGCCGCTGCCCGTTCCCACCCACGTTCTCCGGCGCGAGTTCCCGGTGGATCGCCAGCGGCTCTTCGCGCAGGCGGTGGCGGCCTCGCTGGGCTTCGACCTGGAGCGGGGCCGGCTGGACGAGGGGACGCACCCCTTCTGCACCGTGATCGGGCCGGGCGACATCCGGATCGCGCTCCGCTTCCATCCCCGCCACTTCGCGTCGGGCCTCTTCGTGCTGCTCCACGAGGTGGGACACGCGCTCTATGACCAGGGCTTCGACCCGGAGCACTTCGGCACCCCGATGGCCGATGCGCCATCGTACGGCCTCCACGAGTCGCAGTCGCGTCTCTGGGAGAATCTGGTGGGACGGAGCGAGGGGTTCTGGCGACACTTCTATCCCCGGCTTCGGAGCGTCTTCCCCGAGGCGCTGCACGACATTTCGCTGGACACCTTCCGCCGGGTGATCAACCGGGTGGAGCCCGGGCCCAGCCGGAGCCGGGCAGACGAGGTGACGTACGACCTGCACATTCTGATCCGGTTCGAGCTGGAGCAGCGGCTGCTCGCGGGGGATCTCCGGGCCACCGACCTTCCCGCTGCCTGGAACGAGGCTTCGCGCCGGCTGCTCGGCGTGGCGCCCCGCAACGACGCGGAGGGGTGCCTTCAGGACGGGCACTGGTCGGAAGGGATGATCGGCTATTTCCCGACCTATACGCTGGGGAACGTGTATGGGGCCCAGCTCTTCACGGCGGCGGCGCGGGCGCTCGGCGATCTCGACGAGGCCTTCGCGCGGGGCGACTTCAGCGGCTTGCTGGAATGGCTTCGGAATCAGGTGCACCGACAGGGGCAGCTCCACGGTGCGGCCGAGCTCGTGGAGCGGGCGACAGGGGCCCCGCCGTCGCCCGGCGCTCTCGTCGCCGGTCTCCGGCGCCGGTACTTGGCGTAAGGCGCGGCAGACAGGCTGACAGAAGGCGTTCTGCGCGCCATATTACCGCGGTCGTTTCGCGGTCGTCTCTCTCCCGCCCAGGCTCCACCAAGTGCCGAGCATCGAGGAGCGCCTCCAGACCCAGCTCTCGGACCGGTACGCGATCGAGCGCGAACTGGGCCGCGGCGGCATGGCGACGGTCTTCCTCGCCAGCGACCTCAAGCACGACCGCCAGGTCGCCATCAAGGTGCTCCATCCCGAGCTGGGGGCCACCATCGGCGCCGATCGCTTCGATCGGGAGATCCGGCTCGCCGCCAAGCTCCAGCATCCGCACATCCTCGGGCTCTACGACTCCGGCGAGGCGGACGGCCTGCTGTACTACGTGATGCCCTTCGTGCAGGGCGAGTCGTTGCGGGACCGGCTGGACCGGGAGGGCCAGTTCCCCGTCGACGATGCGCTCCAGATCGTTCGCGAGGTGGCCGACGCCCTGGGCCATGCCCACTCGCTCGGGATCGTGCACCGGGACATCAAGCCGGAGAACATCCTGCTGTCGGGCGGCCATGCGCTGGTCGCCGATTTCGGGATTGCGCGAGCGGCTTCGGAGGGCGGCGGGGCCAAGCTCACCCAGACCGGGATGGCCGTGGGCACTCCGGTGTACATGGCCCCGGAACAGGCCATGGGCGAGCCGGCCGGGCCGACCGCCGACCTGTACAGTCTCGGGTGCGTGCTGTACGAGATGCTGGCCGGCGAGCCGCCGTTCACGGCCAAGACCCCGCAGGCGCTGATGGCCCGCCACGCGATGGAGGCCGTGCCCAGCATCCGGATCGTCCGGCCCACCGTGCCCGAAGAGGTCGAGGACGCGATCTTCGCCGCGATGGCCAAGGTCCCCGCCGATCGCCCGCAGACCGCGCTCCAGTTCACCGAGTTCCTCGGTCTCCCGCTCGGGGCCACCGCCAGCCGGCGGGCCTCGATTCGAGCGACCGCCTCGCGTCGGGTGCCGACCCAGGCCACCGTGGCCTATCGCCCTCCGGCGTTGCCGCGGCCGCTCTGGATCGTGCTCGGGGTGATCGGCGGGGCGGCGGCCATAGTGCTCTTCTTCTGGTGGCGACTTCTGGGCGCCCCCGCGCCCAGCGCCGCCGCTCCGCTCCCGGCCGACTCGCCCGTCAGGCGGGTGGCGGTCCGGTACTTCACCAGCGAGGGCGGCGACCCCGACCTCGCCGCGGCGGCCGACGGGCTGACGGAGGCGCTGATCCGAAGCCTGAGCCAGGTCCGGGCGATCTCGGTGGTCTCGCGCAACGGCGTCGCCCCCTACCGTGGCACCACGGTGTCGAGGGACAGCGTGGCGCGCGCGCTCCGGGCGGGCACCGTGGTCGAGGGTACGGTGGAACTGGAGGGAGCCAACCGGGTCCGGGTGACGACCCGCCTCTACGACGGGTCCGGCGCGGACCTCGGCAAGCGCGGGAGCTTCCTGGTGCCGCGCGACCAGCTGTTTGCGGCGGAGGACTCGGTGGCGAGCGAGGTGGCCCGAACCCTCCGCGAGTGGGTGGGAGAGGAGGTCCAGCTTCGCCTGGGGCAGGCCCGCACCAGGAGCCTTGCCGCCTGGACGCTCTACCACCGGGCGGAACGCCACCGCAAGGACGCCGAGGCCGCGGCCGATCCCGCGGCCGCGCGCGGCCTGCTCGCCAGGGCCGACAGCCTGTTGAGGGACGCCAACCAGGCCGACCCGGCCTGGATCGATCCGCTGATCCTCGAGGCCGAGATCGCCTACCAGCAGGCAACCCTTCCCGGCAGCCCCACCGACCGGGGGCAATGGATCGACCAGGGGCTGGCGATCGTCCAGCGCGCCCTGGCGCTGGAGCCTGGCAGTGCCCGGGCTCTCGCCGCTCGCGGAGCGCTCTCCTTCCTCGACTGGCGGCTGGCCCGCACCGCGGATCCCGTGGCGCGGGGCCAGCTCCTCGACGGCGCACGCCGCGATCTCGAAACCGCGGTCCGCGCCGATGCCACGCTCGCCTCCGCGTTCGCCCAGCTCAGCTTCGTCTACTACGCCGACAAGCGGGTCGATGTCTATGAGGCCCTGAACGCGGCGCGAGAGGCCTACCAGGCCGACGCCTATCTCGCGATGGCCGATCTGATCCTGCATCGATTGTTCTGGGCGTCCTACGATACCGACCAGTTCGCCGCCGCCGCCACCTGGTGCGACGAAGGCCGGCGGCGCTTTCCGGCCGATCCCCGGTTCGTGGAGTGCAGCCTCTGGTTGATGCTCGCCCCGGACGCGGCGCCGGACATCACGCTCGCCTGGCGACGCGCCGCGACCCTGGACTCGCTCACCGCCCCCGCCCAGCGCGAATTTACCAGGCGCCTGGCGCAGATGATCGTCGGGGGCGTGATCGGGCGGGCCGCGGTCGCCGTCACCGGGGACCGCGCGCTGGCCGACAGCGCGGACCGGGTGCTCCGCGCTGCCCGCACCGATCGCGACCTCGATCCCGGCCTGGAACTCCTCGGCTACGAGGCGATCATGCGCGCCCGGATGGGTCAGGCCGCGGAAGCCATCGCGCTCCTCCGGCGGTATGTCGCCGTCAACCCGGATCACTCCTTCCAGGTCGGCGGCAACATCCACTGGTGGTGGCGCGGCCTCCGCGACGATCCCGGCTTTCAGGCGGTGATGGCCCGGCGCTGATTTCGGAAGGTGGGACCGAATGAGCCGCGTGTTGTGGTGGCGGCGCCACGAAGCCGGCGGGTCTGGCTGAAACGAGGTTCCGAAAACGTCTCCAAGGTATTGCCGTGCCGGACGATACCGGGCTGGCGGCCGATCCCCCGACGGCGCATAGAAATTGCACAATTGTTATGTTCCTGCCCTGAGGCCGCGGGTCGCGGGTTCACGCTGGACAGATTGTCGAGGGGTACCATGGGGATCCGGCGCTTGGCCGCTGGGCTGGTGGTGGTGGCATTCGTGGCCACGGGATGCCGGCCCGAGGGAGGTTTTTCGCCGGCGGATGGGTCGCCCTCGCTCGCCATCGTCGACGGGACCCGCGGCGGGAATCCGGACTTCTTCTTCCTCCCGCCGATGGTGGCGAACCCCCTGCGGAATCCGTACTTCACCCGCGACGCCTTCAATCCCAATCTGTCTCCCACCGTCGATATCTGCCTCCTGGACGCCGCCCGGAGCGACGATGTCAGGCTCACCACCCCGTGTCGGCCGGGCGGATACGCCGCGAGCTTCACGGTCGATGGTACCGCCGACGGCGTGCGAGTGGTCGAGGAGCGGTATGAGCTGAACTGGAGGTCGCCGCGAGCCACGGGCATCTACCGGATCGTCGTGCGGGTCGGCGCCAAAGTACTCGGTCTGGCCGACGCCTCGCCCTCGGGCACGCCGAGTGGGGCCGATGGGTTCGTGAAGCTGACTCCGGGGAGCACTCTTCCCATCAAGTTCCGGATCGAGAATCGGGCGCTGTGCGACGATCCTCTCGGGTCCGGTCCGTGCGTGTCCGCCTCGCTCGACCTGGCGCAGGGTGGCACCGTGGCGGTGGTCACCGATCCGCTGGTTGCTCCGTCGGGAGTCGCCGTTCCCCCCCAGGGGTTTCAGCAGGTCGTGACCGTGACCATCCAGACCTGCGCCGACTTGAACCCTCGGGTCATTGATCTCCCGACCTTCGGGTCCTGCCTGACGATTACCACCGAACCGGCCCTCTCGCAGGCGTTGAGCCAGGCGGCGACGATCTTCATTTGCGACTACCCCCCGGACGTATCGTCCCTCCCGCACGACCAGCAGGAGCGGGTGACGCTGCACCGGCTGGCGGCCAGTGGGCAGATCCAGGCCCTGCCCCACGCCGACGCGGCCTGTACCCCGCCGTCACCCGGCGTCATCGGACAGGCCCGGGGGGCGTTCCGCGCGCTGACTCAGGGGCGCTGGCGGGTGGCTGGCCATCACCTGCTCGGGCTTCTCGGCCCGGCGCCGCTCGCAGCCCTGGACCGGGGCGGCGGTGGGCTCTCGTTCGAGTTCAGCGACTTCCAGTTCGCCCTCCCGGCCAAGCTGGAGATCGCCGCCGGTGATGGCCAGGCCGGCGCCCCCGGCTCCACCCTGCCGATCAACCCGACGGTAAGGGTCACGGATCTCGCCGGCGATCCCGTCCCTGGCGCCACGGTGCGGTTCGCGGGAACCGGAACGGCCGCTCCCGCGAGCGCCGTGACCGGGGCGAACGGCCTGGCGAGCACCGCCTGGACCCTGGGGGTGCACCCCAACCGCCTGGTGGCGAGCGGCCGCGGCCTCGCCGGCGCCAACGCGGATGGCCCCCGCTCGATCTACGATCCCTTCATGCCGATCGACCACCACTTCAATCCGGCCGGGGATCCGGTCCGCGACCCGCCGGAGCCGGTCGACCTGCGGACCGGAACGGTGGAGTTTGTCGCGGTTCCGCCGGCCGTCGTGCCCTACGGGGCGGACGGGTACCGATACCAGGTGCTCGGCGGCGCCGGAACGCCAGCCGGATGGCAACTTCCCGGATTCGACGACTCGGCCTTCAGCCCAGGCACCGCGCCGTTCGGAAGCCCGAACCCCGGCTGCGCGCTCAATCAGGCGGGGATCTCGACGGAATGGCCCGTGGGGTCGCGAATCCTGGCTCGGCGTACTTTCACGCTCGCCAGCGTCGCGAACCTCGAAATCGGAATCGCGATCGACAACGACATTCGCGTCTTTCTCGACGGCGTCGACATCAGCAACGGGCTCCCGGCCAACGACCGTTTCCTGGTCCACAACAGCTGTCCGGCCCGCGACACCTTCATCCTGACGGTGCCGAACGTGCCGGCAGGTCAGCACCTGCTCGCCATTCACGGCATCGATCGCGGGGGGAGCAGCTATCTGGACGTGGAGGTCCGGATCGTCCCGTAGGAGCGGGGAGTCAGCCCGCAGTGCCGGTGACGCGTTGCGTCACCGGAGGCCCGCGCCGAGATTGCACGGGCCATGTCCACCCCCCCGCCCGCCGCTCGCCCGGCCCGGTCCTTCGACCGCTCCATCGTCGAAGGACCGATCTCCCAGGCGGTCTGGAAGCTGGCCTGGCCCACCATGCTCCAGAACGCCATCGGCGGCCTCCAGGGGATGGTCGATCACGCCATGGTCGGCCACTTCGTGGGGTACACCGGGAACGCCGCCATCGGCGTGTCCTGGCAGATCTTCCTGGTGGTGATGGTCTTCATCAGCTCGCTCTTCACCGGCATGGGCGTCCTGGTGGCTCGGTTCGCCGGCGCCAACGACCCGGCGAAGGCCAACCGCACCGTCTACCAGGCGTTCGTCACCTCGGGCCTCCTGTCCGTCGGGGTCCTGGCTCCGCTGGGCTACTTCCTGGCGCCGAGCCTGCTGGGCTTCGTCCACGCCACGCCGGAGGTCCGCGCCGAGGCGCTCCCGTACCTCCGGATCATGTTCGTGTTCAGCTTCGGGATGATGACCTTCTTCATGCTGGGGGGCGCGCTCCGCTCGGCCGGCGACGCCCGCACCCCGCTCCGGTACGGGATCGCGCTGACGCTCCTCAACATCGTCCTCAACGTGATCCTGATCCGCGGGCTCGGGCCCATCCCCGCCTTCGGCACGGCGGGCGCTGCGATGGGAACCGTGATCGCGGGTGGTCTCCTCAGCCTGCTGGCGCTGCACCGGCTGCTGACGGGGCGCTGGGTGGTGGGCTTCCCGCGCGGGGGGAGCTGGCGCCTGGACTGGGACATCATCCGCTCGCTCTTCCGCTTCGGGCTCCCGGCCGGACTTCAGGGTGTGGCGATGAACGTGGGCGGCGTCCTCCTGCTCCGCTTCATCGGCTCGCTGGACCAGAGCGCCGAGGCCCAGGCCGCGTATGCGGTGGGCTACACCGAGCTGTTTTCCCTCATCACCTGGACGTCGGTCGGGCTGATGGGCGCCACCGCGGCGGTGGCCGGCCAGAATCTGGGGGCCGGCCGGCCGGAACGGAGCCAGCAGGCGGTGAGCGCGGCCGCGCGAATCGGAATCGGAGGCGCGGCGATCGTGGCCCTGCTCTTCCTGGCCGTGCCGCGGGTGCTGCTCGCGGCGTTCGGCATGACTGACCCCGCGGTGGTGAAGATCGGGGTCCAGTTGCTGGCGTTCCTCAGCGTGTCGGGGTTCTTCATCACCGTGGCGCTCACCTACACCGGCGGCCTCCAGGGCACCGGCGACACCCGGAGCCCGTTCTTCATCTCGGTCATCTCGCAGATTGTCGTCCCCCTGGGCCTCTGCACCGTGCTCCAGGCGATCCGCGGCCTCACCCCTGCGGATATCTGGCTCGCCATCCTGCTGGGCCACGTTACCCGGTGTACCCTGAGCGTCGCCCGGTTCCGGCAGGGCCGGTGGCGGTCGATCCGGGTCGACATCGAACCCGCGGCGTCCGCCTAACGGCGGCGCCTGCTCCTCCACTCCTTGATTCGGAGACCCGATGTCCCGACTGACCGCGACCGACTGGATCTGGCGTGACGGCGAGTTCATCCGGTGGGACGACGCCAGGGTGCACGTCCTGGTTCATTCCCTCCAGTTCGGGTCGTCGGTGTTCGAGGGGATCCGTTGCTACGCCACGCCGTCGGGGCCGGCCATCTTCCGGCTGGACGCCCACCTCCGGCGGCTGCTCGGTTCCTGCCACATCTACCGGATGGACATCTCCTGGTCGCTGGACCAGCTGGTGGCCGCCTGCCGGGAGCTGGTGGCGCGGAACCGGCTCGACGCCTGCTACCTCCGCCCGATGGTGATCCGCGGATACGGCGCCGCCGGGATCGTGCCGTTCGCGAGCCCGCTCGAGACCTATCTGCCCTGCTGGCCCTGGGGCGCCTACCTGGGCGACGACGCCCTGGAGCAGGGAGTCGACGTCTGCGTGTCGAGCTGGAACCGGGTGGCCCCCAACACCCTCCCGTCGATGGCCAAGATGGCGGGCAACTACCTGAGCAGCATCCTGATCAAGATGCAGGCGCTGGCCGATGGCTACGCCGAGGGGATCGCGCTGGCGCCCGACGGGACGCTGAGCGAGGGCTCGGGCCAGAACCTCTTCGTGGTCCGCGGTGGCGTGGTTCACACCCCGCCGATCGACGGCACCCTGCTCCACGGGATCACCCGCGACACCGTGCTGACCCTCGCCGCGGACCTCGGGATCCCGGTCCGGGTGGAGCCTCTTCCCCGAGAGATCCTCTACCTGGCCGACGAGGTCTTCTTCTCCGGCACCGCCGCCGAGATCACCCCGGTGCGGAGCGTGGACCGGATCGCGGTGGGCGCCGGACGCCCGGGCCCGATCACCCTCGAGATCCAGCGGCGGTTTCTCGACGTGGCGCAGGGCCGGGCCGAGGACCGGCATGGATGGCTGACGAGGGTGTGACCGGGCGCTGAACCCGGGTCAGTCCGATCGGTCGCGCGTCGCCGCGATTCGGACCCCGCCGTTGAGGACCCGTCCCTCCAGCGGGGCCCAGGCGTCGGTGGTCCAGCGCCCGTCCGGTGAGCGGGCCGGCAGCACCAGCGGGTCGAACCGGGTCTGCCGCTGATCGGTGAGGTTCTCGAGATTGAGGAAGAGGCGGACCCCCGCCACCCGCTGCTCGACCAGCGCGCCCACGATCAGGTAGGAGCGGCTTCGACTCCGGTAGGGGTTCTCCTCCAGGGCCTGCCGGCCGGTGTAGTAGGCCTCCACTCCGATTCGGGTGGCTCCCTCGCGCTCCCAGCTCGCCACCAGGCCGCCGGCGTGGCGCGGGGTGAGGGGTACCGGGCGGCGGCCCACGCCCGCGGGGCCCGGCTCGCTGGCCCGAGCATAGGTGTAGGTGGCGGTGACGGACCACGGCTCGGCGCGGTACCGCGCCAAGAGATCGGCGCCGCTGCTC
Source organism: uncultured Gemmatimonas sp. (assembly GCA_964521535.1). GTDB lineage: Bacteria > Gemmatimonadota > Gemmatimonadetes > Gemmatimonadales > GWC2-71-9 > SHZU01. The sequence continues at coordinate 17,960 of CAZFSA010000031.1, forward strand.
CGGGTGGCGCCCGGCGCGTTCACCAGGCGGTACCGGCCTTCGCTCCCGGCCTCGAGGCGAACCGCGCGGTCGACGGTCGAGGCGAAGAAGGTGGCGTTCACTTCCACGGTTCCCATCGTTCCGCCCAGGTCGATCGAGGCACCCCGGGCCTTCTCCGCCCGCAACCCGGATAGCGGCTCCACCAGCCCCAGGCCGATGGCTTCGGTCTCTTCGGTGAACGGCGTCGGCGCGAGCGACCCGGTCCCGGCCGAGGCCCGCAGGGTCCAGGAACCGCCCAGCCGGAGCAGCGCCGAGAGTCGGGGAGCTGCGAAGAGTCCGTACCGGCTGTGGTGATCGGCCCGGGCGCTCACGGCCAGGGTGAGCCCGGAGCTCGCGGGCCACTCGGCCTGAGCGAAGAGGCCCGGGGTGACGAAGGTGTAGTCGAAGCCGGCAAGATCGGTGTTGCGGTAGTGCTCGCCCTGGACGCTGGCGCCGGCCACGGCGGTGACCTGGCCCAGGTCGCGATGCACGGCTGTTTCCCCGAACCAGGTCAGGTGCCGGTCCCGTTCCACCGCCGGACCGAACTGGTGACGGTGGCGGAGCAGCGTCCCGGAGGCCCGAGCGGTGAGGAGCCACGTGCCGCCGACCAGCGTCCGCCCGACGGCGCCGAGGTCACCGCGGATCGTGCCCAGCGCCTCGCGGTAGCCGCTGCCATCGGGAAGCGACCGCCCCGGCAGCGTGCCGCCGGTACGCTCCTCGGCCGTGATCCCGGCCGTGGCGAGGAGCGACCGGCCCGCGTCGTCGCCCGCGAAGAGTCGGGGACGGACCACCAGGCGGCGGTACCCCGCCAGGTCGGCCCACCCGTCGCCGTCGCGGTCGACCCGTCCCTGCCAGTGACCGCTGACGAGGAGGGTGTACCCGGCGGGCCCGTCGCCCGGGCTGGCGAGCCAGGCCACGGCGTCGGTCCCGCCAAAGCTGGTCGCGTTGAGGAGCGCCTCCCGAACCCCGTCGGGTCGTCGCGACACCAGGTTCACCACGCCGCCTAACGCGGAGCCCCCATACAGGGCCGAGGCGGGGCCCTTGACCACCTCCACCCGGCCCAGGTCCATCGGAGGGATCTGGAGCAACCCCAGGCTGCCCACCTGGCCGCCGTGGAGCGGCAGGCCGTCGGCCAGAACCGCCGTGTAGCGGCCGTTGAGCCCCTGGATCCGCACCGACGCCCCGCCCAGACCGGGGCTGGTCGTCTGGACCCGGAGCCCCCCCGTCTCGTTCAGCATCATCGTGATGTCGCCGGGGGTCATGAGCAGCTTCTCCTCGACCTCCTCCCGGCCCAGCACCTCCACCCGGAGCGGCTCGTCGGCGATCCTTCGTTCGCTGCGGGTGACGCTTACCCGGAGCTCCTCCAGCTCTCCGGGGAGCGGGAGCAGCCGGTGAACGACCGTCGTGTCCTGGCCGGCGCGAAGCGTGAGCTGGACCGAGTCGGCGAGGAGACCGGCCGCGGAAATCACCAGCCAGTGCTGGCCGGGCGGGGCCGCGAGCGTGAGGATTCCCAGACTGTCGGCGACGGCGTCGCGGACACCGATCCGGGCCGTGGCGCGGCGCAACCGGCCGGCTGGCCCTTCCGCCTGGATCCGGACCACGGCGGAGTCTGGCCGCTGCTGGGCGGCCATGGCGTCCGGTGCCGCCGGCAGAAGCGCCAGCAACAGGAGGCCCCTCGCGGCTGCCCGCGACTCGCGGTGAGAGAATCGAACCTTCATCCGATCGGGGGCGACCAAGGGGGGAGCCTCGGATCAATCCCGCCGGGCGAGCAGGAAACGGGTGTCGGGGCCGGCGAAGAGCGGCAAGTGCTCCTCCGGTACGCCGGCCTCGCGAGCGAACTCCAGCAACTGCCGACGGACCACCCGCACCTCGCGGAAGCCCGCGTCGCGGGCCAGCTGCGCGAGCGCGTCGTCCTCGTAGAAGCGAAGCCGCGAGGCCATCGGTTCGGGCGCGGCGGGCGTATGCTTGAGTTCCGGATCGCTGCCCAGCGCCACCAGCAGTCCACCCGGTGCCAGCACCCGGCGGATCTCGCGGAAGGCTGCCACGGGGTCCGGGAGGAATCCGAGCACCCCGGTCATCGCGGCCCTGGTGAAGGTCGCGTCGGGGAAGGGGAGCGACTCGGCGCTGGCCTCCTCAACCCGGAGCCTGCCCGCTGCCACGGCCTCCCGGTTCTCCTCGCGAGTCAGTCGCACCATGTCGGCGCTGTGATCCACCGCGGCGGCGCGGCAACCGCTGGCGAGCGACGGTGCCGCCACTTCGCCGGCAAACCATCCGGCCAGTTCTCCCGCCCCATCCACCAACTGCTCCAGGTCGCGGACTTCGATCGTGACGGTGGCCCCCTCGCCCCGAGGCTCGGATCGAACCTCCACCTCGATGGTCCGCTCCGGCTGCCACGGGGCCGGTCGCCAAAGAAGGACCAGGCGTTTCCCGGGCGTCCATACGGCCGTCGAGGCCACCGCGGCGTCGCCCTCGATGACCCCTCCGCCGGATCCCGCGTCGAACCGAAGGCCATGCCGCCCGACGTCCAGCGCCAACTGCTCCAGCACCGCCTCGAAGGCGGCGCCGGGCTCGAGCGGCAGGTCGACGATGATTCGCATGAGTCCCGCAGGGCCTCTCGTTCCGGTCCTCAGGATGGAACGCCGTCGAAGAAATCCACCAGCCCGGTTTCGAGGGAGTACTCGGCCCCCACCACCACCAGTCCCTCCCGGAGGATCAACTGTTCCAGGATCTCCGAACCGCTCCGGAGATGGCTGGCCGAGGCCCGGATGTTGGCGCGGACCGCCTTGCGGAGGAGGGCCTCGGGCCGATGTCTCAACTCGGTGGCGAGCAGCGGCTCCACCGCCGGGCGGATCCGGCTGACGATGGAGCGCAAGTTGGAGGACTGGTCGGCGGTGGGCCGGTTCAGTTCCTCCAGCGTGGTCTGCACCGCGCTGCAGGTGGAGTGACCCAGCACCACCACCAGCCGGGTCTCGAACCGGGCGGCAGCGAACTCCACGCTCCCCACCTGTGAGGGCGCCACGATGTTGCCCGCCACCCGGATCACGAACAGGTCGCCCAGGCCCTGGTCGAAGACGATCTCCGCGGGGACCCGCGAATCGGAGCAGCCCAGGATGATCGCGAACGGCGCCTGGCCGGCCACCAGGTCGCGCCGCCGGGCCGCGCCATCGGGCGCCTCCCGATGGTTGGTATCGGTGACGAACCGGCGGTTGCCCTCGCGAAGTCGTTCGAGCGCCTGGAGCGCCGGGAGCGCGGGCACCGGTCAACCCTGGTCCCGCGGACAGCCGGTCACCCCGTCGCGCCCGCACGCGCGGGCACGGCGTGCGGCTCGGCGGCTGGCGGCCCTGGAGATAGGGTTCATTGAACCTGGATGGTGGCCCTCGTGGCTCCCACCGGCGGTCGGAGCGGTGACGGCGGAACGTATGGTGCGACGTGGTACTGCGTCAACGTCGGTGACACGCCTGGCCAGGGATGGTCGCGGGCCTGGTCACGCCTCGTCGCCCGAAAGCGGCAGCTCCAGGCGGACGGAGTTGAAGTCTCCGTCGCGGTCCATGATCAGCGACCCGCCATGCACCTCGGCGACCCAGCGAACGATGGTCAGGCCGAGTCCCTCCGCGCTACCGCCGCCCGGGCCCGGGATCGGCGGCCCCAGGTTCCCGACTGCCAGGGCACCCCGGTTCTGCTCGCGGAACACCTCGATGCGGACCGGCACGTCCGCCTGCCCATGTCGGCAGGCATTCTCGATCAGTTCGAGCGCCGCTTCGCGGAGCAGACGCTGGTCGCCCCGAACCGGGACCGCCTCGATCCGGCCGAATTCGAGCGTCCTGGCAAGGGCGAAAGCGCGGCCTCGCATCAGGTCCACGGCCTCGACGGCGATCCCATCCAGCTCCACTCCCGGCTGGAGTGCCGGTCTCTCTCCCGCCTCGGCCTCGGCGAGGAGAAACAGTTCCTCGACCCGGTGGCTCATCTGCTCCGCGGCGAGCCGGATCCGCCGGAGTGCGTTCCGATACTCCTCCGGCTCCCGGGCCCGTTCAAGGCTCAGGCTGCTCTCGCCACGGACAATGGTGAGTGGCGTCCGCAACTGGTGAGCGGCCTGGGCGACGAACCTCCGGCTGGACTCCCGCGCGGTGGCCAGCCGGTCGAGGAGCCCGTTGAAGTGCGACGCCAGCTGATCCAGCTCGTCGGGCGGCTGGCGCACCGGCAGCCGGCGATCGAGGCGGTCCGCGTCGATCGCGTCCAGGTCGCTGGCCATCGCGCGGACCGGCCGGAGCCCCCGCCGGGCCAGAGCGTACCCCGCTGCCGCGGCGCCCACCGCGATCAACGGGAGGCTGGCCAGCAGCCAGGTCCGCAGCGCCTCCTGCTCCTCCCGCAGGGGCGCCGTCGAGCTGGCGGCGATCACGACCAGCGGGGGCGACTCGGAGTCCCGCACCCAGGCCGTTCGCAGCTGACCTTCCCGATCGACCGGGAGATCGCGAATCCCGTCCGACCCCGCAACCAGCCCCGGGAAATCGAGCCTGCTGATCAGCGTGTCGGGGCCGCGGGCGGTGATCATCCGGCCAACGCTGTCGAATACGCCGATAACGTCCGGACCCGCCGGCCATTCGGCCATCGCTTCCCGAACCGCGGAATCGGTCGAGACTCCCTCAAGGAGCGCCTGTTCGCGCCGGATCGAGGCCGCCAGGCCGACGGCGGCGGCGCGGACCTCGTTCGTCAGGCGGCGCTCGGCGCTCCGTTGCGAATACAGCAGGAAGCCGAGGTCGAGAAGCACGAGGCTGGCGATGAACGTGATCCCGAACCAGGTCGCGAGCCGTACCCGCAGCCGGCTAATCGGCATCCTGCGGCCTTCGCTCGGCAAGAACGTAGCCCGCGCCTCGCACCGTATGGAGCAGGGGTACCGACGCCGGAAGATTCAGCTTCCGGCGCAACCGGCCCACCAGCACGTCGACCACGTTCCCGACCGGATCGAAGTTGTCATCCCAGACATGCTCCAGGATCTGCGAGCGGGTCACGACCATGCCGGGCCGTCGCATCAGGTAGTGCAGCAGGGCAAACTCCCGGGCGGTGAGCGAAACCGGGCGACCGGACCGCCGGACGGTGCGGGAGGCCGGGTCCAGCTCGAGATCCGCCAGGCGGGCCACGGGGGCCATGGCGATGGCAGGGCGCCGGATCAGGGCCCTGAGCCGGGCGAGAAGCTCCTCGATCGCGAACGGCTTGGTAAGGTAGTCATCCGCCCCGGCGTCCAGGCCGGCCACGCGCGAGGAGACGGCTCCCTGGGCGGTCAGCATCAGGATCGGGGTCGTGCCGCTTTGCTGGCGCCAGCGGCGGCACACTTCCACTCCATCCAGCTCGGGCAGCCGGAGATCCAGCACGGCGGCGTCGTAGTCGTTCACGGCAAGGGCTGCGAGGGCCGAGGTCCCGTTCCCGACCAGGTCCACGGCCCAGCCGGCCTCTCGCAGCGTCCTGGCGAGCAGGTCGGCGACCTCAGCCTCGTCCTCGACGACCAGGACTCGCATGGTGCGGCGGAAGGTGAAGGACGGGCGTATCGGGGCTCGCGCCGCGGAGCACCGCCAGGGCGACCGGCGTCGCCACCAGCGACAGCGCTACGGAAATGCCCAGGGGCCCCGATGACCGCGACCGCGAGCGGCTTGAGCATGTCCGCGCCCGAGCCGACCCCATAGGCCAGTGGCAGCATGCCGAGCGCGGCCGCGAGCGACGTCATCAGCACCGGCCGGAGCCTCCGCCGGCCGGAATCCACCAGCGCCTCCTCCAGGGACAACCCTTGGCTGCGCAGGGTCTCCACCCGATCGAGCATCAGAATCCCGTTCTTCGCCACGATTCCCACCCCGATGATCACCCCCAGGAACGATACCACGTTCAGCGAGGTCCCGGTGAGCCACAGCCCGAGGACGGTCCCGAACATCGCGAGCACGGCGCCGAACACGATGGCCACCGGTTCGCGGAAGCTTCTGAACTCGACCACCAGCACCGTAAACACCAGGGCGATCGCCATCCCGAGTACGCGGAGCAGATTGCGGAACGATTCCTGCTGCTGCTGGTACAGGCCGCCATACTCGACGCTCCCGGCCGGGGCCAATCCCTCCAACCGCAGGGTCCGCTGGATCTCCGCCATCGCGCCGCCCAGGTCCCGCCCCTCGAGGCGGGCGGTAACCGCGACGTCCTGCCGCATGTCCTCCCGGCGCAACTCCAGCTCGCCTGGCACTTCCGCGAAGTCGGCCACCTGGCGCAGCTGCACCAGGGCGCCATCCGCCCCGCGAATCGGCAGGTCCTTGAGCATCGCCATCCGCTCCAGCCGGGACGAGTCCACCCGGACCCGGATCCCGATCAGCCGGTCCCCCTGAAGCACCGTCGATGCCCGCTCGCCCAGCATCGCCGCGTTCACGGTGCGAGCCACGTCGCTGGTGCTGAGCCCGAACCGGCGGGCATCCTCCGGTCGGAGTCGGAGGGAGAGGGTGGTCCCCGTGTAGACCAGGCCATCGAAGATATCCACCACGCCAGGGATCCTTCGCAGCTGCTCGGCGATCTTCGGGGCCTCCTGCTTCAGGAGCCCCACGTCGTTCGAGTAGAGCTTGATCTCGATCGGTTTGGGGGCCCACATCAGATCCCCGATCAGATCGCTCAGGATGCCGGGGAATTCCCAGTTGACGGTGGGGGCGGCTTCATGGAACCGACGTCGCAGCTCCGAGATCACGTCCTCGGTCCTCCGCCGGCGCTGTCGCTTGAGCTTCACGAGGAAATCGCCGGTGTGCGGCTCGGCAATGGCGAGGGCCAGCCGTGCCCCGGTGCGGCGGGAATAGCTCTCGACCTCAGGGACGTCGCGGAGGATGCTCTCGACCTGAAGCAGTTCCCGACTGGTCTCGGCGAGACTGGTGCCAGGGGGGGTGAAGTAGTCGATCACGAACGCCCCTTCGTCCATCGGTGGAAGGAACTCGCTTCGCAAGCTCCGGTACAATCCGAAACCGGTCACGAGGACCAGGCCACAGATTCCCAGGGTCAGCCAGCGATACCGCAGGGCGCGTCGCAGCGCGATCTCATAGCCCGTGACCAGCCGCTGCAGCAGCGCCCCGCCCTCTTCCGAGTGGAGCGCGCCGTTCGGCGACCCTGGAAGCAGCCAGGCGGCCAGGGAGGGGGTCAGCGTCACGGCCAGGACCAGTGACGTCAGCAGCGCGACGACCATCGTCAGCGCGAGGGCCCGGAAGAAGACGCCGGTGATGCCGCTGAGGTAGGCCAGAGGGATGAAGACCACCACCGGAGTCAACGTCGAGGCGATCAACGGCCGGAGGATCTCGGCGATGCCCCCTTCGATGCCCTCGGCCCGGCTTGGCGCGCTCGCCACCTTCACGTGGATCGCCTCGACCGCCACGATCGCATCGTCGATGACGAGGCCGATCGCCGCGGCGATACCGCCGAGGGTCATCAGGTTGAACCCCAACCCGAGCGCCCGGATCGCGACCAGGGTGATCAGCACCGTAAACGGGATCACCAGGGTCGCCACCAGGGTGGCGCCCCACCGCCTGAGGAACAGGTAGATGATCCCGACCGACAGCACCAGGCCGAACACGATCGCTTCCCAGACGCCGCGCACGGAATCCCGCACGATCTCCGATTGATCGTAGAAGAAGGCCAGCTTGAGGTCGGCGGGCATCGCCGGCCGAAGCCGGGCCAGCTCGTCGCGGAGGTCGCGGGCGATCTGCAGGGTGCTCCCGTCGGGCTGGCTCCGCACATTGAGGAGAACTGCGTTCACCCCCTCGGCGGTGACCACGTGGAAGGCCGGCTCGGCGCCCTGCTCCACCCGGGCAAAGTCCCGGATCCGCACCGGATGTCCGCGGACGACCTTCACGACCAGATTGCCGATCTCCTCGGCGTTCCTGAGCCGGCCATCCACGACCGTGAGGTAGAGCGTGTGGTTCTCCTCGTGCATGCCGGTTGGGGCGACGATGCTGTTCCGATCAAGCGCCTCCGCCACCTCCGGAAGACCAAGCTCGACTGCCAGCAGTCGAGTGGGATCGACCACGACCTGAAACTCCGGCGAGCGGCCGCCGACCAGGTCGACCCGCGCGACCCCCTTGATCCGGAGGAACCGTGGCTTGAGGTCATACCGTGCCATCTCCCAGAGCTCGGTGATGCTGCGATCGGGACTGGTAAGGCTCACTCCAAGGATCGGAAAGGCGGAGAAGGTGAGCCGGAACACGGAGGTCGAGATTCCGGCCGGGAGGCTGGCCCGGATCTGGGACAGTCGTCCGATGACGAAGAGCTCGGACTGCACCATGTCCGCCGCCCAGTTGAAGAACACATTGATCTCCGCCGACCCGCGGCCAGTGGCCGATCGCACGCTCACCGAACCCGGGATGTCCTTCATGGACTCCTCGATGGGACGAGTCACTGCCGCCATCATCTGATCCGCTGGCATGACGCCAGCGTCGACCAGGACGACGACTCGTGGAAAATCGGTCTGGGGGAAGACCGAGGAGGGGATGCTGCCCGCCGCCAGGATGCCCCCGATACCGAGGGCCATCGTTCCGAACGCGATGACCGCGCCGTGGCGGACGGCGAAGCGTCCGACCCGAGCCCCGCCGTTCATGGCCGGATGATCCGGACCCGGCTCTCGGGCGGCAGCCCGTACGCGCCGGCGGTCGCGACGGTCATCGCCGCCTCCACGCCCTGGCCGGAGACCTCGACCAGACCGCCATCCCGGAGCCCGACCTGCACCGGACGCAGCGTCGCCCGATCGGCGGTGACGATCGCGATCATGGGAACGCCGTCGCGGGTGATGATGCTCTCGACCGGGACCGCCAGCCGATTGGGCCGCTCCTCCACGGCGATCCGAACCCGGAGGTACTGGCCGGGACGAAAACCGGCCGAGGCTGGAACCGAAACCCGGACCGGGACCTGATCCGTCCCGGCATCCACCTGGGCGCCGACGTACACGACCGCGCCCGAAACCATCCCTCCCGGTTCCGCGATTCGACCCTGATCGAGCCTCAGGGTGGCCGGTTGACCTCGTCGCACCCTGGCGATCTCTCCGGTGCGAATTCCGATGGTGACCACCAGCCGATCCAGGTCAACGATCTCCGCCAGAGCCGTGGCCGGATCCACCGCATCGCCAGGCTTGGCGTTCAGCGCGATGACGGTGCCCCGGACCGGCGCCCGGACGTCCAGGAGCGCCCGCTGGGTCAGGGCCGCGGCCAGCTCGTTGCGCGCCGTCGCCAGATGCTGTTCCGCCTCCTGGAACTGCCTCTGCGAGGTGATCCCGCTGGCCAGCAACTGCTGTTGACGGTTGAACACCTGCTCGGCGTACTGCGCTGCCTGACGGGCCTGGGAGACGGCGACGTCGGCGAGCCTCGCATCCAGCGTGATGAGGATCCGGCCCTCTTCCACTCGCTCCCCCTCCGCCGTGAGCACCTGCGCCACCAGCCCCGATACTGGTGCCGCGACCCGGGCGTTCGCCGGAGGAGCGCCCCGGGTCGCGGGCGCCGGCCCGACGGTGCCCCAGCCCTCCACGTAGTCGCGGAGGCTGGCCACCACGATGGGGGCGACGCTCACCGCTACGACCGAGGTGGAATCCGACCCGCGTTCGGGGGCGGAATCCGATCCGCCCCTGCACGCGCCAAGGAGACCGAGCGTCAGGCCCAGTTGGCCCGGTCGGGTCCGCCACCGTCTCATTCGGTCCTCCCGACCAGCGCCTGCCACTCGGCCCGGGCCACCTGGAACCTGAGGAGTTCCAGCACGCCATTGAGTACCACCTCCCGCTCTCCCCGTAATGCATCGAGCACCGGCAAGACCCCGCTCTCCCCGACCCGATAGGCCACCAGGGCGCGGTCCCGGATGGCGCGCGCACCCGGAATCAGCGAGTCGCGGGTGAACAGCGCGCGCCGGGCGGTCTCCTCGAGCCGGATCCGCGAATCGGCGAGACTGCGAACCGCCTCGAGCCGGGCCTCGCGAGCCTCGGCGGCCGCAAGCTCGGCCCGCGCCTGGGCGGCAGCCCGGTCGCTGCCCCCCTGATTCCAGAGGGGTAGAGGGATCGCCAGCCCGATCACGCTGAAGCTCCTGCCCGGCCGATCAGGGCTGTCCCAGTCCGCGCCGCCGGTGATCGCGGGTACCGGCACCCGCCGTCGGGCCACCGCGAGGGTGTGCCTGGCGGCGGCCACGGATTCCGCGACAGCCCCTCGGACGAGAGGCAGGCTGTCCGCCTCGGGTGGAGGTGGGATCGCGGTGGCCAGCCCGACGTCGAGCGCGCCGATCGGGGCCGGCGGCACCGGCCCGGTCCATCCGATCGCCTGGGCGAACGCGGTCAGCGACGTGCGGGTTCGCTCCCGCGCTTCAGAGAGCGCCTGACGGGCCCCGCGGGTCTCCTGGAGCGTCTGGTCGAGTTCAAACGCCGAGATGTCGCCGGCCTGGAGCCGGGCCCGGGCAATCAGGCCCAGGGAGTCCGCTACCGCCGCCTGCTCGGTCACCAGGCGAAACGCTTCCGCGGCCGCCAGGGCCTCGAAGAATGCCATCTGGACGTCCCGCGTCAGGTCGGCCAGCCGGCGGGTCGAGTCCGCTTGAGCCCGGATCACGCGGGCGGCCGCGACCGCACGCTCGGTGGCCCGGGTCAGGAGCCAGGAGAGCGGTTGATCCAGCAGTACGTGCTGGCGCGGAGGGTCCTGGGTTCGGGTGTACGAGAGGACGGGATTCGGAACCTGGCCGGCGAGCCGTCGTTCAGCCCTGGCTACCGCGACCTGTGCGGCCAGCACAGCAGGCTGCCCTCGCGCTCCCAGCGCGTAGCGCTGGGCCTCGTCGAGGGTGAGAGTCGGGCCCTGCTGCACCTGCAAGGCGGCGCACAGCAGCACGGTTACCATTGCCAAGCGGCTGCTCCTGGCATCGAGCCCTTCCGGACCTGGGGGCCCCGACCCGCCGATGGCGGCCGAGGGCGCTCATAGGGTAGCGACCCCACATGACAGGAGCATGACACCCCTGGGAACCGCGATCGCGGTCATGGGTGCGTCTGGTTGGGGGCCGCTGCAGGGCGGGCGTCCGCCAGGTGCCGGACGGGGCCGCGGCCGTTACCAGGCGAAGTAGTACGTCGCCTTGGCCAGGAAGACGTTCTGCATGTCGTCGCCGAAGATTCCCCCGAGGTCGCGGAGCGGGCGGAACCGGGGGTCCCCGATCTGGCTGGACCGGCCCTGGTTCCACACCAGAAACAGGGTCGAGCCGGGCCGATACTCCCATCGGAGCACCACGTTGCTGCGGAGCGATCGGCGGCGGAAGTCGGGGTTGGCGTAGCTGAGCGCCGGTGCTGGACCGTCGCCGTCCGCGTCGACGGTGATCTGCCCCGTGGCCGGGTCGGTCACGATCGTGGAGCCGCCCTGCCCGTACGCCGTGAACTGGTAGGTGCGAGGCGCGACCAGTGCCTTGGGGGCCCCGAAGTCGGCGGTGGCGACAAAAGGCTGGGCGTAAAGCTGGAGCGACAGCCCAGGGGTGAAGTAGTAGTTCAGCCGCGCCGTGAGGCTCAGCACGTCCTGCGCCAGGTCCGCGAACACGTAGCGCCTGCCGAACGTCGCGCCGGCCGTGGGGTCGTCATAGGCCCCGACGTAGAACGCGGGGGACCGGACCCGCTGGTAGCTCGGGCCGAGACTGAGACTGGCGCCACGGCGGGTCTGAAGGGTGAGGTTCACCGAGGCGACCGCGTCCGCTCCGCCCGCCCCATCCCACCGGAGGGTTCCGTTCGCGCTCCCTGCCACCGCCCGGCGGGAATCGGTGCCGTAGCCCAGCGCTGCGGTGGTGACTCCAGGGGGCCGGACCAGCGGGCCGCCACGGGTCAGCTGGTCGTCGAGCCCGGCAAACCGCCGGGCGACGTGGACCCGGAGGCTGGAGAAGTCGTGAAACTGGAGCGAGGTGGACCCGTTGAGATCGGTGTTGAGGCGCACGCCCCCGAAGTTCCGGGACTGGAAGAGCGAGACCTCGGCCGTGGCCTGACGCGCCAGGCGCCCGGGGCGGAGCCATTGGCGTCCGACGCCGCCGGCCAGGTTGAGCCTGTCAACGCCGGGCAGGAACCCGGCATCGTTGACGTCGAACCCGGGCGAGCCGAATCCAGCCCCGCTCCAGTACACCCAATTGCCGCCCTGCTTCCGGAAGACCACCTCGCCGATGGCCCCCGACAGCGCCGTCCGGGTGGGGTCGAACCTTACGTACGACTGGTCCGGCCGCTGGAAATAGCGGGCCGAGGCGGTCTGGGCGAGCGCGATCGCGAGCGGCTCGCCCGCGATCCGCGAAACGCCGAAGGTGCCGGTGAGCTGGAAGGTGTTCCTCCGCCAGCGATGAAAGAAGTCGGCGCCGGCAAAGTAGGCCGAGCGGCGGATCGAGGCGAAGTGTTCGGGATCGATGTCGCGGTTGACGGCGGTTGCCATGAAGCCGAACCCGCTGGAACCGCCCGCCAGGTCACGCTTCACCCGGACCACGGCGTAGTTCGCCCTGGGCTCGATCGGCACCCGGCGCACGGAACCGCCGGTTTGGTCCGCCAGCCGTGCGTACTCCCGGCCGGTCATCGCGTCCACCACGCCGATCGACCATCCCGACGCGGTCCGGCCGGTGAGCTTCACCGCGCCGAGAATGGACGTCGCGGTTGGCTCGTCGACATAGGTGGCGGTTCCGGCGGCCGAGAGGCCCGGGGCCCGACCGACGCGGCGGGAGTAGAAGGTCCGCATGCCCCCGCTGCCGAAGTTGAACAGGTTGGCGCCCTCGACGAAGAACGGTCGTCGCTCCTCGAAGAAGGTCTCGAAGGCCGTGAGGTTCACCACTGACGGGTCGGCCTCGACCTGGCCGAAATCGGGGTTGATGGTCGCGGTGAGGGTGAGGCCGCTCGAAAGCCCGTACTTGAGATCGAGCCCTCCGGTGGCCGAGCCCACGGCCCCGCCGTCGAACGGGTTGCCTGGCGCCACACCCTGCGTCAGCCGGGCCTGGCTCAGCGCCCACGGCTGAAGCTCCAGCCGGCGCGGCGCCGGAATGTCCTCCAGTCCCAGCAGGTGACCGTACTTCGAGACTTGGCCCGGCTCGGTCTTGGGCGACCATTGCCAGTCCACCGCCTCGCCCGCCCGCAGGATGTCGCGGCGGAACTGGATGCCCCAGATCTGCTGCCGCTCCCGCGAGAACCGGAGCTGGGAAAACGGGATCCTAAACTCCGCCGTCCAGCCGAGCGAGTCGATGGTCGTCTTCGCCTCCCAGACGGGATCCCAGCCGGCGTCGAACTCGCCCAGCCCGTCCCCGGTGGCAATGGCGTCCCGCCGCTCGCCCGCGGGAGTGACGCCGAACACGAACTGGGTCCGGTGGTCATGGTAGGAGTCGATCAGCGCGAAGAAGACGTCGTTGAAATGACCGAATGAGTCGCGCCGGTTGAGGCGCCGGGAGACCCGGTCGGGCCGATCGTCATGGAGCCGGGCTCCGATGTAGAGGGCGTCGCGGTCGTAGAGGACGCGTACCTCCGTATCCTGCGTGGCCGGCTTCCCGTCGCTCGGGACGTCCCGGCGGAAGCCGGTTTCCGGCGTTGCCAGGGCCCAGGCGGGGTCGTCGAGCCGCCCATCGATGCGCGGCGCTCGGGGTGCGAAGACCGCGGTCGCCGATCGGGGGATGGTTCCATTGCGGTGGCGGAGCCCCGCAACGTCCGCCGAATCGGGTGGGGGGACCTGGACCTGGAGGAGGAGCAGGAGGTAGAGCATCGCGGAAGCTACACACCCCCGTCCCGGACGCGGGAGGACGGCCGGGACGCCAGCCTCCTGGCACGGTCGGTGCAACGATGGGCCGCATGCTCCGTCGCGATCGCAAGGTCGGACCGCTGATGCGCCTGGTCGAGGACGTCCAGGCGGTAGTCACCACGGGCGACTGGCCGGCCCGGTTGGCCGATGCGCTGGGGCTCGACCCGTCGGTCGGAGCTGTGCACCACACCGTCGAGCTGGGCCGGCCCCTCGGAGCGTCCGACCGGCTGCGGGTCGCGTTCGCAGCGGATTGGCACGCGGGCCCCACGACCTCCGACCGGACCCTCGAGCAGGCCGTGACCCGGATCGTCGAGGCCGAGCCGGATGCCGTGCTGCTGGGCGGCGACTTCGTGAGCCTCCGAGCCCGCCACGGGCGCCGCCTGATCCCGTTCCTCCGGCGGCTCGAGGCCCGCCATGGCGTCTTCGCCGTGCTCGGAAACCATGACCATTACTCGGGGGCGGGGGTGATCGCGGAACAGCTCGAGGAAGCCGGCGTCACCGTCCTCCGCAACCGGAGCGTCGCCCTGCCGGCCCCGCACCAGCACGTGTCGATCGTCGGTCTCGACGACCATGGCGCCGGCGATCCCGACGCCGAGCTGGCGTTCGAGGGGGTGAGGGACGTCCGGATCCTGGTCATGCACCAGCCGTCCGGGCTGCTCGATCTCAACGGCGACCGCATCGATCTGGCCCTGGCGGGCCACACCCACGGCGGGCAGATCGTCCTGCCCGGGCTCCCTCCGCTCTACCTGCCGCACGGCCGCCTCTCCCGCCGGTACCCCGCCGGCCGGTTCGAGACCGAGCGGGGCCCGTTGCTGGTGAGCCGGGGCGTGGGCTGTACCCTGCTGCCGGTGCGATGGAACGCGGCCGCCGACGTGCTGATCGTGGACCTGCTGGCGTCGGGGTCGCCGGTCGCCGCCGCTACTCGGGCTGCGGCGCGATCCGGAGATACGGCTTCGGCGCCTTCCACCCGCCTGGGAACTTGATCCGGGCCTGCTCGTCGGACACCGCCGGCGGGATGATGATGTCCTCTCCCGGCCGCCAGTTGACCGGGGTGGCCACCGTGTGCCTGGCCGTGAGCTGGATCGAATCAAGCGCCCGCAGCACCTCGTCGAAGTTCCGTCCCGTCGTCATCGGATAGACCAGCATCAGCTTGATCTTCTTGTCCGGCCCGATCAGGAAGACCGTCCGGACCGTGGCGTTGTCGGCCGCGGTGCGGCCGTCGCAGGAATCGCCGGCGTCCGCGGGCAGCATGTCGTAGAGCTTGGCCACCGCGAGCGTCGGATCCCCGATCATCGGATACGCGGGGCGATGTCCCTGAGTCTCCTCGATGTCGTCGGCCCACTTGCTGTGGCTCGCCACCGGGTCGACGCTGAGGCCGATGATCTTGCAGTTCCGCTTCCGGAACTCGGGCTCGATGCTGGCCATGTAGCCCAGCTCGGTGGTGCACACCGGGGTGAAGTCCTTGGGGTGGGAGAACAGCATCGCCCACCCGTCGCCGATCCATTCGTGGAACCGGATCGTGCCCTGGGTGGTCTCGGCCGTGAAGTCGGGCGCGACGTCGTTGATGCGGAGGGTCATGGCGGCAGCCTCGGTGCGGGTCGTTCGGGGATGGTGAGGATAGCGAGCGGCGGGCGGCGGGGCAAGCAGGGCCCGCCGCCCGCCACCGGTCAGTTCGCGCGTCCGACCTCGGTGGCCTCGGGGACCTCGATCAGCCGCCCGGTGCGCACGTCGTAGAGGTAGCCGTAGATCGGGATCCGCGAGGGAACCAGCGGGTGCCGCCGGATCCGCCGGACGTCGTCCACCACCGCCTGGGCGGCATCGCCAATGGTGAGCCACCCGATATAGCCCCCCTCCGGCGACCCGGGCCCCGGGCCCACGTCCCGGAACCCGTCGGGTCGCAGTTCCGCCGTCTCGAGGCTGGCCGCGAGCAGGCTCCGCATCGTGGCGTCGCTGAAGTACTCCATCCCGCAATCGGTATGGTGGATGACGAACCACTCCCTGGTGCCCAGCAGTTTGTACGAGATCACCAGCGACCGGATCGCGTCGTCGCTGGCGCGCCCGCCGGCATTCCGGATCACGTGGGCGTCGCCCTCGCGGAGTCCGGCGAACCGGGCCGGATCCAGCCGGGCGTCCATGCAGGTCAGCACGGCGAAGCGGCGGGCCGGCGGGAGGGGCAGTGAGGCGCGATCGCCGAACTGGGCGGCGTAGGCGGCGTTGGCGGCAAGCACTTCCGAGCGTACGGCGGACATCGTCAGGTCACTCCACGGTTGGGGATGCAAAAAGGCCCCGGACGCGAATCCGGGGCCGGACAAGAGATCCTGAGAGATCTACAGTCGTGTCACCCGCGGTCGCGTGGCCCGAACCTGGGCGCGCAACACGCGCTCCAGAGGCAGCTCCAAGCGGGACAACAGACGCGACCGGTGGCGAGATGCATGAAGGCAACGTTAGATCAGGTCGGCGGGCGATGTCAACCCCGGCTCGGTGACCCGGCTGCCGCCCAACCCGGATGGCGTTGCGCCGCCCCCACCGCGGAGTAGGTTCAGCCAGTCCTCTCACCGATCCAGTGATCCGGAGTTCGGAACCATGCGACGACCGGCGCCTGCCCATCTGCTCGTCGGGGTTTTCCTTGTTCTCGCCGTTGACCTGCCAGCCCAGCGCCCCACCCCGCCGTCAGCCCCGCCGGGCGTCGACACCCTGCTCTACCACGGGATGCGGTATCGAATGGTGGGGCCGTATCGCGGAGGCCGATCCACCGCCGTGACCGGGATCGCCGGGCGGCCGCACACCTTCCTCATGGGCACCACCGGGGGCGGGGTCTGGCGAACCGACGACGCGGGCAACAGCTGGACCAGCCTCACCGATCGGTACCTGGACGTCGGGAACATCGGGGCTCTCGATGTGGCCGACACCGACCCCAACGTGATCTACGTCGGGACCGGCTCGGCCTGTATCCGGGGCAACGTGTCGGTGGGACGCGGAGTCTGGAAGTCGACGGACGCGGGCCAGACCTGGCGATTCGTCGGCCTCCGGGAAAGCGGCGCCATCGGGGCGCTGGTGATCCATCCGGCCGATCCGAACCTGGTATACGTCGCCGCCCTCGGGCATCCGTTCGGCCGAAACCCGGAGCGCGGGGTCTTCCGGTCGAAGGACGGCGGGACGACCTGGGAGAAGGTGCTGTACCTGAACGACAGTACCGGGGCGGTCGCGCTGGCCATGAACCCCGCCAATCCCCGCCAGATCTTCGCCGCCATGTGGCGCGCGGAGCGAAAGCCGTGGACCCTGGTCTCGGGGAGCCCGGAAAGCGGGCTCTACGTCACCACCGACGGCGGCGACACCTGGAAGAAAGTCGAGGGCGGGCTCCCCACCGGTCTGGTCGGCAGGATCGGGGTCTCGGTGTCGCCCGCCAATCCCAGTCGGGTCTGGGCCATCGTCGAGGCGAAGGAACGTCCCGGCCTCTACCGTTCGGAGGACGGCGGCGCGAGCTGGAGCCTGGTCAACGCCGAGTCGCGACTCCACGCCCGCGCCTGGTACTACAACCACGTGGTCGCCCACCCGACGGAAGAACACACCGTGTTCGTGCTGAACACCCCCTTCCTGCGCTCGATCGACGGCGGCCGAACCTTCGAGGAGATCGCGGTGCCTCATGGGGATACCCACGACCTCTGGATCAATCCGCGGCAGCCGGACATCTACGCCCTGGCCGACGACGGCGGTGTGGTCGTGACCCTCAACAAGGGGCGCACGTTTTCCTCGATGTACAATCAGCCCACCGCCGAACTGTACGATGTGACGGTCGACAACCAGTTCCCCTACCGCATCTACGGCTCCCAGCAGGACAACTCCGCCATCAGCGTCCGGCACCGGCATCGACGCCACACGCTCCGGCCTCAGGAGGAATGGCTCTATCCGGCAGGATGCGAGACCGGACCGATCGCCCTGCATCCGGATCACCCTGACGTGATCTGGGGCGGCTGCTACGGGGGCGCGATCAACCGCCTCGACCTCCGGACCGACAGCCGGCGCAACGTGCTCCTCTACCCCGCGAACCCCACTCGCGCCGTGCGCGATCTGCGCTACCGGTTCCAGTGGGTCGCGCCGATCGTGGTCTCTCCGCACGACCCCAACGAGGTCTATCACGCCTCGCAGTACGTCCACCGGACCCGGGATGGGGGAATGACCTGGGAGACGATCTCTCCCGATCTCACCACCAACGACAAGTCGCTGCAACCGTTCCCCGGCGAACCGATCACCGGCGACAACACTGGGGTCGAGGTGTTCAACACCATCTTCGCCCTGGTGGTGTCACCCCACGACCCGCGCACCCTCTGGGTCGGCACCGACGACGGGTTGGTCCAGCTGACCCGCGACGGCGGCCGGACCTGGACCAACATCACCCCGCCGGGAATGCCGCCCCTCGGCACCGTGAACCGGATCGACGTCTCGACCTTGGACCCGGGCCGCGCGTACCTCGCCGTGCAGCGCTATCGCATGGACGACTTTCGTCCCTACGTCTTCCGGACCACCGATTTCGGTCGAACCTGGACCCTGCTCACCGACGGACGGAACGGGATCCCGGCCGATCATCCGGTTCGCGTGGTGCGCGCCGATCCGGCCCGGCCCGGCCTGCTCTATGCCGGTACCGAATTCGGGATGTTCGTGTCCTTCAACGACGGAGCCCGCTGGCAGCGGCTCCAGCTCAACCTCCCCGCCACGCCGATCACCGACCTGCGGGTCCATCGGGGCGACCTGGTGGTGGCGACCCAGGGCCGGTCCTTCTGGGTTCTCGACGACCTGACCCCGCTTCGCGAGCTGGCGGCCGATCCGGCACGAGGCACCCGACTGTTCACCCCCAGGGATGCTGCCCGAACGGCGGCCGGCGAGCCCCTTGGGGAACAGGACCTGACCAAGCCCGATCCGCTGCCGGATGGCGCCCTGATCCACTTTGCCCTGGTCAACTCCGCTCGCTCGGTTCATCTCGTGGTGACCGACGCCGGCGGTCGCACCGTTCGCGAGTTCTCCAGCGACTCGGCCCGGGCGGCAGACCTTCGGACTGCCCGGCTTCCCTCGGATCCGGGCATGCACCGGGTGGTGTGGGATCTGACCTACCCCGGCGCCCGGCCGCCGCGCGGAATCGCCGGGGGAGGACCCGGCGTCAAGGCACCACCCGGCGTGTATCAGATCCGCCTCACGGTCGATGACATGACCCACCAGACCGTGGTCCGGGTGACCGGTCACCCGCTCGACACCACGTTCATCCGGCAGACCGACTACGAGGAACAGTTCCGGGTCTCGTGGGCCGTGCGCGACACCCTGGATCAGCTCTATCGGGCAGTGGACCGGATCCGCTCCGCCCGCGACCAGAGCCGTCGCGCGGTGGAGCGGGCGGCCGCCGCTGGCAAGGATACCACCCGCCTCCGCCAGCTCGCCGACACCCTGATCAGGGATCTGGAGGCCCTGGAAGACGAGCTGACCAGGCCGGCAACCGGGCTCACGGCCCCGGCCCGGCTCGATGCCCAGTATGTCACCCTGCTCAATTACCTGACCGGTCTCGGGGGCTATGGCGCGGGTTCCACTGAAGGGCGCCCCACTGCCGGAGCCCTGGAACGGCAGCGCGACCTGGACCGCGAGTGGGGTTCGATCCGAAGCCGCCTGGGCGCACTGCTCCAGTCCGGAGTAGGCGCCCTGAACGCCGAAATGGCGCGACTCGGGGTGGAGGCGATCGTGCCGTAGGCGCTTCCCGGCCTCGCGCCACCCCCTGCCACCAGCCGTTACCGGTCGAGTAACGGTTTCTGGCACAGGGGGGTGACGCCCCGCCCGCCACGTTGGGGCATGCGATTCGCCTTCGCCTCCTCGTGTGCCGGGACCCTGCTCGCGGCCGCCCTCGCCAGCGGCTGCGGCCGACAGCCGGACGCCCCCCC